>JAEXRM010000127.1 GCA_023440865.1 Bacillota bacterium
CACTAAACACCCGTACGAAAGAGAAATGACCTAAACACAAAAGACCCGTACGAATGAGAAATGACCTAAGCACGAAAGACCCGTACGAAGGAGAAATGACCGAAGCACTAAAGACCCGTACGAAGGAGAAATGACCGAAGCACGAAAGACCCATACGAAGGAGAAATGACCGAAGCACAAAAGGCCCGTACGAAGGAGAAACGACCGAAGCACAAAAGACCCGTACGAAAGAGACATGACCGAAGCACAAAAGACCTTGGGTCAATATCCGGTTCGGGCATCGCCCGGAAGTGATGATGAAAGGGGAGGGCACCATGTCGGTTTTGGCTGAGAACAGGATGCAGCAGTGGGAAGAACAGCCGGTCATTCGGCCGGAGACCGAGCCCCGTCTGACGGGATCCGTGGTGTCCCTGCAGACCGTATCGGTCGCTTTCCCGCGCGGAAGCCTGCTCTTTGGCATCCTTGCGGCGTTTGGCCTTTGCTTCCTGATTCTGTTCCGGTACGGCGTGATTGCCGAGATGAACTACGATCTGGGCCGCAAGACTGCGGAGCTGACCTCGCTGAAGGAAGCGGGCCGCATGCTGGAGGTCGAGATTGAATCCGGTCTTCAGCTGGACATGATCCGTCAGATCGCGGAAGAGAATCTGGGGATGCACGAGCCGGCCACCAACCAGGTGGTGCCCGTGAATGTCCCGAAAAGCGCTTACAGCGTCGTATCCGACCTGTCCTACGTCCGGACCGCGGAACAGGGAGGCGGCACCCTGTGGACCCGTCTCGCGCAGATCATGGGGGCCATGTTCCGGTGACCTGCTGACATGCCGGCACGTTCATCCCTTCCGGATTGGGCGCCCACGGCATGCCGGAGCGGAAAGTCAATCCGTGACTTTTGTCCCTCCGGAGGGTACAATGTAAAAACGAATGCAACAGGGACATGATCCGACAGGCCCGGCCTGCTGGCATCCTGTCCCTTTGTTTGTCCCGCCGGGTGTCCCGCTTCCGGGACCCGCCGCGGCCAACAGCCGGAAAAGGAGGAGACCCCCATGTCGGATGCAAGAAAGGGAATGCATGTCGTCGTAGGCCAGGAGGAGGCCCTGCTCAAGAGAAGCCGCCCGGCACGCCGTCGCGCGACAGTGATGCTGGTTGTGTTCGTGCTGGCGGCCGCCGGTATCACGGCACGACTTGCCTGGCTGCAGCTGTACAGGGGGGAAGCATACGACCGGCTCGCATATATCGGCCAGAACCGGCAGCAGCAAATCCGGCCGACCCGGGGCAGCATCTTCGATCGAAATGGCAAGGGCCTTGCCATCAGCGCCGAGGTTGCCACGGTGTCCGTCAATCCGGCGCTGCTGTTGGCCGAGGTGGAGAAGCGTCCCCAGGTCATCCCCCAGATTGCAGACAACCTCTCGTCGATTCTGGGTATCGCGCGTGACTCCGTATACGCCGACCTGACGTCCTCCGAGTCCTTCGTCTATATCGCCCGCAAGATCGACAAGGAAAAGGGGGAAGCGGCGAGGCAGTATCTGCAGTCGATCAAGGTCGGATCCGTGTATGTCGACAAGGATGCCAAGCGCTTCTATCCGAAGGGGAGTCTCGCCTCGCACGTCATCGGGTATACCGGAACGGACGACCAGGGACTGCTCGGCATGGAACTGAAGCTGGACGGCACGCTCAAGGGCGAGTCCGGCCGCATCCTGTCCGAGGTCGACGCACGCGGCAACCCCGTCAGCTACGACGAATCCATGCGTCTGGACGTCAGGGACGGCTACAATGTCACCCTCACCATCGATGAGACAATCCAGGATATGACCGAGGAAGCGCTCGCCGGCATCATCACGCAGTGGAACGTCAGAAATGGGGCCTCCGCCATCGCGATGGATCCCGACTCGGGCGAGGTGCTCGCCATGGCTTCCCTGCCCGATTTCGATCCGAACCGGCCCGATGCCCAGCCCGCGGCGTGGTTGCCCGCCGAAGGGGAGGCGGAATGGAAGGGCTTTGCGGATAAGGCCAACACCGACTGGCTGTGGCAGCATGTTTTCCGCAATAAGGCTGTCATGGACACCTACGAGCCCGGCTCCACCTTCAAGTCCATCACGGCGGCCGCGGCGCTGGAGTACGGCATCGTGACGGAGAACACGCCTGTGGTGGATGAGCAGCTGGTTCTCGCCGATTGGCCCATCAACTGCTGGAAAGCCGGCGGACATGGAGCCGAGTCCTTTCGCGAAGCCGTCTACAATTCCTGCAACCCCGTGTTTGCAAAGGTTTCCCTGCAACTGGGCTTGGAGCGGTTCTACAACATGGTCCGCCTGTTCGGCTTCCAGGAGCGAACCGGCATCGAGATCGCCGGCGAGCCGTCGAACACCGATTACAGGGGGCTCTGGCACGCGGTTCCGACAGAACTCGACATGGCTGTCGCGTCCTTCGGCCAGCGGTTCCAGGTTTCCCCGATCCAGATGATCACCGCCTATACGGCCATCGCAAACGGCGGCAGGCTCATGAAGCCGACCATCATCAAGGAGATTACCGATGCCGAGGGCCGGCTTGTCTCCAGGAATGAGCCGCAGGTGGTGCGGCAGGTCTTGTCGGAATCCACATCACGCACCCTCCGCGACATCCTCGAAGGCGTCGTGTCGGAAGGCACCGGCAAGAACGCCTACATCTCGGGGTACCGCATGGCCGGCAAAACAGGCACATCGGAGACGAGGGAGACGGAGGAGGGCCATTACATCGTGTCCTTCATGTGCTTCGCGCCGGCTGACGATCCGGAGGTCTGCCTGCTGATCGAAGTCGACTGGCCGCAGGCCGAGGTCAAGTCGGACGTCGCCGGCGGCAAAATCGTCGCGCCGGTCGCGGGCAAGCTCATGGAGGGCATCCTTTCCTACTTGAAGGTGGAGCGCGAATACTCGGTGAAGGATCAGGAGGCCATGACGAAGGAGGTCTACCTCCCCGATGTGATGGACGAAACGGTCGCCGCCGCAACGGAACGCCTTGCCGCATACGGGTTTGCCGTGGAGGCGGGCACGGAAGGGCAGAAACCGGAGGACATCGTGACCCGCGTGTACCCGGCGGTAGGCGGCAGCGTGCCGCAGGGGTCGACGGTCACGCTCTATGTGGGGCAGCATCCGGCTCCCGTCATGGTGGTGGTCCCGCAGGTCTCCGGACGGACGGTGGAGGAGGCCAGGGCAGCCCTCCGCAAGGCGGGACTGAACCTGCGCATCAGCGGGTCCGGAATCGCCACCGCACAGGAACCCGCAGCCGGTGTGCAGGTGGAGCGGGGTGAGGTCGTCGGGGTGCAGTTCGAGCATGCCATCGCCGATTGACAGGGAAAGGTCGATGCATTACAGTGATGGTTGTGCCAACTTCCGGCTGGAACGGCATAAGGCAGAGGAGGCTGTGGATGAAACTCGTGGAACTGCTTGCGGATCTTGAATGGGAAAGGGTCCGGGGATTGGAGAATCCGGATATCCGTCTTGTGGCGTATGATTCGAGAAAGGCGCTCCCCGGCGCCCTGTTCGTGTGCATCGACGGCTTCGCGACCGACGGGCACCAGTATGCCCAGTCCGCGGTGGACAATGGCGCCATCTGTCTGGTAACGACCAAGCCCGTCCAGATTGTGGGCGATGTCACGATCATCCGTGTGGATGACGCGCGACGCGCGCTGGCCGCCATCTCGGCCCGCTGGTTCGGGAATCCGGCATCCGGCATGGACATCGTCGGGGTCACCGGTACGAAGGGCAAGACGACCACAACCTACATGATCCGCGAAATCCTTGAAAAGGCCGGACGAAAGACAGGCCTGATCGGCACCGTCGCCAACTGCATCGGGCATGAGCGCATTCCCGCGCGCCGCACCACGCCCGAATCATACGACCTGCAGGAGATGTTCGAGAAGATGCGCGACCGCGGTGTGGATGCCGTGGCGATGGAGGTTTCCTCCCAGGGGCTCAAGCTCAGCCGTGTCGACGCCGTGCCCTTCCGCATCGGCGTGTTCACCAATTTTTCCCAGGATCACATCGGCGGTGCCGAGCACCCCGACATGGACGACTACTTCCGTTCGAAGATGCTGCTGTTCTCGCGCTGCGGGCTCGGCATCATCAATGCCGACATCGGCTCAGCCGACGCCGTGCGGGCTGCCGCGACCTGTCCCGTGCTGACTTACGGTGTGGAACGCCAGGCGGATGTGCGGGCCGAAGCGGTGGTGACGCATGCCGACAGTGTCTCCTTCCGCGTGGTCGCTCCCTGGTTCACGACGGATGTGCGTGTGTCCGCGCCTGGCATCTTCAACGTCTACAACGCCCTGGCCGCCATCACGGCCTGCGGTGCGCTCGGCATCACCCCTGAAGCGGTGGTCGAGGGCCTTGCCGCGGTGCAGGTGCCCGGTCGCGCGGAGGTGGTGCCGACGCCCGGCATGCCCTATACGGTCATGATCGACTACGCGCACACGCCGGACAGCCTGGAAAACATCCTGTCGGCTGTACGCGGATTCACACGCGGCCGCCTCATCAGCGTGTTCGGCTGCGGCGGAGACCGTGACCGGACAAAACGGCCGGTCATGGGGGCCATATCGGGCCGTCTGGCCGATTATACGGTCATCACGTCCGACAATCCGCGCACCGAGGATCCGGAACGCATCGTACAGGACATCGAGGCGGGCATCAGTCCGCTGCAGGTGGCGTACACCGTCATCATCGACCGCACGCAGGCCATCCGCCACGCGCTGTCGATCGGCCGGGAGGGCGATGTGATCGTCCTGTCCGGCAAAGGGCACGAGACCTACCAGATGTTCAAGGACAAGACCATCCACTATGATGAGCGCGAAGTGGTGGAAGCCCTGCTGAAAGAGATGGTGTGATCCGGTGAGAGCAATGACGGCAAGGGAAGTGGCCGACGCGGTCGGTGGCAGGCTGGAGGCCGATGCGGACATCCGGATTCTCGGTGTGTCGAACGACACCCGTACCATCGGGGCGGGCTCGCTGTATGTTGCCATCCGCGGACCAAGGTTCGACGGACATATGTTCGCGCGGGAGGCGCTCGACAAGGGAGCCGTGCTGCTGCTTGCGCTGGATGACGTCGATCTGCCCGTGGGAACGCCCTGCGTGCGGTGCGCCGACACGGTGGCGGCGCTGGGAAAACTGGCCGCCTGGCATCGTACCCGCTTCCGCATCCCTGTTGTGGCCGTGACCGGCAGCGTGGGCAAGACGAGTACCCGCGAGATGATCGCTGCCGCCATGGGGGCGCGGTACCATGTCCTGCGGACAAAGGGGAACTACAACAACGAGATCGGCCTGCCGCTGTCGGTGCTCGAGCTCGATGACCTCCACACGGCCGCCGTGTTCGAGCTGGGCATGAGCAGCCTGGGGGAGATCGGCCATCTGTCGCGCATCGTCCGGCCGGATATTGCCGTCATCACCAACATCGGCCTGTCCCACATCGAGAAGCTCGGATCCCGGCAGAACATCCTGCGCGCGAAGCTCGAGATCATCGAGGGCATGGGGTCCGACGGCGTCGTGATCCTCAACGGCGAGGATGAGCTGCTCAAGGGCCTGCGGGGGCTGCTCCGCTTCAAGACGCTCTATTACGGCATGGACGAGGCCACCGACATCCAGGGCTATGAGGCCGCCTCTCTCGGAGAAAACGGCATGGCGTTCAAAACGAGCATCGCCGGTCAGGATGGCTCCTTCACCATCCGCGCGCCCGGACTGCACAGCGTTTCCAACGCGCTGGCCGCGCTGGCTGTCTGCCATGTGCTGGGCTTGTCGCAGGCCGAGGCGGAGGAAGGCCTCATGCGCTACGCGGGCGAGCGGATGCGGATGTTCATCTTCGAACGCCGCGGCATCAAGATCATCAATGACGCCTACAACGCGGCACCGGCTTCCATGAAGGCGGCGCTTGCGGTGCTTGGCGAGCTCGGCGCCGGCCGCCGCACCGTCGCGGTCCTTGGCGACATGCTCGAGTTGGGTGACTGGGCGCATGACGCGCACATCGAGGTCGGCCGGCAGGTGGCGACCCTGAAGGTGGGGCTCCTGTTCGGCGTCGGCCCGGCGGCGAAGGGCTACCTGGACGGTGCGCGAGAAATGGGCATGAAGCGCGGTACGATGCAGCATTATGCCACGGTCGGGGAAGCGCAGGCCGCATTGGCCGATTGCCTCGAACCGGGTGATGTTGTGCTGTTCAAGGCGTCCCGGGGGCTTCATCTCGAACGCATTGTGGAAGGACTGTTCCCCGAGGAGCCGCCGGCGGAAGCCGCTCTCCCGGACGGAACCTCCGGGAGGTTGTCATGAATCCCCTGTTTGGCTTTCTGCCCCTGCCTGTCGCATTGTTCCTTGCCTCCTTCGCCGTCGCGGCCATCGCAGGCCGGCTTGTGATCCCATGGCTTGTCAGGCTCAAGGTCGGACAGACCGTCCGCGAGGAGGGACTCAAGAGCCATTACGCCAAAAACGGCACCCCCCAGATGGGCGGCCTGATCTTCCTGGTCGCCATGGTTGTCGTGGGTGTGCCGGTTTCGCTGCTGGGGTACAATCTCTGGCCCTTCATGCTGGTGACGCTGGGCTGTGGCGCCGTCGGCTTCTGGGATGACTGGCTCAAGGTCGTCAAGAAGAACAACAAGGGCGTGTCCGGCAGGCAGAAGATGGTGGCGCTCGGCATCGTGTCCGTCGCCTTCGTGGCCTGGTGCCTGGTCGGTGGAACCGACATTTCGCACATCGTGGTGCCGTTTGCGGGCATCAATGCCGCCTGGACGGTTCCCTTCTGGCTTTCCGGCGCTTTCGGCGTGTTCATCCTGCTGGCATTCACCAATGGAGTCAACCTCACCGACGGGGTGGACGGGCTCTGTGGCAGTGTGACGCTGGTGGTGCTGACCGTCCTGGGCGTGCTGTTCTCGCTGCGCGGCGCCTGGGACGGAATCCGGCTGTTTGCCGCCATCATGGCCGGCGCGGTGCTCGGTTACCTGTTGTACAATTTCCATCCGGCCAAGGTGTTCATGGGCGATACGGGCTCGCTGGCGCTCGGCGGGGCGGTGGCTTCCGTCTCCATCGCGGCGGGCATGCCGCTGCTGCTGATTCTGGCGGGCATCATCTATGTGGTGGAGGACCTTTCGGTCATGCTCCAGGTGTTCTGGTTCAAGCGGACCGGCAGGCGTATCTTCAGGATGGCACCCATCCATCACCATTTTGAACTGTGCGGCTGGAAGGAAAACCGCATCGTTGCCGTTTTTTCGGGCGTCAGCGTGCTGTTCGGGCTGATCGCCCTGCTGTCGGCGCGATGAAGATCCGGATTCGGGATGAAGATCCGGATTCGGCGGGCTTGCGATGGCCCGTACGTCACCCGATGATCGTGAGCGGGAAGGGAGAGGCATGACGGAAACCAGGAGCAAGCGCAGATGGAAGGATCTCGACTTTCCCCTGCTGACACTGATCCTGCTGTTGATGGCCATCGGCCTGCTGATGGTTTTTTCCGCCAGCTCCTATTATGCGATGTACCGCTTCGGAGACAAGTTCGAGTTCTTCCTCAAGCAGGCTGCGCTTTCGGTGGGGGGCGTCGTGGTGATGCTCGTTCTGTCGCGGATCGACTACCATGCCATCGGCAGGCTCTCCCCGTTGTTCGCCATTGCGGGGCTCATCCTGATCTGGCTGGTCGCCCTGACACCGCTCGGGTATGCGATCAATGGCGCCAAACGCTGGATCAATCTGGGCTTCACGACCGTGCAGCCGTCGGAATTCATGAAGATCGCCATCATCCTGGCGCTATCCTTCAGCCTGTCACAACGCCAGGAGGTGCTCAAGTCGTTGAAGAACGGCTTGTTTCCGTATCTGGTGCTGGTCGGTCTGATCGATGCCGGCCTCTTCTTCCAGAAGCATTACAGCGCCCTCGGCATCACGACGCTGCTTGCCATCGTCATTCTGTTCGTGGCCGGCGCGAGGATCTGGCACTTCATCGTTGTCGGCGTGCCCGCCGGCGGGCTGCTGGGTGTCCTGCTTTTCACGGAAAGCTATCGCGTGGATCGCATGATGACCTTCCTTGGCAAGACAGGCGACGTGGCGGACGATGCCTACCAGATCACGAACTCCCTGATCGCCATCGGTTCGGGTGGCCTGTTCGGCAAGGGTCTGGGACGGAGCCTGCAGAAAAACCTGTTCATTCCCGAGCCGCAAAGCGACTTCATTTTTCCGATTCTTGCCGAGGAACTCGGCTTTGTCGGTGCGGCGACGCTGCTGCTGCTGTTCGTGCTGCTCTTCATCCGCGGCATGCGTGTGGCGATGAACGCGCCGGACATGATGGGCACGCTGATGGCGGTCGGCATCGTATCCCTGGTCGCGATCCAGACGCTGCTGAACCTGGGAGTCGTGACGCAGCTGCTGCCCACGACGGGCATCCCGCTGCCGTTTTTTTCGGCGGGAGGCACCTCGCTGCTGTTCCTGATGGTGGGGATGGGTGTGCTGCTGAACAACTCCCGGCAGACAGTCGCCCTGTTCCGGGCGAGCTCGCCGGCTCCCGTCGAGGCGGATACCACAGCCGTCCAG
>JAEXRM010000210.1 GCA_023440865.1 Bacillota bacterium
CCCCCGCGCACAGCATCCTGCCTCCTTGCCGCATGACACGGAGACATGAAGGGAGCCCACATCATGATCGGGCACACCCCCGCCCCCCTCATCGAACGCTTATGCCTGGCCGACTTCTGCAGGCCGGGTGAGGAGTCGCACTACCATCTTGCCGTCGTGACGGACCGTTCCACCGTGCACACGCACGACTTCTTCGAAATCGAGCTGGTCACGGATGGACGGCTGTGGATCGAAACGAACGGGGAAACGCGTGTCGTTCCCGAGGGACACCTCATCCTCACGCGCCCCGACGACTGCCACCGGCTGGGATCCGCAGACAGAACGGCCTGCCGCTTCATGAACCTCGCCTTCTCCCCTGCCGTCATGCAGGATCTTGGCGCCTTCCTCGGTCAATCGGACCAGCTGGAGGGCTTGCTGTCCGCTCACTGCTCTCCTGTCGCACAGCCGGCGCCCCACCTGCTGCAGGCCATGCGCCAGCGCATGGAGTCATTGCCCGCGATCCCCGCAACGGAACGCGACCGGTGCAGAAACACGCTGCGCATGCTGATCGCATCCGTCGTCGTGGACGGCTTCCTCGAGCCGGCCGCCGATACAGGCTGCCCCGCCTGGATGATGCGCACCATGCAGGCGATGCGGCGCCAGCCCTGTCTGCGTGAGGGTCTGCCCGCCCTGTACCGGTTGTCCGGGCTGCATCCAGACTCCGTGTCGCGCGCGTTCCGGCGATGCCTGGGCACGACCCCGACCGCCTGGCTGCAGGACGCACGGCTGACATGGTTTGCCAACAGCCTGGCACACAGCGACGACCCCATTCTGGTGCTGGCGCTCGACGCGGGATTTGAAAATCTGAGCCACTGCTACCATCTGTTCGGACGGCGTTTCGGCTGCGCACCGGGTGCCTGGCGAAACCGGCACCGGTCACCGGTGGGATGAAGCAGGCGCCGGTCACCGGTAGGATGAGCCATGCACCGGCCTACGGTGGGATGAACCATGCGCCGGCCAACGGCGGATGCCTCAGGATGGGCACAGCGTTGATGAACCGCGCTTGCTTCCTCCGCCATGCCGCCGTATGATGGACGGGATGAGTCCATGGCGCCTGCATCCCTGTTCGATGCGGGCGCCCGACAGGCGCGTCATGTTCGATACCACATCCGGGAGGCGGCACAAGATGATCAGCTTCAAGAACGATTACGCGGAAGGCGCCCATCCTTCGATTCTCAAGGCGCTCATGGACACAAACCTGCAGCAGGAGGACGGATACGGCGAGGACCGCTTCTGCCGGGAAGCCGCGACGCTCATCCGCAAGGCGGTCGGCCGCGAGGATGTCGACATCCATTTCCTCTCAGGCGGCACGCAGACGAACCTCATCGGCATTTCCGCCTTCCTGCGCCCGCACGAGGCGGCCATCGCCGCGGACTCCGGGCACATTCTCGTGCATGAGACCGGCGCGATCGAGGCGACAGGCCACAAGGTCATCTCCATGCCCGCCGTCAACGGCAAGCTGACGCCCCGGGCCATCCAGGCGGCCGTCGAGGCGCACACCGACGAACACATGGTCAAGCCCGCTCTCGTCTACATCTCCCAGACCACAGAGGTCGGTACGGTCTACTCGCTCGCCGAGCTTGAGGCCATCCGCGCCGTCTGCACGGACAACCGGCTGCTGCTCTTTGTCGATGGTGCCCGGCTCGGCTCCGCTCTCACGGCGCGCGGCGCCGACATGACGCTGCCCGACCTGGCCCGCCATGCCGACGCCTTCTACATCGGCGGCACCAAGAACGGCGCCCTGATCGGCGAAGCCTTCGTCATCGGGAACCCGGCCCTGAAGGCGGATTTCCGGTTCCTGATGAAGCAGCGCGGCGCCCTCCTGGCGAAGGGGCGGCTGCTGGGCATCCAGTTCCTCGAGATGTTCCGTGATGGTCTGTATGAGGAGCTGGCACGACATGCCAACGCCATGGCCGCACGACTGGAAGCTGGCCTCTCCGCACTTGGCGTGCGTTTTCTGGTGCCGTCAGCCAGCAACCAGCTCTTCCCCATCCTGCCGAACACGGTCGTCGAACGGCTGGCGCAGACCTACGCTTTTCATGTATGGGCGAAGGAAGACGACATGCATGCCAGCATCCGCCTCGTGACCTCATGGGCGACGGAGGAGGCGGCAATCCGCCGCCTGCTGGACGATCTCGGGTCGCTGCTTGCCGAATGATCCGCCCCATGCCGGACGATCCCGGATCGCTGCTTGCAGGCGCATCCCTTCACAAGGTGAGAACGGATCCCGTGCGGATCTCGCCCACCTTGCCGCACCGTCTGGCCAGATACGCGGTGCATGCTTCTCCGCTGCAGTGGCATGTGAGAAAGCGGGAAACACCGCTCCGTTCGAGTCCCTCGGCCAACGCGTCCAGATACGCCCGGTCCTCCGCCCGCTTCGGATCGAGGCCCATCAGATGGAACCCGCCGACAACCAGGTCCGGCACACGGCCCGCCTGAACGGCGGCTTCCTCGACGATGTTCAGGATGCCGTTGTGCGCGCAGCCGCAAAACAACGTGTCCCTGCCATTCTCGCGCACCAGCAGGCTCACCTCGTGGGTAAAGTCGTCCATCCGGTACGTCCCGTCGGCGCAACGCTGCTCCAGGGATGCGTTCCCGGGCGGCATGAGCCGGCGGCCCCGGACATGGGTCACCAGCAACAGGCTTTCATCCAGCCAGACGGACGCATCCTCCTGCCGGAACCGCGGATTCTCCTGCCATGCCGGATTCAGGCCGATGCTCATGCGGAACGGGCCGAACAGCTTCAGCGCATGCCGGTCGAAGGCCCGCTTCCCATGATGGATGGGCGCGGTGCCGTTCGCGGCCAGAAACGCAGGCAATCCACCCCCGTGGTCGTCATGGCCGTGCGACAGCACACATCGGTCCACCGCCGCAAGATCGATGCCCAGGCGGACGGCATTGCGCGCAAACGACGCATCCTTGCCCGTATCCAGCAGGATCCGGCTGCTGCCGGTTTCCACATGCAGCGAAAGACCATGGCCCGCCTTCAGGTCCTTGCGTTCGGTTCGATTCTCGAAGAGTGTGACAACCTTCATAACCACCCCGCGCGGTGAATCCGTTCGGCCAGCACGCGGTGAATCCGTTCGACCAGCATGCGCGCCATCCGGGCTCGGCATCATGTCATCAAGATACCGATGAATTCACGTACCGGATCATACCACAGGGCGTACAGAATGCACAGGCCGCACCGCATACTTTCACTCAAACCAATCTCGGATGCGGGAAGCCCTTTCCGCGAAAGGATCCCGGGGCGTATTCTATAGATGTCGCACGAGAGGCCGATAACCAGCCGGTTGTCCAGGACAGCCCGCCCCCGTTTCCCAGGAGGATGCATGTTCCACTTCACCACCACCCTCACTGACGCGCAGTATGTGGAGGTCACCACCCTGATCCGTGCAAGCGAGGCGCACGACGGCTTCTCCGCATGCGTGCAGATGGAGCACACGCTCAATGCCGACCGGGAGATGGCCTCCTGGCTGCTAGCCTATGAGGACGGCATGCTGGCAGGCCTTGCCTCCGTCTTCGCACCATCGCTGCAGGAAGCGGAGATCTCGTTGTGCGTGCGGCCGTCCGCACGCGGCCGGGGACTGGGATCGCGCCTGCTCAAGGACATGGCAGCCTCCCTGCGGGACCGTGGCTATCCCTGCCTGCTGCTTGTCGCGGAACGGGTCGGGACGGCCGAATCGCGTTTTGCCGGCGCCTACAGCGCCGCAATCCAGCATTCCGAACGATCGATGCGTCTTTCCACGCCCTTCACGGCACCGGCGCCGAGCCGTGTACGCATCCGCAAGGCATCGATCGCGGATCTGCCCGAGGTCAGGGTGATCAGCACCAGCGCCTACGGGGAGGACGACCGCGATTTCGACAGCTTCCTGCGGCACAGCCTGACGCTGCCCGACCGGCAGGGCTACCTTGGTTTCCTCGGAGAAAAACCGGTCGCGGTCTGCTTCATCGGCACGCATGACGACCATGTGTCGGTCAACTCGGTGGCGGTTCTCAAGGAACTGCAGAACAAGGGCATCGGCCGCGAGTTTCTCACCGGTGTCCTGTATGAGCTGGTTCCCACGCACGCGGCGATCGGCCTCGAGGTCGACAGCACGAACCCCTCGGCGCAGGCGTTGTATCGGCGTCTGGGCTTCCAGGAAACAAAAGTGGTCGATTATCATATCCTCGACCAGAGAGCCTTTGCATGAGTGCGCCCCCCTGCCGCCCGCGGCGGCGGCCGTTCGCCTATTCGATGTAGCGAAACCGGATGGGCGCTTCCTCCAGCCGCTTGTACATGCGGATGCGCTGGCGGGTCTCGCGGTTCTTGAACACGACGCGGTCCAGCGCCTCCCACAGGAAAACCCAGCCACCGATGGACAGCCCTTCGATGAAGGTGTCCACGACAATGTGCTCGGGCAGGACCCGTGACAGGTACAGCGAGGAAGAGATGCAGGCAGCAAAGATGCACACATAGAGCAGTGCCCGCTTGCAGGTGGCTGCCATGCTCTTTTTCAGGGACAGCATCACGAAATCGAAGTATGTGTCCAATCCGCCCCGTGCGCGCAGCTCCAGCTCAGGTTCCCGTTCCGCGCCCGGCATGTCGATCTGCAGCTCGATCGGATGCTTCAGCGGTATGTCCTCGGAGCTGTCCTGCAGATAGCGGATCAGGTCCTGGTCGAGGTCGCGCCGGCGGAAGGGAGCCGGGTCCCACTCGTTGAAGCAGTCGGAATAACGGTCGATCGCGATCTTGATGATGTATGCGCCGGTCGCCTCATTCCGGTCATACAGCCTGGACAGCAGGGCCGTATTGGAAAGCCGCATGGTTTGTCACGCTCCCGTCCGCACGACCCTCACCGCAGGTCCCTGCGCATCAGCCAGTCCGTCTGATCCTCGTCTCCCACCCGAAATACATGCTGCCCGATACGGGAAAATCCCTCCCGCGTGTAAAAGGCGATTGCCTTGGGATTGTGTTCCCACACGCCGAGCCAGACGGCCGGATGACCGCCGCGGGCGGCCATCTCCAGTGCGAAGGCCATCAGGCGCTTCCCGAGGCCGCATCCCTGGTGTTCGGCCGACACATAAATCCGCTCGATCTCCAGCATGCCTTCGGACTGGTACTCCGTCTGCGCGTTCCCGACGTTGAGCTTGAGATATCCGACCGGTTCCCCGTCACGGATGGCGAAAAAGAACCGGCTCTCCGTGTTGGACATTTCGGCGGCCAGCTTCTCCGGCGCGAACGCCTCGGCAAGAAATGCGTCCATGACCTCCGGCCGGTTGGCCGAACGGAAGGTTTCATCAAACGTCTTGATGGAGAGCGTCCGCAAGGCGTGGAGCTCATCCGGACGGCAGGGGCGGATTGCGGCCCCTGCCCGTTCCTTGCGTTCTTCTGGTCTCATGCCGTGTTTCCTTTCTTCACGATGCGGGCCAGGCTCCCCATGCGAACCCGACAAGGCGATGCGTCCGCCATCAGGTGCCTGCGTGTGCATTTTCCGGGACCACATCTCATTGTACCGTGACCTTTCCAGTTTGTCGTCATCCGGGACCCATGGGAAGCAAAAGCACCGTGTGATACCGGCGGATCCTCGTGCGCATGCGGCAGGGAATCGCATGCATCGATGGAAAATGTGCGGCGGATTCCGTATACTGTTGATGAATCGCAACCGGCATGCCCGCATCGGGAGGCCCGCGGCCTGCGCCACGATCCCGTTCCCCGTCATCATCCGCAACAAGGAGGACATCATGCACACCGCCACAAGACGCCGTCCCCCCCACCCGCTGCCCATCCTCATGCTCGCCATCGCATGCATCCTGACCGGTTGCGCCGGCAATCCGGGCCAATCGGCACCCGTTTCGCCGCCCCCCGCGGCAACCGCCTCCGCTTCCCCCACCGGGAGCGCGGAAGACGGGATGACCCAGCCCGGAAACGCCTCGGGTGAAGCGCTGCTTCAGTCGATACGGGAGAGCGGCCAGGATCCTTCCAGTCGGCAGCACCTGTCGGATGCCATCCAGTCCGGCCTGTTGGCGGGCGTCACCGTGGAATCACCGGATGCGGGCATCCGGCTGGACGATCTGTGCCGCATGATGCAGCAGGTGGTGACGGCGCGTTACGGCACGGCCAGCAAGTTCCTGGATGCCTATCCGGTGTCCGGAAAGCGGTTCCGGTCCTACCCGAAGGATGGCGTCGCCACCCGCATGAACCTGGCGGAGCTGGTGTTCTACACCTCCTGCGAAATGGAGCTGGGGCTCCCCTTCCAGACCTTCACGCGTTTTGTCGATGAGCAGGTCGACGGATTCTGGAACAAGGACGGCGCGTGGCGCTCCTTCCCGAACGCGGCGCTCATGGGCAGGACGCACGATGCCACCCTGTCAGCCAACGCGGATCTCTGGCAGCTGTGCAGGGACATCCGGGAGATTGACGAACTTGGAAACAGCACGGCGGTCCAGTATGCGGTCACGGCATTCGACCGCATCACGTCGGAGCGCGTCATGAGCCTGCACGAGGACATGACTTTCCGCCCTGACGATCCGGTGAGCCTGTCCGAAGCGGTTCTGGCGGCATGGCACTACGGGCGCTGGCTCATGCCGGCGGCATACCGCCCGCTTGAGGAGGTCGGCGGCTACAACCGGGACATCCTTGCCGATGAACTGCTTGCCGCCGCTTCCGAGCTGCCCGACGCAACAGCCGCCAACCTGCCGGCCTGGAAAGGGTTCAACGTCGACCACCTGAGCAATGCCGCACATGGCGCCCTGTCCGGGCTTCCCGAGCTCTGGACGTTCGAGGCGGATATCCGGACGATCTCGGAAGCAGGAGGCAACTTCGCCAATGTGCGGGTCGGATGGGGGTCCCTTTCCGGTCCCGCGTATCCGGCGGAGGACCAGGTGAATGTCGCGGAGCTGGAATACCTCGACCGCATCCTTGCCGCCGGCATCCGATACGGCGTCCACATACAGTTCTGTTTTACCGAAGGCCCCGCGATGAAGCCGGAGTATGATTTGCAGACTACCTTCGACAAGACGGCTTCCATCTTCACAGACACAGCCTATCGCGATCTGACGGCCCGCTACTGGCGCATGCTGTCCAAACGGTATGCCACGATCCCGAACAAGTACCTGAGCTTCTGCCTGATGAACGAATGCACGCCGGTTGACGATGCCAACTACGGCGAAACCATGCGCCCCCTCGTCGACGCGATCCGCGAATCCGCCCCCGAACGGCTGATCGTTGCGGATGTGCACGCACAGACCGGTGTTTCGGGTGAAAGCATGGCCAGGATGGGAGTCGCCCTGTGCGCCCACCTCTACGACCCGAATCCGGTATTTGTCGTCATGCAGGAAACGATGGATGCGAATCCGGATTTCTACAGGAACCTCTCATGGCCGTTCGTTGACGAATCGGGGAAACGGATATTCGGCAAGGAGGCACTGGACCTGACCTACCACGGAGTCAGCCTCAACGACGTGCGCAATACGGCCAGGAAGCACGGTGTCGGCTTCATGGTCGGCGAGTTCGGATTCTTCGGTGGCGATACGGCCGGCTTCATGATCAAGTCGCCGATACCGGGCGACACCATCCGGACCATTCTGTCCGATCTCATCATGACCTTTGATGCCGAGGGCATGCCGTGGTGTGCGGAATATCGGACGGAGTTCAGCCTGACCAACAGCCACACCCTGGATGAGACCATCGCCTACAGCAAGATCGATGGTTCCCCCCTGTATGTGGACACGGACATGATGGCCTTCTTCCGGCAGATGACCGGCGCCTCGCGCTGAATCCGGAACGGCGGACGGACCGGGCCGTCAGGAGAAGGGCGTTGCGACCGGTTCAGGTCTCCGCCGCCATGTCGATGCCCGCCTCGGCAAGCGCCTGCACGGCCCGGTTCAGGTCACCGGCCTTGACAAGCACGTAGTCGGTGTTAAAGGTGGAGATGGCGAAAATGCTCACCTCCCGATTCGCCAATATGGTGGAGATGGCGGACAGGATCCCCACGAGCGCGAAATCGAGCTGGCCCTCGATCTTCAGGATCCGCCAGTCGCGTTCGCAGTCGATGCCTGCCGGAACCCGCTCCTGACGGCAGACGATCGACAGCTCGTCCGCCGTTCTCGTCATGGAAAGGAATTCCTTCCCATCCGCCCAGGAAGGAACGGCTGCATCCGGATGCAGCCGGCAGACGCACCAGACGCCATCCAGCGCCCTCATCCTGATATCCCTCAAGTTCATGGTCATCCTCCCATCTCCCGGTTCGATCGGCCAATTCCCGGCCTGCGGCGCCCCGGCCGGTCTCACGCCCGCTCGACACTCACCAGAAACAGGCGCTGCGAGAAACGGCCGTTCTTCTCCGCTTTCGCCCGCCGCATGGCCTCCAGCGCATCCGCGTCCACGCCCCGCGTTTCACAGATCGCCAGGACCACCTCCAGCAGGTCGGCCAGCTCCGCAACATCCCCTTCCGCAAGATACTCCGCCAGCTCCTCGCTCAGCTTGCGATCCAGCGCCTCGCGGTATGCCGCGTCCGAGAGGACAGTCACGACAGCGGTACCGCCTCCGCCACGAACGATTTCCGGGATGCGGTCCCTGATCAGCTTGTTGTAATGCGTCACCATGCTGAATCCTCCACCATGTCGTCAGCCGCGGTTTCGCGCGGCCACACAGCCCCATCCGTCATGCACAACCGGGCGCGTATTGTCTCCATGTGACACCGTCCTGTGCCGCGCATCCCGCTCATGCCTGCTCCGGCATGGGTGTCAGGGGCTGCCAGTCGATGGTCGCGATCCCATCGGGGTATGTAAGCAGCCCGACATGCACCCGGTTGTCCGCCGCGCCCCCCGTGAAATAGTGACGCAGCATGGTTTCCTTCTCCACCGGGAACTCGCGGTCGAACAAGTCGGCGACCGGCACCCAGAAAAGCTCCCCTTCCTCGCATGCCTGCAGGGTTTTCTTGTCCGTATACCCGAAGTAAACGTACTGCAGGCTGATCCGGCCACCCTCCTGCCGGATCAGCAGGTACCTCAGCCCCAGATCGCGGATCTCCGCCGGCGTGATGCCCGTTTCCTCCTGGATCTCGCGCAGGCACGCCTCCTTGGGCCGTTCGAACTCGTGCGCCTCCATGTGGCCGCCGACGGGCGCCCATTGTCCGGGATTGAGGCGCTTGTCCAAGGATCGCCGCATCAGCAGGATCTTGTCGTCCCGCAGCAGATAGGCACCAGCCGTGTTGCGCAGCGTCATCATGCGTCTCCCTCCGTTTCACCATGGCCAGCGCCGTTCACCGTGACGACGCGGCCGCCCGCTCCGGCGCCCTGTCCGAAGCGGCATCATCCTGTTCCCGCACGGGTCCGGCGGACCCGTCCGCCCGTTCTCTCATCGGCTCTGCAGGTCCGTCCACCTGTTCCCGCATCGCGCCATACCGGTCGACGATGAAATCCAAAAAAAGACGGCTGGCGATCGGCATGGCCTTCCGGTTGCGAAACGCCAGTGCGATGGTGCGGAACAGGGGCGGATCGACCACCCGCGTTTCCACCCGGTAGGCATGCCGCGTCATGACGAGTTTGGGCAGGATGGCGATCCCCAGGCCATTCTCGATCATCGACATGATGGTGTAGTCGTCGTGGGCGCGATACTGCACGTGAGGCGCAAGGCCCAGGCGCGCGAAGTACTCGAGCGGCTCGCTGAGCTGTCCCTCGTCCAGCAGGATGAACGGCTCGCGCACCAGGTCCGCCGCGGCCACACACGCTGATGCCGCGAGGGGATGCCCCGCCGGGAGCACCGCCATCATCTCGTCCCGGCGAAGCGGAATGGTCTCAAGCCCCGCCACGGCTTCCGCCCGGGGATTCTCAAATCCGAAATCCACGGTGCCTTCCCGGATCCACTGCGCGATGCTGGTGTATTCGCCCTGGTGAAGCTCGAAGCTCACAGACGGGTATTGGTGCCGGAAATCCTTCATCAGGCCGGGAAGCCAGTTGCTCGAGACGCTGGAGAAGGTGCCGATGCGGATGCGCGCCCCCTTGAGGCCGGACATCTCCTGTCTCTTCTCCAGGAGCTCCCGACGGGCGGTGCAGATGCCCCGGATGTATGGCAGCAGCACCTCGCCATCCGGCGTCAGCGAAATACCGCCGCGTGACCTCAGGATGAGCGTGGTGCCCAGCTCCTTTTCAAGCGAATGCAGCATCTGGCTGACCGCGGACTGCGTATACCCCATGACACTGGCAGCCCGCGTGAAGCTGCCGGTTTCCAGTATGGTCATGAAGGCCTCGTACCGCGTCATGGAAATCCTTTCGTCCACACCTGCCGCCGTTGCGGCATCCTGCATTGCCATCAGTTATTCTTATGCATCCATTCTAATGATTCGTTTTACTGATTGCAACTGCTTTGCTACAATCAGGCAGAATCGAAGACCCAATGGCGCCGAAGGATGGAGGCACAGCATGAGCGGAAACAGGCAGTCATTCGTGCGGGGCATGCGCGACGGCATCCCCATCGCGCTGGGGTATCTTGCCGTCGCCTTCACACTCGGCATCGCGGCCGTCAAGGCGGGACTGTCTCCGGCCGCATCCGCGCTGATGTCGGCCACGAGCGTCACGTCGGCGGGGGAATTCGCCGGTCTGGGTGTCATCGCCACCGGTGCGGCCCTGCTCGAGATGGCCGTCACACAGCTCATCATCAACCTGCGCTATTGCCTGATGTCCGCGGCGCTGTCCCAGAAACTCGATCCCAAGGCACCCTTCCGGCACCGGCTTCTGCTGGCCCAGGGCGTCACGGATGAGATCTTCGGCATCTCCATCGCCGCTGAAGGCTTTCTCAACCCGTTCTACACCTATGGCGCCATGGCGGTTTCCCTGCCTGGCTGGACACTCGGCACCTGGCTCGGCGCCATGCTGGGCGGCGTGCTGCCGGGTCGGGTCCTCAGCGCGATGAGCATCGCCCTTTATGCCATGTTCATCGCCATCATCCTGCCGCCTGCCCGAAAAAGCCGCATTCTTGCGGGTCTGGTGGCCGTATCGATGGCCCTGAGCCTGGCCGCGGCCCGTATGCCACGCGTTCGCGACATCACGCCGGGCACCCGCATCATCCTGCTGACGCTGCTGGTGGCAGGAGCAGGCGCTTTTCTGTTCCCCATCAGGGATGAAGCCACACAGCGCCAGACAAGGGATGGATGGGACGAGAACCCACAGCCCGTGGGCGGGGATTCCGTGGGCGGGGATTCCGTGGGCGGAAACATACGGACAGCGGCAGGAGTCGGCGCGCGCGCCATCCACACCGCTGCCGGCAAGGACAAGGCAAAATCCGGGCTTCATGCCGTCAACCGGGAGGTGGACCGTGCGATCTGACATGCTGCCGTATCTGCTTGTCATGGCAGGGGTCACCTATCTGATCCGCGTGCTGCCCCTGCTGCTCATCCGCAAGCCCATCCGCAACCGGTTCGTGCGTTCGTTCCTGCACTATGTGCCTTACGTCACACTCACGGTGATGACGTTTCCCGCCATCCTCCACGCCACCTCGCATCCGTGGTCCGGCCTTGCCGGCCTGCTGGTGGCGGCAGCGCTCGCCTGGTGCGGACAGGGGTTGTTCAAGGTGTCGGCCGGCGCCTGCATGGTCGTCTTTCTCATGGAACTGTTCCTGTAGGCGGTCTTCAGGCCGCATCACGCCTGACTCCCGACGGCAGGCTGCCTTCCGGTGTCACACTTGCCATACCGCATCATGCCGCCGGGCGCAGGCGCCTCAGCGAGCGGCACCCGCACCGGCGGGATCCGCAGGCTCCACCTCGGCGACGGGAAAAGTGATCTCGAATGGTTCGACCGCAAGCACCGCGATCGGCCGGACACCCGCCAGATCCGGGAACAGGGTGCCGCTGAAGCGCATGGCTTCCACACGTGCCAACCGGCCCCTCCCCTTTCCTGAGAATCGCGTGTGGTAGCACATGTCCCCTTGCCGCTGCACGAGCGGGAACGGCAGCAACGCCGTATTGACCGGAAACGCGGGCCCGAAGGCGCACAGCGTGAGCTCCGTGGCCACGTCATCCCCGACGGAGACGGTTACGCGCTCGCGACGCCCGCCAAGCGGCTCGAACCGGAAGTCGGCCCGCTCCTTGGGGATGGCCCAGTTCCTTCGCCCGTTGACGACACTGGCCATCGTGGATACGTAGATGCGGCTGATCGTATGCAGCTTGCGGTTCTTGTACCGGAAGCGTCCCGGTATGAAGAGCATCTCCCCATACGGGCCCGCGTCGGAATCGGCGTAATCGACCAGCATCAGGCTGCCGAAGCCGCCGGCAAACCGGCCCGCCAGAAAATCGGGTACCCCGCCGTGCGCATCCACGAAATCACGCTTCAAACGATACAGCAGCATGTATCCCTTTCCGTGCAGCGTCCAGGGAGCCGGAACGAGTGTCACGCCGTCAGCCGAACCCGCAGACTGCCTGTTGTTGCCTGTCTGTTGCGTCATGCGACGCCTCCTTTCGCGCTTTCAGACCCGCCTTGCCGCCAGGCGCGGAACCGGGCTGCCTCGATGCGCCTGTACAGCCCCAGCACAAACGGGAACACGCGTCCGAACGCCAGGGTCACGCGGAAGAGCCTGGAAGGGAAGATGCTGTTGCACCCCTTCCGGATTCCATCCGCAATGCGGCGGGCGACAACATCCGCCGGCTGGGACGGCCAGGGAACCGGGCTCCCTCCGGCGCGGTCGAAAAAGGCGGTGCGCGTGGCGATCGGATATGCCACCTGGAACCGCTGCCCCTCCCCCAGCTCGTAGCGGTACGCATCCGCAAAGCCGCGGATGGCCGCCTTTGTGGCGCTGTAGAGCGCATATCCCGGCAGGGAGAGGAAACTCATGCCGCTGGCGATGCTCACGAACCGGAAGGGCTCCTGCCCCTTGAGCGCCTTGAGACGCTGCGCGCTGTGGAACAGGCCGAGCACATTGGTGTCGAAGATCGCGCGCGCATGCTCCCAATCGGGCGTCTCGAGCTTCTCGTAGTAGGCGAACCCCGCATTGGCCACAAACACGTCGATGTCGCCCATGCGCGCCACCGCGGCATCAAACAGGCGATCGATGTCTTCGGGCTTCGACACGTCGCAGGTTTCCACCAGAAGCCGTTCATGGGTCAGCGTCAGTTTTTTCGGATTGCGCACGGCCGCAAGCACCGTACAGCCCTCCGAGAGCAGCTTCTCCGCCAGCGCAAGGCCGATGCCGGACGAGGCGCCGGTGACGATGATCCGTTTCCCCTTCAGCTCCATACCGGTTCTCCTTTCCACGTCGCGCGTCATGTCGCATCCTGGCGCGCCCCATCCCCATCCTCCAGGCCAAGCAGCGCCGGCAGGCGGGCAATGGCCTCCCGCAGCTGCTGCGGCCGCGGCTCGGGAACCCCGCCCGCCTGCCGGGCGATGGGTGCATAATTG
>JAEXRM010000214.1 GCA_023440865.1 Bacillota bacterium
GTCGCGGCCGCTGCGCCTGCAGCGGCACCGGCGGCCGCGCCCGCTCCGAAGGCGGAGGCGCCCAAGGCCGCGCCCGCGCCGAAGGCGGCCGGCGGCGCTGCCGGCGCCATCAAGATCAGCGCGCCGATGCCCGGCACCATCCTCAAGGTGCAGGTCACGCCCGGGCAGGCAGTGAAGAAGGGTGCCGTTCTGGCCATTCTGGAAGCCATGAAAATGGAGAACGAGATTGTCGCACCCCAGGATGGCACCATTGCAAGCGTGAATGTGGCCAAGGGACAGCAGGTCAACACCGGCGACCTCATGGTCAGCCTGAACTGATGGACGATGCGGCCGGTGCCGCAGTGCCTCCCGGTCCCGGGACAATGCCGCGCCGCACGAGGAAGGATAGGAATCCATGGGAGTGAAAATCACCGAAACCGTCCTGCGTGATGCCCATCAATCGCTGATCGCCACGCGCATGACCACCGAAGAGATGCTGCCGATCCTCGAGAAGCTCGACCAGGTCGGCTACAATGCCCTCGAATGCTGGGGTGGCGCCACGTTTGACGCCTGCGTCCGCTTCCTGAACGAGGATCCGTGGGAGCGCCTGCGCACCATCCGCTCCAAGGTCAAGAACACGAAGCTGCAAATGCTGCTGCGTGGCCAGAACCTGCTGGGCTACCGCCACTACGCCGACGATGTGGTCGACTACTTCGTGCAGAAGTCCGTCGCCAACGGCATGGACATCATCCGCATCTTCGACGCGCTGAACGACTACCGCAATGTCGAGCGGTCCGTCAAGGCCACGAAGAAGGAAGGCGGCCACGCCCAGGGAACCTTCTCCTACACGGAAAGCGAGTTCCACAGCCTCGAACAGTTTGTGCGCGACGCGAAGCAGCTGGTCGAGATGGGTGTCGATTCGATCTGCATCAAGGACATGGCCGGCCTGCTGGTGCCCTACAAGGCCTATGATCTGGTCAAGGCGCTCAAGGAAAACGTGAAGGTGCCGCTCGAGCTGCACACGCACTACACCTCCGGCGTCGGATCGATGACCTACCTCAAGGCCATCGAGGCGGGCATCGACATCGTGGACACCGCCATGAGCCCGTTGGCCCTCGGCACGTCGCAGCCGCCGACCGAGCCGCTGGTCGCCACCCTCAAGGGAACGGCCTTCGACACGGGATACGACCTCGACCTGCTCAGCGACATCTCCGAATATGTCGAGACCCTCCGCGAAAAGTATCTCAAGAGCGGCCTGCTGAACACCAAGGTCATGGGCGTCGATGTCAATGCGCTCAAATACCAGGTGCCGGGCGGCATGCTGTCCAACCTGGTATCCCAGCTCAAGCAGGCGGGCAAGGAGGACAAGTTCCTCGAAGTGCTCCGCGAGGTGCCCCGTGTGCGCGCCGACCTTGGTTTCCCGCCGCTGGTCACGCCGTCCTCCCAGATCGTCGGCACGCAGGCGGTCATGAACGTCATCGCCGGCGAGCGGTACAAGATGGTGCCCAAGGAGACGAAGGACGTCGTCAAGGGCATGTATGGCAAGACACCGGCGCCCATCGCCGACGACATCGTGCAGAAGATCATCGGCGACGATGCGCGGATCACCTGCCGTCCCGCCGACACCCTCGAACCCGAGCTCGAACGCGTGAAGCAGGAAATGGCCGAGTATCTCGAACAGGATGAGGACGTGCTTACCTGGGCCATGTTCCCGCAGGTCGCCCACAAGTTCTTCGAGTGGCGCAAGGCGCAGAAGTACAAGATCGATCCGGACATGGTCGATTATGAGAACCGCGTGCACCCCATGGCGTAACGCCGGCGGATGAACCGGGCCCATACCGCCCAACAGGGCCGCTCCGCAGGGGGCGGCCCTTTGCATCGGAAAACTCCTCCTGTATAATGGAGCGGGACACAACGCGTACAACAGGGAGGACCTCTCATGAACGGAATCCGTCTGGACCACAAGAAGGCGCTGGGTTTCATCTCGGAGCATGAAATCGCCTATTTCGCCCCGCAAATCGAAGCGGCGCACGCCATGCTTCATGAAAAGAACGGCCCGGGCAACGATTTTCTCGGGTGGGTGGATCTGCCCGTCAACTATGACAAGGCCGAGTTCGAACGCATCGAAAAGGCCGCCGCAAAAATCCGCCAGGATTCCGACGTGCTGATCGTCGTCGGCATCGGGGGCTCCTATCTCGGCGCCCGCGCCGCCCTCGAGGCGCTGGGCCATTCCTTCGCCAACAACCTGCCCAAGGAGAAGCGCAAGGGGCCGGCCATCTATTTCGCCGGCAACAACATCAGCCCCACCTACCTCGCCGACCTGTTCGACCTCATCGAGGGCCAGGAGGTTTCGGTCAACGTCATCTCCAAATCCGGCACCACCACCGAGCCGGCCATCGCGTTCCGCCTCTTCAAGAAGTACATGGAGCAGAAGTATGGCAAGGAGGGCGCGAAGTCGCGCATCTACGCGACGACCGACAAGGCGCGCGGCGCCCTCAAGACGCTGGCCGACGCCGAGGGATACGAGACCTTCGTGATTCCGGACGACGTGGGCGGCCGCTTCTCCGTGCTGACTGCCGTGGGACTGCTGCCCATCGCCGCCGCGGGCATCGACATCCGGGCCATGATGCAAGGCGCCGCCGAAAGCCGCGAGGCCTGCATGAAGCCGTTCGCCGAGAATGACTGCTACCGGTACGCCGCCCTCCGCAACGCGCTGCTGCGCAAGGGTCGCACGACCGAGATCATGGTCAACTACGAACCCTCCCTGCATTTCGTCACCGAATGGTGGAAACAGCTGTACGGCGAGAGCGAGGGCAAGGACCAGAAGGGCATCTTCCCGGCAGGCGTGGATTTCTCCACCGACCTGCATTCCATGGGCCAGTACATCCAGGACGGCATGCGCAACCTGTTCGAGACCGTGCTCAACGTCGAGGCGTCGCGCAAGGCGATGAAGCTCATCGCCACCGACGACGATCTCGACAAGCTCAACTACCTTGAAGGCAAGGACATGGACTTCGTCAACAAGATGGCCATGCAGGGCACCATTCTGGCCCACAATGACGGTGGCGTGCCGAATCTGGTGCTGAACATCCCCGCGATGGATGCCTACTGGTTCGGCTACCTGGTCTATTTCTTCGAGAAGGGTTGCGGCATCAGCGGGTATCTGCTCGGCGTGAATCCCTTCGACCAGCCGGGCGTCGAGGAGTACAAGAAGAACATGTTCGCGTTGCTGGGCAAGCCCGGCAACGAGGCCCGCAAAGCGGAGCTCGAGAAGCGGCTGTAATCACGCGCGGGCTGATATGATCCTGCCTGAGGGAGCGGATGCTTCCGGCCGCGTGGCCGGAAGCATCCGCTCTCGATTGTTCGTTCCGGGATCGGCTGCGGGATGTCCGAGAGATTCAGCCGCCCGCCACCAGGAAGCGGTACAGCTTGACCAGGCCCGTGACAAAGAATCCGCAGCCCATCAGGGAGATCGCATAGGGAATGAGCCGGGTCACGGTGCCGGACATCTTGGGCGGTGTGAGTTTCTTGCCATGGCCCGCGAGGATGTTGAGCGTCGTCAGCCCGAGGAACTGTCCGGCGAGCAGGGATACGCAGAAGGTGGTGTACGCCGCGTTTCCTGCCCCGCGCCAGCCGCTGATGACGGTGCTGCTGAGCGTGAGCCAGAAGAAATGCGAAGCGGGATTGGTAAAGTTCATCAGAAAACCGGTCAGGAACGGCCGGTGCTTCTTGTCCGTTTTCGGATGGGGATCGAGAAAGCCGCTGCGCTCATGGTGCCGCGCCTTGAGCACGATCGATACGCCGAGCAGGCAGATGCCCAGGCCGGAGATCAGCCAGAAGATCACCTCCAGGATGGGATGAAGGCGGAACAGCTGCAGGATGCCGAAATTGATCAGCAGGACATCCAGAACATCCGAAAGCAGGACGCCGCAGACAACAATCATCCCCGCGCGGAAACCGTGCTGGAGGGTCCAGCGGATCGACTCGAGACCGGCGGGACCGGTCGGCAGTGCGACGACGTAACCTGTGAGCAGGCCCATGTAGAGGGCGCGGAAAATCATCTGTGCTTCCATAGGGTGGTCAATCTCCCATCGTGATGGTTGCGTGGTTTGTCGTATCATTATATCGCAGCAGACGCGGATTTGTTTGTTGATTGTGCCGGCATGGCGGGTGACGGGTCTGTGACGCCGTGAATGCCGCTGCGGATGGGCGGCCGCCTGTCCGCATGCCTGTGTGCCGATGCGGTCGTCCGGCTCATCTGCGGGAAGCGGCTGTTTTTCCCGGCAAGGATCGTTTTCACTTGAACGCTGCATGGATCATGTGATACAATGGCAAGGCTGTATCAGACAGATGGAGGAAACCGTATGCTTACGATCATCGTCAACATCCTTCACATCCTGCTCTGCCTCGTCGTCATCGCCGTCGTGCTGTTGCAGGCTGGCCGTTCCGCAGGCATCAGCGGTGCCATCGCCGGGGGCGCGGAAACCTTCTTCGGCAAGAACAAGGGACGCGACATCGAGTCCAAGCTCAGCCGCTACACGGGCTGGTGCGCCATCGGGTTCATCCTGACCTCCGTCGTCCTCGTGTTCCTGCTCAAGGGCTGATTCGTTCCGGACGGATCCCAATCGGATAACAAACGGCCATGCATGCCTTGCGGCGTGCATGGCTTTTTCCTTGTGCGGGTCGACGAGAGGGTCTCCCTGTCGGTGGGAGGGGATGCGCCAGATGGAATGTCCGTCGGGGAACGCCTGTTCGTTTTCGGCTTTTCATGAAGGCGCACCCATGATATCATGGGAGAGGTCCCGTTCCCGCTCCGGGATGCATCCGTGGACCGATGCCGCCACAGGAGGTGACGCATGCCCGAGTTCCGCATCAAATCCGACTACCGGCCGCAGGGAGACCAGCCACACGCCATCGACCGCCTGGTCCGGCTCATCGAATCGGGCAGCCGCCACCAGACACTCCTGGGGGTCACCGGTTCCGGCAAGACCTATACGATTGCCAATGTCATCGAGAAGGTGCAGAAGCCCACGTTGGTCATCGCCCACAACAAGACGCTGGCCGCCCAATTGTGCAACGAGTTTTCGGAGTTCTTTCCGGAGAACGCGGTCGAGTACTTCGTCAGTTATTACGACTACTACCAGCCCGAGGCCTACATCCCGTCCACGGACACCTACATCGAGAAGGACTCCGCGATCAACGACGAGATCGACAAGCTGCGCCACTCGGCAACCGCAGCCCTGTTCGAGCGGCGCGATGTCATCATCGTGGCGTCGGTCTCCTGCATTTACGGCCTGGGAGATCCGGAGGACTACACCGATCTGATGCTGTCGTTGCGGCCGGGCATGACCAAGGACCGCGACGAGGTCATCAAAAAGCTCGTCGACATCCAGTACACCCGCAACCAGATCGATTTCCACCGCGGCACGTTCCGCGTCATGGGAGATACCCTCGACATCTTTCCTCCGTCCTCGAACACGATGGCCCTGCGGGTGGAGTTCTTCGGCGACGAGGTGGAGCGCATCAGCGAAATCGATGTGCTGACGGGGGAAATCAAGGGCTTGCGCAACCATATCGCCGTCTTCCCGGCCTCGCATTTTGCGACAAGCCGCGCAAAGATGGACCGCGCTGTCCAGTCGATCGAGCTCGAGCTCGAGGAACAGCTCAAGTACTTCCGTGAGCACGACAAGCTGCTCGAGGCGCAGCGCCTCGAGCAGCGCACCCGGTACGACCTGGAGATGATGCGCGAGCTTGGGTTCTGCAGCGGCATCGAGAACTATTCACGCCATATTTCGGGACGCGATCCGGGCTCCTCGCCGTTCACCCTGATGGACTACTTCCCCAAGGACTTCCTGATCGTCATCGACGAGTCGCATGTGAGCGTGCCGCAGATCGGCGCGATGTACAACGGTGACCGGGCCCGCAAGCAGTCGCTGGTCGATTATGGATTCCGCCTGCCGTCCGCCTACGACAACCGGCCGCTGACCTTCGCCGAGTTCAACGAGCGCGCCAAACAATTCATCTACGTCAGCGCCACGCCGGCCAAGTACGAGCGGGAGCTCTCCGCAGAGGTGGTCGAGCAGATCATCCGTCCGACGGGGTTGATTGATCCGGAGATCATCGTCAAGCCTGTCCAGGGGCAGATCGACGACCTGCTGGAGGAGATCCGCCAGGTCACCGCCAGGAACGAACGCGTCCTCGTCACGACGCTGACCAAGCGCATGGCGGAGGACCTGACGAAGTACTTCGAGGACCTCGGCATCAAGGTGCGGTATCTTCATTCCGACGTCGAGACGATCGAACGCATGGAGATCATCCGCGACCTGCGCGCCGGCGTCTTCGATGTGCTGATCGGCATCAACCTGCTGCGTGAGGGGCTTGACCTGCCCGAGGTGTCCCTCGTCGCCATTCTCGATGCGGACAAGGAGGGCTTCCTCCGGTCGGAAACCTCGTTGATCCAGACGATCGGCCGCGCCGCCCGCAATGTGGAGGGACGCGTCGTGATGTACGCGGACCAGATGACCAAATCGATGAGCTGGGCTATCAGCGAAACGAACCGGCGCCGCGAGATCCAGCGGGCGTACAACGAGGCGCATGGCATCACGCCACAGTCCATCAAGAAATCGATCCACAACGTCATCGAGGCGACGAAGGTCGCCGAGGGCGGCACACCGTTCCGTCCGGGGCGCGAGGCGAAACAGGATGAAAGTGCTGCCGTCCTGGACCGCGACAGCAGCAAGGCACTGCTGGAAAGTCTGACCAAGGAAATGAAGATCGCCGCGCGCGAGCTCGAGTTCGAGCGGGCTGCGGCGCTCCGTGACCGGATCACCCTGCTGCAGCGGCAGTTGTGACACCTCCGGCCGCGGATTTGCCCCTTGTCTGAGCGAGTCTGTACGGAAATGAGACAGTGCCTCGCATGGTCACCATGGATCGTTCTTCCATGGCAGCCATGCGAGGCACTGGCGGTTACCGGCCGTTGTGCCGGTCAATCCTGCGGGTAGGCCGCCCGCGGGCCGCCGATGTACTTGGGCCTCGTGCGCGCGCAAATCACCGACGCATGGCCGATTTCATTGTTGTCGAAATGCAGGGGGACCGCGACGGGTTTCAGGTGCATGCCGATCATTGTGCCGCCGATGTCCATGCCCGCATCGGCCCGGATGCTTTCGACCACGACGGCATCGGGAAGGCGTTCAAAGGCGCAGGTGGCCATCGCGCCCCCGGCATGCGCCCTGGGGATCACACTGACGATGTCAAGCCCGTACAGTCTGGCGGCAGCCCCTTCCAGCACGATGGCGCGGTTGAGATGCTCGCAGCATTGCACAGCGAGGTGGATCCGCGCGTTCTCGAGAATCGGATGGATGGTGTCGAAGAGGCATGCGGCCACCTCTTCGCTGGAATGCTTGCCGATCTTGTATCCTGTCACGCGGCTGGTGGAACAGCCGACGACGAGAAGGGCATGGGGGCCGGGCCGGGCCGCCTCCAACAGCTGGTTGAGCAGGGTGCGTGCCTGCCGTTCGATGTGCTGCAAGTCCATGATGATGCCGGAACCTCCGTTCGGATGTCAGTCGGATGCCGGTTCCGTCAGGATCCATGGAGCCTGGCCGGCACTGGATTCATTCTATCGCGTTTTGACGCAAGATGACAGACCGGTGTGGTTTCATCCGCCCTGGAGGAAGCGGGCGCCGCCTTGTTGATGCCCCTGCGGGCCCATGGTATAATCAGGGTTCGAGACAGTTCCCGCATGAGGAACCACGCATGACCAAACCCGGAGGCAGCATGTCCAACGCCAGGCAGCAATTGATCCGCAACTTCTGCATCATCGCCCACATCGACCATGGCAAGTCCACCTTGGCGGACCGCCTGCTCGAGAAGACGGGTGTGCTCACCGAGCGCGAGATGGAGGACCAGATCCTCGACAACATGGACATCGAGCGCGAACGCGGCATCACCATCAAGGCGCAGGCCGTCCGCATGGTCTACCAGGCGAAGGATGGACAGGAGTACGTCCTCAACCTCATCGACACGCCCGGCCATGTCGACTTCAACTACGAGGTGTCGCGCAGCATCGCCGCCTGCGAGGGCGCCGTGCTGGTCGTGGACGCTTCCCAGGGCATCGAGGCCCAGACGCTGGCGAACGTGTACCTGGCCACCGAGCACAACCTCGAGATCCTGCCGGTCATCAACAAAGTCGACCTGCCCAGCGCGCGGCCCGACGAGATCATCCGGGAAATCGAGGATGTCATCGGCATCGAGGCGCACCATGCCCCGAAGGTCTCCGCCAAGAGCGGCCTGAACATCGAGGACGTGCTCGAGCAGGTGGTGGCGTGCATTCCCCCGCCAAAGGGCGACGAGGACGCACCGGCGCGCGCGCTCATCTTCGATTCGTACTACGACAGCTACAAGGGCGTCGTGTGCTACATCCGCGTCATGGAAGGCACGCTGTCCGCCGGCCAGTCCATCCGCATGATGCATACCGGCAAGATCTTCACGGTCACCGAGATCGGGTGCATGCGGCCCGGGTCGCTGCTGCCCACCGGAAAGCTGATGGCGGGCGATGTCGGCTACCTGTGCGCGAGCATCAAGAACATGCGCGACACCCATGTCGGCGACACGATCACGCAGGCCGACAATCCCGCGAGGGAACCGCTTCCGGGCTACAAGAAGGCCGTGCCGATGGTGTTCTGCGGCATCTATCCCGCCGATGGCTCGAAATACGGCGACCTGCGGGACGCGTTGGAAAAGCTCCAGCTCAACGACGCGGCCCTCCTGTTCGAGGCCGAGACCTCCGTCGCCCTTGGATTCGGCTTCCGGTGCGGCTTCCTGGGTCTGCTGCACATGGAGATCATCCAGGAGCGGCTCGAGCGCGAATACAACATGGACCTGGTGACCACGGCGCCCTCGGTCATCTACAAGATCCGCATGACCGACGGCACGGAGATGGATCTGGACAATCCGTCGAAGCTGCCGGATGTCACCCTCATCGAGGAGATGCAGGAGCCCATGGTCAAGGTCACCATCATGACCCCCACCGAGTATGTGGGCAACATCATGGAGCTGTGCCAGGACCGCCGCGGCACCTACGTGAGCATGGAATACATGGAGGCGACCCGCGTCATCCTCCATTACGTGATGCCGCTCAATGAAATCATCTATGACTTCTTCGACGCGCTCAAGAGCCGCACGAAGGGGTATGCCTCGCTCGACTACGAACTCACCGGCTACCAGCCGTCCAAGCTCGTCAAGCTCGACATCCGGCTCAACGGCGAGGCGGTCGACGCCCTCTCGTTCATCGTGCACGCCGACAAGGCGTACGCCCGCGGACGCCGCATGGCGGAGAAGCTCAAGGAGACGATTCCGAGGCAGAACTTCGAGATTCCGATCCAGGCCTACGCCGGTGGCAAGATCATCGCCCGCGAGACGATCAGCGCCTTCCGCAAGGACGTCCTGGCCAAGTGCTACGGCGGTGACATCTCGAGAAAGCGCAAGCTGCTGGAAAAGCAGAAGGAAGGCAAGAAGCGCATGCGCCAGGTTGGCACCGTGTCCTTGCCAAGCGACGCTTTCATGAGCGTGCTCCGCATCAACTGACGATGGCGGGCATCTACTTACA
>JAEXRM010000032.1 GCA_023440865.1 Bacillota bacterium
CCTCTCAGCCGTGCGGTGTGGCTGCGAGGCGGCCTCCTGCCCATCTCTCAGACGATTTCCAGAAAGTCGCGGTCCGGCAGCGGCGGGAACGGCGCGGTCGGCAGCGTCTGGTACCAGAAGGCGACCGAGGCGATGTCGTCCTGCAGCGGCAGGTAGCGGCCACCGCTGCGCCAGCCCAATGCCTGGATGGTCACCCGGATGTCCCGCCCGAATCGAATGGGATCGACGATGTGCCATCGGTACATGCCGAAGCGTGTCTGCGAGCGGTATGCGCCGTCAGGCCGGATCACCTGGTGAAGGCCGGCATACGGTGTCGTGAAGGTCTGATACTGGTGTGTCTCCTGGTTCTCGAAGTTGTAGGAGCCGCAGAAGTAATCCTCGGTGCCCGTACCGCAGATGGTCGGGTATTCCCCGTCGCCATCGAGGTAGAACTTGATTTCCCCCTCGCCCCACCAGCCGGTGTTGTTCACGCCCCAGGCCAGATAGGTCCCCACATACTGGCCCTGGCCCGTCACGCCGTCGAGGAGCGTGACGACCTCCTTGTACGGCAGGGGATTCACCCGGCGGAACTGCGCATGGAAATAGGCGCAGTCCTCCGGCACGTCCGTGAGCGTGTAGTTGACCTGGTAGTACAGCACCATCTCCCGGTCCGAACGGTTTTCGAGCGTCATGAGGCAGCGGGTGCGGAACGGCATCTCCCAGTAGCAGTTGAAGGCGCTGCCGGGATTGACGCAGACAGCGAGTGAGGAGAGCTGGGCATAGGTGCCCCAGCCGCAGGCGAAGAAGTCGCCGACCGGCGTCTCCACCGACGGATTCTCCTGGTCATCCCAGAAAAAGCGCAGGATGTTGCCGCGGAAATCGCCGGCCGGCGTCATCCAGATCTGCTGGATCGCGCCGGATCCGCGGATGTCCGCGATCGTGAAGGTCTCACCGGGCCGGATGCGGACGGAGGGGGAGATCTTCCACCCCTTGCCGAGGTCGCGCGCACAGGCGGCGCCCGTGCCGTCGGTGGCCCTGGCGCCTCCCCCCTTGGCGCCGTCGAAGTTCTCCGGGCTGATGGAACGGGTCAGCGCGGTGGAGAGCCGGGAGAGATTGCCAAGATTCATGCCGAGTCCGTTGCATGTCTTCATGGGTTCACACCTCCATGGGGATGCGTGCGTCATGCTGCCATCGTAGCACATTGCGGCCCGTGGATACGGATCGCTTTCTTTTTTTTCTTTTTTTGTTTCAAGAGGATGGGGATGGGAATGATGAAGTTAGTAAATGCTAACAAACAACAGGTCGATTGAAGTGCCATGAACCGGATCCGGATCGAGGACCATGCGACGTTCATCAGGCAGGCACGGACCATGCCAGTCACCCGGACCACGGTCGCGGACCCGGCCAGTGACGTGCAGTCAGGAGGATCGATGGAGGCGGAGAAGTATCTCAAGCGGAGAGAACGGTTGCTCATATCGGCGATCCGGCTTCTGGATGAAACGGGCCTGTCCGGGTTGACAACGCGCGAGATGGCCAAACGCGAGGGGATATCCGAACCGGCCGTCTACCGGCATTTTGACGGCAAAACACAGGTCCTGCTCGCCATTGCCGACCGGTTTGCCGAGTTTGACGGCATCATGGCCAACACCGTCCAGGAGAACGCCATGGAGCCGCTGGCGGCGATTCGTCATGTCATCGAGGCATACGCCGCCTATTATGGGGGATATCCGGAGATCTCGAACGTGCTGTTCACGCTCGACTTCTGGAAGTACGACACCGTGCTCGAGGCGCGCATGAACAGTATCCTTGCCGGAAGGCGTGAACTGTATCTGTCGCTTGTGACCGGTGCGGTCAAGACGGGCGCCCTGCCGGAATCGACCGATGTGGTGGCGCTGACGGACCTGCTGGGCGGCCTTGTCGGCATGGCCGTGCAGCAATGGAAAATGAGCGGCCAGGCATATGACCTGCGTGAACGGGTCTCCCGCATGCTGTCGCTCATACTGCCGGGCACGGATGGCGGGGAGGCAAGGCCATGAGTGGACGTGAAGGAAACGAGCGGGAACCGATGCTGGAGATGTTCCTGTTTGAGACGAACGGATTGCTCGAGACGCTCGAGGAGATCCTGCTGCGCGCGGAGAAGGCGGGGGCGCCATCCCGGGAGGACATCAACGAAATCTTCCGCATCATGCACACCTGCAAGGGTTCCGCCGGCATGATGATGTTCGCGCCGGTCGCCACGCTGGCGCACGCGGTCGAGGACCTGTTCGCCTTCCTGCGCGAGCAAGGCGCCGCCACGATCGACTACCGCCCGGTATTCGACTGCGTGCTGCAGGCGTCGGATGCCTTGCGGGAGCAGATCCGGCAGATCGAGGACAGCCAGGCGCCCGCCGAGGCGGAACCGGCGCTGATGCGGCGCATCCATGGCCTGCTGGAAGCCCTGCGCGGGCAGACGGCAGGCGGTGAGGCGCCAGCGCGGCACACGGGGAAGAAGGGGGCCGCAAGATCCGCGGAGTCCGCGGAACCGCGCAGGGAAAAGCCCAAGCGGTACTACATCAGCAAGTACGACCGGCCCGCCGGAGCCGATGCCGCCCGATATGAAGCCCGCATCCGTTTCGACGAGGGGTGCGGCATGGAGAACATCCGCGCCTACTCCATGGTCTTCACCCTCCAGGAATCCTGTACGGAAATGCATCACGATCCGGCCGACCTGATCGGGGATGCCGGCGCCGCCGAGCAGATCGCCCGGGACGGACTGACCGTGTGGTTTGCCTCCGCCCTTGCCGAGGACAAACTCAAGGAACTGCTGGACCGTGCCCTTTTCGTCCGTTCCTGCTCCCTCTCGCGCATCGACGCGTTCCCCGCCGGCATGGCGGCGGACGCAGGCGGGCGCGCCATGCCGCCCGGCATGCCGAAGCGGCCCCGCAAACCCCATCCCCGAGACCCGCGCCCC
>JAEXRM010000048.1 GCA_023440865.1 Bacillota bacterium
GGCTTCCGGGCCACGGCAGCCGTTCGGTCAGGAGCACGGCAAGCAATCCTGCCGCCATCAGCAGCAGGGAAAAGGTGGCGATGCGATGATTCCGATTGGGCATGACAGTTCCTTTCATGACCGGGCGGCGGTCGCCCACCGGCGTGGGTGTGGGTGCCGAGCCGACTCCTCTTGATGATTCGTTTCGAGGGCTGGCTTGTCTGCTGCGTGACGGCCGCCCCGGTTGGGCGTTCCTCCTGAAACCCGGCCAGTCCCAGGCGTGACGGCCACCCCGGCTGTGCATTCCTTCCAATGGCAGACTGAATTGTGCGTGTGGCGCATATTGCCCCTGTCGCACGGGCGACGGATCGATTATCATACGGGGAGGGCTGGACCGCAAGGTGCGGCCGGCGACCGCAGGTCCTGCCCGACAGGGCGTTGCCCCGGACAAGGAGAGAAAATGGACAAGACAGTGGAGCGGCTGGTATCCGTGGTGCCTCAAGAGCGGCAGCTGGCATGGCAGAGGCTGGAGTTCACGGCATTCATCCATTACGGCATGAACGCCTTCACCGACCGGGAATGGGGCGACGGCCGCGAACCGCTCTCCCTGTTCGACCCCAAGGCGCTCGATACCGACCAGTGGTGTGAAAGCCTTGCCGCCGCAGGCATCCGGGCCTGCCTCTATACGGCCAAGCATCATGACGGCTTCTGCATGTGGCACACGCGGCAGACGGACCACCATGTCATGAACGCGCCGTACGGGAAGGACATCGTGGCCTCGCTCGCCGCATCCTGCCGCAAATACGGCTTGAAGCTGGGAATTTACCTGTCCCCCTGGGACCGGCATGAAGCGGTCTACGGCATGGGGAAGCCCTATGACGATTATTTCTGCGCCCAGCTCGAGGAGCTGCTGACCGGGTATGGCGACATCTACGCCGTCTGGTTCGACGGCGCATGCGGCGAGGGTCCGAACGGCAAGCGCCAGGTGTACGACTGGGAGCGGTACTACGGGGTCATCCGCCGCCTGCAGCCCGGTGCGGTCATTTCCGTCTGCGGGCCGGACGTGCGCTGGTGCGGCAACGAGGCCGGCGACACGCGTGCCTCCGAATGGAGTGTGGTGCCAGCCTCCCTGCGCGATGCCGAGCGCGTCCAGGAGGCCTCCCAGCGGTCGGACGACGCCGCCTTCCGCGAGAAAACCATCCGAAGCGCCGACCAGGACCTCGGCAGCCGCGAGGTGGTGCGCGACGCCCGCGCACTCGTCTGGTATCCGGCGGAGGTGAACACCTCCATCCGGCCGGGATGGTTCCACCATGACAGCGAGGACGACCGGGTGCGCCCGCTCGACAAGCTGGTCGACATCTACTGCAAGTCGGTCGGCAACAACAGCGTGTTCCTGCTCAACGTGCCGCCGCACCGAGACGGGTACTTCGCGGCGCCTGACGTCGCACGTCTCCGGGAGATTGGCGACTGGCTGCGCGCCACGTTCCGGCACAATCTGGCGGAAGGGGCCGTCTGCACGGCGACCTCCGCTGACGGCGACCATTCGCCGGAGAAGGCCCTGACGGACGACGAGTCTTTCTGGAAGGCGCCGGACGGAGTGGAAAGCTGCCGGTTCAGCATCAAGCTGCCCGGAGTCCGCGAAATCACCCATGTGGTGCTGATGGAGCAGCTCCGGCTCAGCCAGCGGGTGGAGTCGTTCACGCTCCTGGTGCGGTCCGAAGCAGGCGAGGTGCCGGTCCACCACGCGACAACGGTCGGCTGGAAGCGGATCTGCGTTCTGTCCGCACCGGCGGTGACCGACGAGGTGATCATCCGGTTTGATGCTTCGCGGGTGTGTCCGACCCTCCGGTTTGTCGGCCTGTACGGGAACTGACAGCCATCGGAAACCGGGGAAGGTCGAACGGAATGCGTCCCGAGCTTGCCGGTTCAGCAAATGAAGCGATTTCCGGTGCGGAATTGATTTGCCTTCCCCGATGACGCCGCATTCGTGATATCCTATACTACGGCGCGCCGGAGAATGGAGGCGTGCGGGCGGGTCGCCGGTCGGCTCGCGGATTGGAAGCACAGCGGCGCCGGACCACGCATCCGGCCGGAGGTAGGCATGTTCAGGCGAGACTCGTTCCATCCAGGCATGAAACGCGAGGCCATCCTGCTGTTTGTCGCGATCGCCTTCATCGGGCTGTCGCAGGGCTTTTCCGAGAACATCTGGACGAACTACTACAGTGTCATCGGCATGGGCACGAACGATCGGACGCTGCTCGAACCCATCCGCGAAATGCCGGGCCTGCTGATGATGTTCATCATCGCGGCGCTGTCCTTCCTCACATTGGGCCGGATGGGCGCGGTGGCGATGATCACGCGCGCCGTGGGCCTGTTGTCGCTGGCATGGTTCGTCGACGGGTTCAACCCGGTGTTCCTGTCGCTGATGGTCGTCATCAGCCTGGGTGATCACATCTTCATGCCGCTGCGCAACAGCATCGGCATCACGGTGGCGAAGAACGGCAGCGAGGCGCGCGTCATCGGCATGATGGACGCCATGGCCACCGTCCTCTATCTGGCTGCCAGCCTGCCGATCCTGTTCCTGTTCAAGGGGAAGGCCATCGGCGACTACCGCATCCTCTTCTGGCTTGCCGCAGGCGCCGCCCTGCTGGCAGGCCTCGCGCTCGCCGGCATGCGCACGCGCAAAACCGGAGAGGTGACCCCGAAGGCGCGGCTCGTGTTCCACAGGAAGTACTGGCTGTACTACCTCATCAGCTTCATCAGCGGCCTGCGCAAGCAGATCTTCCTCGTCTTCGCGCCCTGGATGCTGGTCAAGCTCTTTTCCCAGCCGTTGCAGACGATGACCCTGCTCAACATCGTCGGCGCCGTCACCGTTTTCTTCTTCAATCCATGGATGGGACACCTCATCGACCGGTTCGGCGAGCGCAAGCTGCTTGTTGGCGGCGGTCTGGTCGCATCGGCCATTTACGCCACCTATGCCGTGCTCTGCACGCAGAATCCGGAGAACGGAGCGGTCGTGCTGGTGCTCCTCGCTTTGAGCTACACGGACCGGCTTTCCCAGTCCACACTCATGGGCCGCGACATCTTCGTCAAGCACACGGCGTCGGATCCATCCGAGATCATGCCCACATTGTCCGCCGGTGTGAGCATGGACCATATCGCCAGCGTCGTGTCCCCGATGCTTGGCGGGCTGCTGTGGACCACCGTCGGTCCCCAGTGGGTGTTCATCGCCGGCTCCGTCATCGCACTCGTCTATACGGCCATGTGCTTCCTGGTGCCGGGCAAGAAGGTGGCTGAGGAAAAGGCGGCCTGATCCCCGTCACTTCCGGACCATCCGGAACGTGCCCTTGATCCAGTGGCGGCCCTGTCCATAGGTGTCCGTGATGGTGCCCGAGATGGAACCGTCCGCGGCGACCGTGCCGACAAGGGTGATGTTCTCGATGCCGCCGATGACGATCGTGATCGTGCCGTTTCCGTTGTCGGTGACGTTTTCATCGGCGATCTGCAGATCCATGGTCAATGGCACGTTCATGTAGGCGCTTCCCCCGCCCCCGATTTCGCTGTAGCGCAGGCCGTGCTCCACCTGCTGGATGCCGCTGGTGTGCTGGCATTCCTCGGTGTTCGTGTAGTTGACGGCCCATGTGCCGGCATAGGCGCCGCCAGCTTCGGGTTCCGGCGTTTCGGAGGGCGGCGCACCCACCTCGATCGAGAAGGTTGCGTCCGCGAGCACCGTGGACGGATCGCTTTCCTCACGCACCGAAACCGTACCCGTGAAGGAGCCGTCCTTCTCATACAGGTGCGGCATTTCCGGCAGGTTGCCCTGCATGGCTTCGGTGCCGTCGTTGAAATCCCAGACATAGAGCGGTTTTTCGATGGTGCCGGCCAGGGTGGTGGAGAAGTTGACGATGTCGCCGGCGGCGATCGTGGCGGTTTCCGGGGAGACCGTGAGGCTGGCGTCGCCGACGACGACCATGTACCGGCGGAAATTGGTGTAGCTGTCCTGTCCGGGTTCCCGCTCGATCGTGGTCATGATGCCGAGATCCGTTTTGCCTTTCGGCAGCGGAATGCAGGCGTATTTGCCGACGTCCGCGCCAATTCCGGATATGGAACCGGCCAGCTCGGTGCCAAGGTAGAAGTGGTAGGTGATGCCCTTCTCCACGATGTCGGGCGCGATCCACAGCGTGCCGGGCCCATCGGGGATCGCCAGGGCCGCCGCCGGAATCCGCGTCCCATCGTTCAGGGCAGTCAGGAGGCTCGTGCCGGCGGCATCATACCCGGAGATGAACTGCATGGCGCGATCGGTGGGGAAGTACGGGTCGATCTTGTTTTTTCCGCCGGTTTCCATGGCATCGAGCCAGACTTCCGTCACATAGGCCACGTTGATGAAGGCCGAGATGCCCATGTAGCCGAAACGCTGGAACGGAACGGAATTGGCGTCGGCAGCGGCGGCGTTCAGGCCCGAATGGTAGGCGGCGAACGCACCGCCGGCATTGCCTCCGTTGTCCGTGCCGCTGGGATCGAAGGAGATGGCCCGTTCGCTGCCCGGATAGTTGGGGTCGCAGACGCGCACCGTGGTGCCCGAGATGCCGTAGATCAGGATGGCGTGTCCGACCTGGCTGCCGTCTTTCGGATCGTTTCCCCAAATCGCCATCATCTGGGGCATGCCGGTCAGCGACATCGCGTAGGCGAACGCATAAAAGGTGTTCCGGTCCTTTGCGCCGATCGAGTCGATGTAGTGCTGGGCCAGCGGGGTGCGGTGCGCCGAGGACCGGTTGTGGCTGTAGTCTCCGTGCACCATGCTGGCCAAACGCTGGACGAGTGCGTCATCCTGCGTGAAGGTCATGGTTTTTTCGCGACCCGGCATGTTGTCGAACCGATGGGAGAGTGGCGTGTCCCAGCCGATGCGGCCGCTTTTGTGGTATTTCCAGTAGACGATGTTGGCATAGGTCTGACCGGCGCAATGGCCGAATGGGTTGAGCCAGGAGCCGTTGTTGGGTGCCTGGATGTCGTCCCGTCCCGGGAGGAACCCGGTGTCGACATCGTCCATGATGCGGTCGGTCCGCACCTTGGAGACGATGATGTCGGAAAAGTGCGACGTCAGCAGCGTGATGGAACCGTTTGTGAGCTCGGTGGCCGGAATGCCCTCGAGGGTGCCTGCTTCCCGGTCGTAGTAGAAGCCCATCGCAAACTCGTCGTCCGACTTTTTGATGGGAATGGTCAGCCGCATCGGTACTTCGGCGAAGCCATGCCCGTTGTCGATCGTGATGAGCGGGGTGACCGGCGTGAACAGGTCGCCGAACGATTGCGACCGGATCTCCGTTTCCTTGATCTCAAAGGTTGTATTGGCCTCATATGCGCCGGCCGGCACGGCGAGGGTCATGCCGTCGAGGGTGGATCCGGCCTTCGACAGGGTCAGCGTGCCGCCTTGCGGGGAGAGGATTTCACTGGTCAGATGGGTGGCGGTGCCAAAAGTGATCCTGCCGGAACCGTCACCCGTGCCGCCGTCGCGGAACAGGAGGAACAGGCCGATGAGAACGGCAAGCGCCACCAGGATCCAGGGAAGCTTGCCACCCTTGCGCGGTGGGCGGGGCGGCTGTCCCGGCAGGGGGGGCATACCCCGACCCGGCGTGCGGCGAACGGGGCGCGATGGCTGCATGACAGGGCGCGGCTGCCCCTGCGCGGCCAAGCCGCAATGCGGACAGAAGGATGCGCCGGAAGGAATCGGTGAGTGACAGCGGTTGCAGTTCATGACGTCACCCGACTTTCATCGCGGCCCCCACGGCCGGTTCCCATGCGGACTGACACAGAGCGCTTCTCCGGCAGGAGAACCATAGATGCGGAGGCCACGGACCATCAAGCCTCCCTGCATGCGCCGCGCCTGCGGAACCGGCAGGGAGGAGGGCGGATCTTCCTTCTTCATTGTAGCATGCCGGAGCACATCCGGTCATGACGGCGACCGGATGCCCACTTCCTGTCATGCCGGTTGCCGTGCCGGCTTCAGTGAACCGGCAACCGCATGGCATGATTTCCTGCCATGCGGTTGCGGGATTTCGGGATATCCTGCGGCACGGCTTGAACAACCGGATTGCCGCAGGATATCATGGTTGAAAACCGCTCCGTGATGGAAAGAAGAAACTGACTGCCCGAACTGTGAGGACCGCATGACGATTGATCTGCAAGTGCTCGCGTTGATGCTCGCTTATGTCAGCGGCCTGCTGCTGCTTGTCATGGCGCTGGCCCACCATGCCGTCCGTAGATATCCCGGTCCTGGCTGGTGGCTGCTGGCCAACTTGTCACTGGCAGCCGGCTATGCCGTCAACATGATTCGTGATGTGCCCGCACTGCATGTCTTCGCCATCATTGCCAACAACCTGCTGTTCCTGTTGGCATTGTTCCTCCTTCGTATCGGCCTGTGTGTGTTTTTCGGTCTTGCGCCGCACTTGTCGGCACACGGCATGTGGTTGCTGATTGCAACCTGCGTGGCGGCGTTCTTCACGGTGGCGGTTCCGGACGAGGCCATTCGCATCGTCCACTTCTCGCTGCATACGGCGGCCATCTCGTTTCTGACTGCCAGAACAATCTGGCAGAAACGGCAGGCGGCCATCATGGGTTCCCGATACCTGCTCGGCGTGCTGTATGCCGTTCATGGCGCATTCTGGATTGTGCGCTCCCTGCCCGTGCTGTTCGGGCGCAGCGCCTCGCAATACCGCGCTTCCCCGTTCGCCACGGCCTTATACGCCTTTCAGCTGGCATTCGGCCTGTTGCTGACCTTCGGCATGGTCCTGCTGCTCAACGAACGGCTGGGAGAGGATAACCGCCAGGAGCGTGAAACCTTCGAAAAGGCGTTCGAAGCCAGTCCGGACGCCGTGCTTGTCACCCGGCTCAAGGACGGCGTGTGCCTGCGCGGCAACAGCCGGTTCACCCGGCTGCTGGGTTATTCCCAGGAGGATTTCCACGGCAGGACGACGCTCGAGCTGGGTCTCTGGGTGGATCCCGACGACCGGAACCGGGTGCTGGCGAGCCTGCGGAGCATGGGGTACTCCGAGGAGCAGGACTACATGCTCCTGCGCAAGGATGGCTCGCGTCTTGCCGTGCTGTTCAATGCCAGTCTCATCACGCTGGATAATGAGCTGTGCGTCATCGGGTTCCTTCGCGACAACACCGCCCGTCACCAGGCGGAGGAACGCATCCGGCAGCTGGTCGCGCGGCTTGAAACCGAGAAGGGGGACGCCGTGCGCGACGCCCTCACCGACGCCTTGACGGGACTTGGCAACCGCCGGCACTTCGACGAAAGGATGCAGGCCGAATTCATGCGGCTTCACAACGGAACGCAGCCCCTGTCGCTGATCATCGCCGATGTCGACTTCTTCAAGGCCTACAACGACAGGAACGGGCACCTCATCGGCGACCGCGCGCTGCAGCTCATCGCCTGCGCGATGCAGGGGGTGGTCCGCCGGGCAAGTGATCTGGTGGTCCGCTACGGCGGCGAGGAGTTCGCCGTCATCATGCCGGATACGGATGCCGAGGGCGCCATCCGCGTGGCGGAGGCCATCCGGAAGGCGGTCGGGGACATGCGGATCCCCCATGCGACATCGCAAATCGCCGCACACATCACGATCAGCCTGGGGGTCGTCACCGTCCATCCCGGCGAACGGCGGCATCTGGCTGCCGTTGTCGCCCGTGCGGATCATGCCCTCTACCGTGCCAAGCAGGGCGGACGCAACCGGGTGGCGTTTGACAGGGTGGAGGGCAGCCGGGGGGAGGAAGACCAGGGTGAGGACGGCACAGCTGCCGGCGTCTCCGTGGACCCGCCCGAAATGACTTCTTGAAAAGGGACTTGACATGGAGTCCGCTCCAACCGATATAATGCCCTTCGACAAGAGCCGATGTCGGACGGATCCGCCCGGCGGGTTGCCGCGCGGGCGGTGGACCTCAACGATGACAGGAGTGTGCGTCATGAGCAAGGCGAAGGTCTATTTCACGGACTTCCGGACACAACTCGGCGAAGGGCTTCCCACCAAGTTCAAGCGGCTGCTCCGGCAGGCGGGCATGACGGGCATCGACATGGATGGCAAGTTCGTCGCCATCAAGATGCATTTCGGAGAGCTGGGCAACCTGAGCTTCCTTCGCCCGAACTATGCCAAGGCGGTGGCCGACCTGGTGCGCGAGGCAGGCGGCAAGCCGTTCCTGACGGATTGCAACACCCTGTATCCCGGCAGTCGCAAGAATGCGCTCGAACACCTGGAATGCGCGTGGGAGAACGGATTTACGCCGATGACCGTCGGTTGCCCCGTGATCATCGCCGACGGATTGAAGGGAACCGATGACATCACGGTGCCGATTCCGGGCGGAGAAATCCTGAAGGAGGCCAAGATCGGTCGCGCCATCATGGATGCGGACATCCTCATCAGCCTCAACCATTTCAAGGGCCATGAAATGACGGGTTTCGGCGGCGCGATCAAGAACATCGGCATGGGGTGCGGTTCCCGCGCGGGAAAAAAGGACCAGCATGTCAACGGACAACCGGTGATCGACGCGGCGCTGTGCCGTGGATGCCGGCGCTGCCTGCGCGAGTGCGCGAACAACGGGCTGGTGTTCGACGAGGCCACGCGCAAAATGTCCGTCAACCCGGACACCTGTGTCGGCTGCGGCCGCTGCCTGGGTTCCTGCAACTTCGATGCGATCGATTTTGCGGATTATGCCGCCCCGGCCGCACTGAACCGGCGCATGGCCGAGTATGCCAAGGCGGTGCTCGACGGACGCCCCTCTTTCCATGTCTCCCTGGTTGTGGACGTTTCGCCGAACTGCGACTGCCACAGCGAGAACGACGCGCCGATTCTGCCGAACCTGGGCATGTTCGCGTCGTTCGATCCCCTGGCGCTCGACCAGGCCTGCGCCGACGCGTGCCTGGCGGCCCACCCGCTGCCGAACAGCCAGCTGTCCGACAACATGGGCAGGCACGACTTTGTGGACCACCACGACCATTTCATCAACTCCCGGCCGGAAGCGGAGTGGCGCACCTGCCTCGAGCACGCGGCGAAAATGGGCATCGGCACGCGCGCATATGAAATGATTGTCGTCAAATAGGCTGCCGTTGCCGGGCGTGAAAGATACAGCCCCTGTGCATCTCGGTCTGGCCCTGCGCGGATTGTGATCCCGCGCGGGGCCTTTTTCTTGCCGCGGCTTCAGGCATCCCGCTCCCCGAGCAGGATGCCGAGCATGCGCTCCGTATCGCCCAAAAACGCCTTCGTCACCCGCACGTGCTCGACATCGCGCCAGGCGACGGTTTCGTACCCCCTGTCGACACAGACGATGCGGGCGTGCGGGTAGGCCATGAGAATGGGCGAATGCGTGGCGATCACGAATTGCGAGTCGGCCTCCACCAGCTCGTGGATGCGGGCGAGCATCGTCATCTGGCGCATCGGTGAGAGCGCCGCCTCCGGTTCGTCGAACAGATACAGCCCGTTGCCGCCCAACCGATGTGTCAGCAGGGAGAGGAACGCCTCTCCATGGGACTGGCGGTGCAGCGAAACACCGCCGTAGGAACCGATCAGCGACGGCAGCATGGACGGCTCGCGATCAAGCTCGTCGATATACGAGGCGGCGTTGTAGAAGCTCTCCGCCCGCAGGAAGAAGCCGTCGCGCGGCTGACGGACACCGCGGACCAGGCGCAGCGAGCGATGCAGCGGAGAATGGGTGTTCTCCGTTGCGAACTGGAAATTGCGGGTGCCGCCCTCCGCGTTGAAGCCGCTGGCGACGGCGATCGCCTCGATGAGTGTCGATTTGCCGCTGCCGTTCTCGCCGACCAGAAAGGTGACATGGGGGTGAAGCGGCAGGCTTGCCAGGCCGCGCACCGCCTCGAGACAGTAGGGATACGCATCGGGATCCGTCCCGGCCTCCCGTGCCAGTCGGATTTCCCGGATGTATTGCCCCATTCCTGCAGTCAGCATGTGCATCCCTCCTGCCGATATGATACCGTATTTTTAGCGAGCATGATCCGGAAATGTGGGTAAATGACGAACAGGCGCCGTGTCGCAGGCATGGCCGGGCCGAATGGACGCTGCGGGAAGACTGCTTGGTTGCATCTGCTGGAGCAGCATGGCAGGACATGAGGTGTATATGCCGGAGGAAAAGGATGGACCGATACGCACGGACGGATACCGGGAGGGCGAGGAGAGCGCGGCCGAGTTCGAGCATGCCCGCGAGATGCTGCACAACGCCATGACCCTGACAGGACTGGGCATATGGACCTGGAACCTGACAACGCTGGCAGTCGAGCTGTCCGATGAGATCTTCGCCATCATCCGTCAGGATCCCGCGTCGTTTGACGGTTCGGTCGACTACCTGTTCGAGCGGGTGCTGCATCCTTCCTCACGGAAGCTTTTCTCCGAGGTGCTGCATGAAATCACCGTGGGTGAGCCGGTCGGGCGGCGAGAGTTCCGCATCATCCGGGGAGATGGCTCCGATGGGTGGATCTGCTTCAGCGGCAGCATCGTCCGCCGACTGGAAACCGGAGACCGCGTCGCGGTCGGATCGATCCGCGACATCACGGACGAACGGTTGCACGAGCAGCAGTTCCAGGAACAGGTCCGTCTTCTCGAGACCCTTCTCGGCACCATGCCGAATCCGGTTTTCTTCAAGGACAGCCAGGGCATCTACCGGTTTTGCAACGAGGCGTTCCTCCAGATCCTCGGGCTTTCCCGCGATGAGGTGGTCGGACACACTGTCCATGGGGTGGCAGCTTCCGCTCTTGCCAAGGTGTATGCCCAGTCCGATGCGGAACTGATGGCGACCGGCGGCAGTCAGATGTACGAGTCGCAGATCCGGTCATCCGCAGGCGCGGTACGCGATGTGGTTTTCAACAAGGCTGTCGTGAAGGCGCACGACGGAACGCCCCTGGGCATCGTGGGCGTTGTGCAGGACGTCACGGAGCGCAAGGCCACGGAGCAACACCTGCGCATGCTCCATCAGGTCAAGGATGTCATGCTGCGGATGAGCCATGACCTCCTGGGATACCCCGATCTCGCAACGTTTTTCGAGGATCTGTTGAAACGGCTGCTCGAGTTGTACCAGGATTGCGCGCAAGGGTCCGTGCTGGAGATTGCGGAATCGGAAGACATGCGCATCCTGCGCGCCATCGGGTATGACGCGGAGGAGGCGGGACGATTCACCTTCCCTCTCCGTGAAGGCTACAATTGGCAGTTGACACAGGGCCGCATGGACAATGTGGTGCTGATCGGGGACATCGATGCCGTGCAATCGGCCATCAGCACCGCCTTGCTGCGCAACAACCGGGGGGAGAGGATCTGCTCGCTGCTTTCCATCCCGGTTTCCGACGGCGAGAAGGTCCATTGGATCATTTCACTCGACAGTACCCGGAAGGACCGGTTCACCCGGGAGGATCGTCTTGTGGCGGAATACCTGCGCGAGGAGATTCCCATCCTCATCCGCATGTTCCACCTGCATGCCCGAACACTCATCCTGTCACGGACCGACCCGCTGACGGGTCTTATCAACCGCGGATATTGCGAAGCCATTCTCGATGACCGCATCCGGACCGCACGCCGCAACGGCACATCCCTGCAGGTGGCCATGATCGACATGGATGGCCTCAAACGCGTCAATGACCAGTACAGCCATCAGGCGGGCGACAACTACCTGCTTGCGCTGGCACGGCTGTTCGAACAATCCGTCCGAAGCTCGGATGTGGTGGCGCGCATCGGCGGAGACGAGTTCCTGCTGGTTTTCTCGGACACGGCACGGGCGCACGCCGCCCGCATCATGGGGGATATCCGCACCCGATTCGAGGGCATGGCATTCCATTTCAATGGTGCGACCTTCACGGGCAGCTTCAGCTATGGCATCGCCACGCTCCACGAGGACGGGGATGCCCGGGAAACCCTGATGCTGGTTGCGGATCGCCGCATGTACGAGGACAAGGGAATGCGGCGCAGGCAGCGCGGATAGGTGTTACGGGAAGGCACATCAAGTCTTCAGCCGACGCCCCCGTTCGGCAGGCCTGCGGCGATGATGCCCCGGATCCGGTCGGGCAGGGCGTCCTGCTCCTCCTTGGTCAGTCCGGCTGTCGGAACGGGCGGATGCACGACCACGCGGATCGTGCCGGGCGTCATGAAGCCGGTGCGCTCGAACAGGCGCCACGAGCCGTCGATCGTGACGGGTACGATCGGCACCTCCGCCTTGAGGGCGAGCTTGAAGCTGCCGTGCTTGAAATCGCCCAGCTTGTCGGATTTGCTGCGCGTGCCCTCCGGGAAGATGACCATGGATGTGCCGCCGCGCAGGCTTTCCACGGCCTGCTGGATGATCCTTGCCGACTGCCGCAGGTTCTTCCTGTCCATGAACTCGCACTGCATCAGCTTCATCCAGGAGCGGAGAATCGGAATCTTCAGCACCTCGATCTTGGAGATGAGCGCCTTGCGGCCGACCACGTGGCCGATCATGATCGGAATGTCGTAATTGCCCTGGTGGTTGGCGATGAATACGACCGGCGCATCTGCGGGAACATGCTCATTCCCGGACACCTCGACCTTGCCGCCGGCGGCGCGTGTCATCGCGCAAGCCCAGCGTTTGGTCATGCGTTCCACATAGGCGTCGCGTTCCGCGATGAGCCCCTGCCTGTCGAGCTTCTTCGCATGGAGGAGGCGGGGCAGCGCGACGACGAGATACAGCCAGAAATACAGAAACCAGACCAGCGTGCGAAGCATGGATACCCTCCGTGCGACCGTTATGCGGCGGACATGCGACGCGGGAACCCGTCTGTCCGGAAGCGTCGTCCCTACCAGTATAGCCGATTTCAGACCGGCTGGAACCGCCTCGCGATGAAAATTCCCGGTTCCAGGCCGGGAATGGCCGCATAGCGCGGTGCCGTTTCGGCAATGCCGCTTGCCGTGTCGGGCGGGTGGTGCCCGTCGGAGCCGAATGTGATGCGGGAACCGCCACACGATGCGTACAGGGTGGCCAGCGCAGGTGTGGGAAATGCTTCGGACAGGCCTCGCCGCACATGCTGCGTGTTGATCTCCAGGGCGATGCCGTTCCTGACCATGTTGCCGAAGATGCGGCGCAGGATGTCCTCCGGCCACCGGTCGCGCCCCGTGCCGCGGCGCAGGTAGTCCATATGCGCCACCGCATCGAAGCCGCCGAAGGCGGTCATGGCCTCGAGCTGTCTGTAGTAGCGCATCTCCAGTTCCTCGGGGGCGAAGGCCTTCAGCTGTGTGCGGTCGAGAACGAACATGTCGCCAAGCCAATGCGTGCTGCCGAGGATGAAGTCATAGGACCGGGCGGCCAGTTGCGCGAACTGCGCCGGATACAGGTGCGGCTCGGCGAATTCGAGCCCGCGCAGGATGCGGATGGTGTCGCCGTATGTTTCCTGCAGCCGGGACACCGCCTCGTGATACGCATCGGCCCGGTAATAGCCGCAGCCCTCGTCGGCCGGGTTCGCGTCGAAATGCTCCGTGAAGCAGACATGGGTCAGTCCCAGGCCGATCGCATGGCGCACATGGTCTTCCATGGTTGCGGACGCGTCGCAGGAAAAGGTGGTGTGCAGGTGCATGTCCGCCGGATACCGCCATGCGGGGGATTCGTGACTTGCCCTTGCTTCGTGCCTGTTCGCTGGAACCGGTTCATTTTGTCTCGTCATTGCTGCCTCCTTCATGCGGCGCCGTTGGCGGGGCTGCATGCCGTGTCCGGGCATGCGTGCCTGTTTCGTGCCGGCCGCTCGCCGGCGTTGAACCGTTGCAGATCCGTTTCAGACCCGGTACTGATCCGTTGCTGAACCTGCGCTGATACGATGCTGACCCGGTACGGACCCGGCGCTGATCCGGTGCCATGATTGTATCAGATGCGGCGCGGCATGGTAGAATAAGCGTTGAAGAAACAGGTATGGAGGTGGCATGATGAACAGGAAAACATACCAGGCGGCGGGCACGAGCGTGGTCGGTCCGTATTCGCAGGCGGTCGAGGTGGACGGATGGGTGTACCTGTCGGGCATGGTACCGATGGATTTTGAGGCGGGAAAGCTGGTCGAGGGCGACATCACGGTGCAGACGACGCAGGTGTTCCAGAACATCCGGCGCGTGCTCGACGCGGTCGGACTCGGCTGGGACAGCATCGTGAAGACGACCGTCTTTCTGACCGACATGGCCGATTTCGCCAACATGAACGCCGTCTACAAGGCACACGTCGAAGTGCCGTATCCGGCACGGTCCACGATCGCGGTCGCCGCGCTGCCGCTGGGCGCGAAGGTGGAAATCGAGCTGGTCGCCCGGCGCTGACAGGCACCGCAACCGGCCGGCAACGTGAAACACCCGTTGGGAGACGACATGAGCATCATCCGCATCAATGGCCTGTACAAGAAATTCGGCGACCGCACCATCTACCGCGACGCAAACCTGCGCATCGACGCCGGCGACCGGCTCGGCCTGGTCGGATACAACGGCACGGGCAAGACGACCCTGTTCCGGCTCATCCTCGGCCAGGAAAAGCCCGATGAGGGCGTTGTCGAAATCGACGACGGCATCCGGCTGGGGTACTTCTCCCAGTTCTCCTCGCTCGATTCCGAGAAGTCGATCCTCGAGATCCTGTCGGGCCTGTTCGAGCACGTGCATCAGATGGAACGCGAGCTGGCCGACATCGCCGTTCGCTTTGAAACGGCGGACGACGGGGACATGACGACCCTGCTCGACCGGCAGACGCACCTGTTCGAGGAGATGGACCGGCTCGAGGGTTGGGATGTCGACGTGAAGATCGATACGGTGCTCTCGAAGCTCGGCTTCGATGCAGTCCTTCGCAGCCGCCCGCTGCAGCAGCTTTCCGGCGGCTGGAAGAACCGGGCCGCCCTGTCGAAGCTGCTGCTCGAAAACCCGGACGTGCTGCTGCTGGACGAGCCCACCAACTTCCTCGACCTCGAGGGCGTGGCGTGGCTGGAACGGTGGTTCGCCAAGTTCCGCGGCGCCATCGTGGTCATCAGCCACGACCGCCATTTCCTCGACCGGGTCGTCAAGAAGATCGTGGAGATCGAGAACCACCGCTTCTTCGCGTATGACGGCGCCTACAGCCAGTATGTCGTCAAGCGCCGGCTGCGGTCGAAGGAGATCGCCCAGGCGTTCCTGAACGAGGAGGAGCTGCTGCTGTATGAGGAGGAGGCCGTGCGCGAGCGCAGGGGCCTTGCCGGCAAGCAGCTCGGGCGGCGGCTGGCGGACCTGAAGAAGCGCCAGCAGCCCCGCCCGGTCGACGTCATCCTCACCAGCCTGTACGAAAGCCTGAATGCGCCGGACTGCTCGCTCATGGTCACCGACCTGTCGAAGTCATACGACGGCCGCACCCTGTTTTCAGACCTGTCCTTCGAGCTGCGGGCCGGCGAGCGCCTGCTGGTGCTGGGGGCGAACGGGTGCGGCAAGTCCACGCTGCTCGACGTGCTGACAGGCGACACGAAGCCGGACACCGGGTACGTGAAGTGGCCGGGCAAGGGCTTCGCAAGCTTCACCCGCACCTGGGCGGACATGGACCGGGAGGATACGGTCAGCCACATCGTCAATGTCGCGCCGCTCGCCTACCGCAGCCAGCGCAAGATCGTCGGCCGGTTCCTCGACATGCTGCAGTTCTCCGAGAAGGACCAGCAGCAGAAGGTGGGCCTGCTGTCCGGCGGGCAGCAGGCGCGCGTCGCGCTGGCGCTGTGCCTGTTGTCGGGCGCGCACACCGTGGTGCTCGACGAGCCGACGAACCATCTCGACCTGCCCTCCATCCAGGTGATGGAGCAGGCGCTGTACCACTTCCCTGGCGCCGTGCTGGCCGTCAGCCATGATCGCTTTTTTGTCGAGAAGATCGCCACGCGCATGCTGATCTTCCGTCCGGATGGCACGCTGAGCACCGACATGGACGACTGGGACGCGCTCGAGGATTGACTTGCAGCAAACGCGGGATTCCCGCTTGTCGGGCCGGTCCGATGCAGCGGGATGTCCCGGTGACGGCTCCGGCGGAATGGGTGAAATGCGGAATGGGTGAAATGCGGAATGGGTGAAATGCGGATTGGGTGAAATGCGGAATGGGTGACATGATGAAGATCGTTGTATTGGATGGTTATGCCCTCAACCCAGGCGACCTGTCATGGGGACCCCTGGAGGCGCTCGGCGCGTGCTCGGTCCATGATCGGACACCCCCCTCGTCGGTATCCGACCGCATCGGCGATGCGGAAATCGTCCTCACGAACAAGACCGTGCTCTCCCACGCGCTCATCGCGTCGAAGCCGAACCTGCGCTACATCGGCGTCCTGGCGACCGGCTGCAATGTGGTGGACCTGCAGGCGGCAGCCGAGCATGGCGTCGTGGTCGCGAACGTGCCCGAATACAGCACGCCGTCCGTGGCCCAGCACACCTTCGCCCTGCTGCTGGAGTTGTGCCAGCAGGTCGGTCTGCATGCCGGAGCGGTCCGCGCGGGGGAATGGAGCCGCAGCGTCGATTTCAGCTTCCGGAAGAGCCCGTTGGTGGAACTGACCGGCAAGACCATGGGCATCATCGGCCGGGGTCGCATCGGCACGGCCGTGGGCCGCATCGCCGAAGCCTTCGGCATGCGTGTGATGTATGCAAGCAGCCGGGACCTCCAGTCGCAGGAACTGGATACGCTGTTCCGGGCGGCCGACGTGATCTCCCTGCATTGCCCGCTGACTGCGGCCAACGCCCGCATGATCGGCCGGGAGGCGCTTTCTTGCATGAAGCCCGGTGTTTTGCTGCTCAATACGGCCCGCGGTGGCCTGATCGACGACGAGGCCGTGGCGGAGGCGCTCACCTCCGGCCATCTTGGCGGGTTCGGCGCCGACGTGCTCACGACGGAACCGCCGGACGCGGACAATCCGCTGCTGACAGCCCCCAACAGCATCATCACGCCGCACGTCGCCTGGGCGCCGTTTGAGGCGCGGGCGCGCCTGATGGCCATCGCCGTCGGGAATGTGCGGGCGTTTCTGGACGGGAGTCCGGTCAACCGGGTGAACTGAGCCCCACCGCATCATGTGTGTGACAGCCTCCGTGACAGCATCCCCGTGTTGGCGGAGAATGCTATCGACCGGGGGAAGGAAAGGATTTGAACCATGGAACGATTTCTTGTCAGCCGCGATGACGCCGTCTACGAGTCCTGGCCCGATCTGGTGCTGACGGCGGGCGGGAAGCTCATCTGCATCTTCACCGAAAGCGTCCACCACCGCGACCGGTCCCGCACGCGGCTCGTGCTGCGCGAAAGCCTCGACCGCGGCCGCACCTGGAGCGCGAAGATCCCCTTCACGCCCGAGACGAACGGCATGCCGTTCTGGGACTGCGCGCGCATCGTGCGCTTGCCGGACGATCGGCTGGCGGTGACCTGCAACCTCATGTCCATACATGGCGAAACAGCCGGTGACATCCGTCTGTGGCTGGGAGACCCGGAAGGGACGAAATGGGAGGGGCCGCTGGAGACGCCTGGCCGCGGCATCGTGCCGGACAAGCTGGTTGTCCTTTCCTCCGGTCGCTGGCTGCTTTCGGCCCATCAGCCGCATCCCGCGCACGGCTTCCTGTTCCAGCAGCTCTGGTATTCGGATGATGAGGGACGCACCTGGTCCGATCCGGTGACGGTTGCGGACAAGGCTGGGCTGCAGCTGTGCGAGGCCTCGATCCTGCAGCTTTCCGACGGCTCGCTGGTCGCGTTCCTGCGCGAAAACTCCGGCGAAGGCATGGACGGCTGGAAGGTCATGTCGAAGGACGAGGGGCGCACTTGGTCCGAACCGGTCCGGGTGCCGCTGCCGGGCTGTCACCGGCCGACCGTCGGCCGCCTTGCGAGCGGCAGCATCCTTGTGACCTACCGGTTCAGCCAGGGAGGCAAGGGATGGCTGGGAAACTGGACCCAGAACCTGTTTGCGGCGCTGACCGATGAGGCGTCCTGCCTGGCTGACAAGCGAAACGAGCAATGGACGCGCATTCTGCCCATCGATTATGACCGGAGTCCCGAGTCCGACCTGGGGTATTCGGGGTGGGTGCAGTTCCCCGACGGGGAGATCTACATCGTGCAATACATCGTCGACGACGCGCCCAAGGGGCACATCCGCGGCTACAGCCTGCATGAGTCGGAGTTCGGGTTGCCGACGGCGGAGGCGGGAACCGTGGTCGCCACACCAGTCGCGGAGGCTGGTGCGCCGGCGCATGACACGGATGGCCATGCACCTTTCCGGTCGCAGGCGCTGTCACGGGACGAGGCGGGGTACCGCGAGCTGCGGAACCGGCTGTTCGGGCTCATCGACGGAGAACCGGACGGGCTGGCCAATCTGGCCAATGCGTCCGCGCTGCTGTATGACAGCCTCCCCGACCTGAACTGGGCAGGGTTCTACCTGTACCGGAACGGCGTGCTCGTGCTCGGCCCGTTCCAGGGCAAGCCCGCCTGCATCCGCATTCCGCTCGGCAAGGGCGTCTGCGGTACGGCGGCGGAGCAGCGGAAAACCCTCGTGGTCCGCGACGTGCATGCGTTCCCCGGGCATATCGCCTGCGATGGCGCATCGGCATCGGAGATCGTCGTGCCGCTGATGCAGCATGGCCGCCTGATGGGCGTGCTTGACATCGACAGCCCGCTGGTGGGTCGTTTCGATGAGATCGACCGGGCGGGGCTGGAGGAATACGCACGCCTGCTGTGCGAGCAGGTTGTCTTTCCGGTGGGGTGAACCAGTTTGTATCGGGCTTCCATGACGGCACCAACCGCCTGCACCGATCCACGTATCTTGCAACAGAAAAACGGAATGTCCCCAGCCGGACATCCCGTTTTTTGTTGTGTTCCCGTGGCGGTATGCCCTGAGGCCAGTCTCACAATCCGATCTTGTATTTGCGCAGCTGCGTCTCGACGCCCTGCACCAGCACGTCGAGTTCCTTGACCGCGTCGCGCAGGGTGGCGATCGCCGCGAGCTGGCGGGTGGTGGACCCGGCGACCTCCTCGCTCGAGGAGGCGGTCTGCTGGGAAACGGCGGAGATGCTCTCGATGGCGGTCATCACGTCGCTCTTCTCGGCCTGCATCACGGCGATGGCCTCGTTGACGTCCGCGACGCCCGTCACGATGGTGCGGATGGCGGCGGCGATGTTGTCGAACGAGGTGTGCGTTTGCTCGACAGCGGCACCCTGTTCCTGTGTGGCGCCGCGCATCACTTCCATCGTCTTGACGGCCAGCGCGGACTCCTCCTCGATGTTCTCCATGAGGGAACCGATTTGCATGGTGGCCTGTTTGCTCTCGTCTGCGAGCTTGCGGACCTCCTCCGCGACGACCGCAAAACCGCGGCCGGCCTCGCCGGCACGGGCCGCCTCGATGGCGGCGTTGAGCGCGAGCAGGTTCGTCTGCTCGGCGATGCCTTCGATGGAGCGGACAAACAAGCCGATGTCGGCGATGATGGCGGTCAGCTTCTCGACGACGCCGAAGATGCGCTCGGAGGCCGTCTCGGTCTCGCCGGACTTGGTGCGCAGGACGGCGACGGAATCAAGCCCCGCCCGGTTCAAGCCCTCGATCATGGCGGTTTCGCGCGTGACCGCCTGATAGCTGCCATAGACGCGCTCGATCTGCTCGGACAGCTTCTCGATCATCCGGACACCCTGCTGGGACTCCTGCGCCTGGTCGGCCGCACCCTTGGCGATGCTGTTGATGGTGTCGGAGATTTCGCCGATGGCCGTGGAGGCCGTCTGCGCCGTTTCATTGACCTGGTAGGAGGATCCCATGATGGATCGGGACAGCGAGAAGAAGTTGTTGATGAGGGTGCGGATGTCGTTGAGCAGATCGTTGGTGGAGGAGGCGACGCCCCGCAGGACACCATACGTGTCTGGTGTGACATAATGGGTGAACGTACCTTCCTTGAAGATGTCGATCTCTGCCTGGAGGCTCTTGGCAAGTTTCGCAAAGGAACGCTCCGTGAGCCATTTTGCCAGCAAGGCGGCGAGGAAGGTGGCGGCGAGGATGAACAGCGAGGCAAGCCACGCGCTCGTGGCGAGGCCGCACAGGACGCTGAACAGGATGCCGGTGACGAGGGTGACGGTGAGAATGGACTGCATGGCGCTGGCATTTTTCTTCTGCGGCATGTTGTTCTCCTCCGACGGTTCTTTCGTATGTGCAGGGGACTGTGGCCGTTCATCCGGACAGGGTGCGGATATGCCAGCTGTCGATGCGGAACCGGTTGTCGTGGCGGAGGATGGTCCGGAGGCCAGAAGGCCCTGACGAGCACGATTTTATCCTGTCACATGACTTCTGTCAATTCGACCGACCAGTCGAGACCAAAAATGCCATATCGGGAGAATTCCTCGCATATTTCCCGGTCAAGCAAGGTGCCGCATTGTTCCTTTGTCGCCCACGATACGGGGCGTCGGGCGTCTGCCCGTGCGCGCGGTCGATGGATCGCATGGCACGCTGCCGTATGCTGGAGGGCCTGGCAATCCAGCGCCCGCGTCTTGAACCTGAGGAGCCTTCAACGGTCAGCGAACCGGGAAGTCGAAGGTCGTCTTCGGGAAAGGCTCGTCCCGGAGCCGGAAATGCCACCATTCGATGGCGGAGATGACGAAGCCCTCGCGTTCCATCGCGAGACGGAGCTTGCGGCGGTTGGCCGCCTGGTCGTTCGAGGCGCCCGGCCAGTCGGGATCGGCCTCCTTGCCAAAATAGTCGAAGGGGCAGCCCATGTCGAGTGCCTCGCCGGTCGCCATGTCGACCAGCGACAGATCCACCGTGCTGCCGCGGCTGTGGGATGATTTTCTCGCAAGGTAGCCGCTATCGAGGATGGCCGATTTCTCGAGATCCGGGTAGTATGTCTCCTTGGTTGCCAGATCCACAGGGTCGGAAGCCCAGCGGACGAAATCCTCCACGGCGCGCTGCGGCCGGTAGGCGTCATATACAATCAAAGACAGACCATCCTTTTCGACGGTGGCCTGCACGCGCGCCAGCGCCTCGCAGGCCTTGACGGTGAGGATGGCCGTGTTCGCCTCGTAGCCGTCTGCCGGCCGGCCCATGAAATTGTCGGCGCCGAAGTACTTCATGTCGATGCGGATGCCGGGAACAACCTCCGCGACGTAGGCGAAGCCATCGGGCAACGCGGCTGCAATCACGCCGCCATCCGTGGATGGCAGGGCATCATTGGATGAGGAAGCGGCAACGGATGCGGCAACGGGGGAGGAAGCGGCGACAGAAGCGGTTACGGATGCGGAAGCGGCAGTGGAGGAGGCGGCGGCGACGGGGGAAGCGACGGCAACGGTCGCCCCTTGGCTTGCCGGATCGGCAGCACCGGATCCCGATGTGTGCGGGTCAGTCGCGGGCAGGCTTTCATTGGCCGTAGAGGCAGCACCGGATGTCGGCGTTTGCGCGATGGACACACCCAGGCTTTCGATACCTGCAGGCATGACGCCGGCGCTTGCGCTTGCATCCGCCGGCGTGGAAGCGCCCAGGCCGGTTTTTCCGACTGCGCGCGCCACGCCGAGAGTGAGGACCAGGACCAAGGCCGCCAGCACCCAGATGCGGCGTCTCTTTTTCATACGGAGGCTGGCAGCCTTGCCATGGGCGGCAGAACGGGCTGCGGGACGGGTTTCGGTGCGGTTGCGGGCAGGCTTCATGCGTGTTCGGTTGCTCCCTGGCGTGCCGGAATTCTCCCTTGGACGGCACCCCATGGCATGGTGTACCATGCGGCGGACCTTTCTGTCAATCCGACAGCTGCGGCCGGTGTGTGAATCCGCAAACAGGGTATATCCCTAGCAGGGAGCGAGTGATGCCGGGTAATGCAAGCGACGGGAGGAGGCGGCGTCATGGAAAAAGGGCGCATGGATGCGATGCAGGCAGGGCCGGCGTTTGACAACGGCGGAGCTGGAGAAGGCGATGCGGGGAACGAGTCCGTCTCCGTCGCCGGTATCGTGCTGGCGGCCGGACAGTCCAGCCGCATGCGTGGCCTGTGCAAGCTGGTCCTGCCCGTCCGCGGCGTGCCGCTGCTCCTGCTTGGCATCCGGAGCATGGCACCCTGGTGCGACCGCGTCGTGGTGGTGACGGGCGCCCATGCCGAAACCGTCGGGCTGGCCCTGGGGGCATGCCCCTTCTGTGAGCGCGTTCACAACCCGCAGCCGGAGAGCGGCATGATCGTTTCCGCAAAGGCGGCACTGCGGCTCCTGCTGGATCCTTCGGACGGCAAGGCCGTACCGGACCGCATCTTCCTGCTGCCGGGCGACTGCGCGTTTGTCGATCCGAAGGTGTATGGCGCCCTGCTTGCGTCCGCTCGCGACGTGGCCATGCCGACGTTCGGAGGACAGGCCGGGCATCCGGTGCTGCTGTCAACCACCGCCGCCCGGGGGATCCTGGCGGCATCCGACGAGACCACAATCCAGCAGTTGCTGGCCGGTTACCGCACGGAGAAGATCGAAGTGGCCGATGACGGCATTCTTGAGGACCTCGACACGCTGGAGGGATATGAACGCATCCTGCGGCGCATGGCTCGCCAGCCGGGCGGCAGTGTCACCCCGCCTGTCCGTCCATCCGGGCGGGAACGGTATTCGTCCGCAGGCTGACGTCCCCCCGCCGGTCCGGCAGCCCTGAAGTGGACGGCAACCGCCAGTACACGCGCCAGCACGCAGGAGGCTTCATGGATCCGATCAGCCGCCCCGTACCCCGCACCGATTTCGAAGAGAAGGTCGATGGCAGCATGCGCTTCTGTGCCGACATGGCACCGGAGGGCCTGCTGTACGCGCGCACCCTGCGTTCGGCGCGTCCCCGGGCGCGGATCCTGTCGATCCGGCTGCCTGTTCTCCCGGAGGGCTATCTCACCGTCGACCGCTCGGATGTCCCCGGCATCAACCGCATCCCGCTTGTGTTTGACGACCAGCCGTTCCTGGCGGAGGACACCGTGCGCTATGTGGGTGAACCCATCCTCCTGCTGGTCGGTCCCGACCGCGATGTCATCGGAGATCTGCTCGCCGCCGCCGAAGTGACATACCAGGATCTGCCGCCGATCCTGTCGATGGATGAGGCGTCAAGCCGCACGGGCGACTTCATCTCCGATATGGGCGCCTGTTTTGTCGCGTACGCCTACGACAAGGGTACGCCCGATGAAGCCATCGCGCGTGCCGTGCGCGTTGTAGAGGATGTGACGGAAACCGGATGGCAGGAGCAGGCCTATCTCGAGCCGCAGTCTATGCTCGGCGAGGTGGACGGGAACCGGGTGGTGGTTTCCGGGTCGATGCAATGCCCCTACTACATCCACGAGGCGCTGATGCGCGCGTTCGGGTGGCCGGCGGAGCGGGTTCGCGTGAAGCAGCTGCCGACCGGCGGCGGCTTCGGCGGCAAGGAGGAGTTTCCCTCGCTGATCGGGGTTCATGCGGCACTGGCCGCCTGGAAGGCGGGCCGACCGGTGCGCATCGTGTACGACCGGGCGGAGGACATCGCCTGCACGACGAAGCGGCATCCGTCGCGCATCCGCATCCGCAGCCACCTCGATGCCGACGGGAACCCGCTGGCGCAGGAAATGGACGTGTCGATGGATGGCGGCGCCTATGCGGGTCTTTCGAGCGTGGTGCTGCAGCGCATGATCTTCACCGTCGGCGGCGTCTACCGCGTGCCGAACATCAAGGTGCGCGGCCGCGTGTACGCCACCGATCATGTGCCTTCCGGCGCCTTCCGCGGCTTCGGGGGCCCGCAGGCGCTGTTTGCGATCGAAACCCATATGGAGCACATCGCGCGGGAACTCGGCGTCGATCCGCTGGCATACCGGCGGCGTCACTTGCTTGAAAAGGGAGACACCTCCACGACCGGGGGCGTGTTCCATCATCCCATCCTGCTGGACCGCATCGCCGACGAAATCGACGCGTTGTCCGGTTTTACCGCAAAGCGCGGCGATCCGGCCTGGAAGGATGGCAGGCTCCGCGGCATCGGCGTGTCCCTGTTCCTGCACGGCTGCGGCTTCACGGGCAGCGGCGAGAAGGACATGCTGCATCCGCGTGTGCGGCTTGTGCGCAACCGCGACGGCACGGTCAGCATCTTCGTTTCCAGCACGGAAATCGGACAGGGCGCCGGCACCACATTGCGCAAGATCGTCGCCCGCACGCTGGGCCTGCCGCTCGGGCAGGTCGAATACCGGTGGCCCGATACCGACCAGTGTCCGGACTCGGGGCCCACGGTCGCATCCCGCACGGCGATGATCGTCGGCCGCCTGCTGCAGGAATGCGCGCAGGAGCTGCTCACGCACGAGGAGCCGGAGGCGGACATCACGCGCAACTACCATTATTTGCGCCATCTTGCATGGGACAAGGACACGTTGTCCGGCAACGCCTACCCGGAATACTCCTGGGGGGCGAACGCCGTGGAGACGGAGGTCGACCCGGTGACGGGGCAGTGGCGCGTCACCGGCATCTGGTGCGTTTTCGACATTGGCACGCCGCTGGATGAGCGGATCGTCCGCGGCCAGATCGAGGGCGGCATGGTGCAGGGGCTCGGGTATGGGGGAAGGGAGGGGCGGGCGTCACGCGAGGGGCATCTCATGCAGGCCTCCTTTACGGACTACATGATACCGACCGCCTGCGACTTCCCGGCAATCGAAGCGCGACTGGTCGAGAATCCTTACGCGTTCGGGCCTTTCGGGGCGCGCGGCCTGGGCGAGCTGTCGCTGGTCGGTGCGGCACCCGCACTGGCGCTCTCGATCGCCGATGCCATCGGGTACCCGGTGGAGCGCCTGCCCGTCACGCCGGAGCATGTGCTGACGCTGCTACGGAACCGGGACAGGCCGACGGAGACGGACCGCGCGCGGGACGCGGAACTGCGGGAACCGCAGGGGAGGTCATGAGCATGGCGCGGATTTCCTTCACACTCAATGGCCTGCCTGTCACAACGGACCTGCCGCCGACGAAACGCGTGCTCGACGTGCTGCGCGACGACTTCGGCCTGACCGGCACGATGGAAGGGTGCGGCGAGGGGGAATGCGGCGCCTGTGCCATCCTGCTCGACGGGGAACTGGCCAATGCCTGCCTGCTGCCGGTGCTGCTGCTCGAGGGCCGGCGGGTTGTGACCATCGAGGGATACCGGGAAACGGAAGGTTTCCAGCTGCTCTGCAAGGCGTTCGGGGACGCCGGCGCCGTGCAGTGCGGTTTCTGCACGCCCGGCATGATCCTCGCCGGCGCGGCGCTGCTTGCGAAGCACCCGCATCCCACGGAGAACCAGGTGCGGGAAGGTTTGTCCGGGAACCTGTGCCGGTGCACCGGCTACAACATGATCGTGGAGGCGGTGCTTGCCGCGGCGGAAGCGGGGGTGGGTCGGTGGTGAACGGCGCAAACCGGACGGAGCGGGACAGTGCGTACCGCCCGGGAACCCTGGACGAGGCGTTGCGGATGCTTGCCGGGGAGGCTTTCATGCCGATTGCCGGCGGCACGGACCTGATGGCGCGGCATCGACCGGCCGGCGGCACCATCGCGCGATTTCCGCTGCCGCTGCTGGCGGTCGGCCACCTCGAGGCACTGCGCGGCATCCGCTTGCGTGATGACACGCTGGAGATCGGTGCCGCCTGCACCCTGTCGGCGTTTCTCGAGAGTCCCCACGTGCCGGAGGGCTGGAAGCCGCCGGTTGCGGACATGGCGTCCCCGGCCATCCGCAACATCGGCACGATCGGCGGCAACATCGGCAATGCCTCCCCGGCGGGCGATTCCCTGCCGCTGCTGGTTGCACTGGACGCACAGGTGGTGCTCGCCTCGGCATCCGGCACCCGCTCGCTGCCGGTGGCGGCCTTCATCACCGGACCCGGCAGGACGGAACGCAGGCCCGATGAGCTGCTGACGGCGGTTCGCGTGCCGGTTCCCGAAAAAGAGCGGTCGTACTGGTACCGCAAGGTCGGCCCGCGTCAGGCCAACTGCCTGTCGAAGGTGTCGCTGTTCGGCTGGTGGGAATCGGACGGGGACACGCTGATGGATTGCGGTGTGGCGCTGGGTGCCGTGGCGCCTGTCGTGGTGCGCAGCCGTGAAGCGGAGGCGCTGCTTGCGGGCGGATCCCTGTCACGTCTTGCGATACCCGGATCGCATAAGGGACAGGGTGTGCGGGAGGCCTTCCTGCGTGCGGTGACCGAACGGGTCCGGCCCATCGACGACCAACGGTCCACCGCGGCATATCGGCGCGAGGTGGCGTGGCGGCTGCTGGACCAATGGCTGGACGAGATGGTGCGGCAGGGTGCCGTGCAACGGGAGACCGTTCCCTGAAAGCACACCCGGCCTTGAGGAGGATTGTGGGATGGAACAAGGAAACACGAAGGTGCCAGGGCAGCGGCTGCTCTGGGTGATCCTGTTCTGGGGCTCCCTGTGGGGCCTTGCCGAGGCGACACTCGGGTTTGTCCTGCACGCGGCGGCCGCAGCCGTTCCGGGACTGCAGGGGTTCGTCATGTTCCCGATCGCCTTCGTACTCATGGAACGGGCGGTTGCGGCATCCGGGAGGCCATGGGCCGCCTTTGCCGCATCCTGGGTTGCGGCCGCCGTGAAGCTTGCGGACCTGCTGCTGCCGGGAGCGGTGCCGCTGCGCGTGCTCAATCCGGCCGCCGCGCTGCTGATGGAGGGAGCGGCGGTCTGGGTGGCGTTGGCCTGGTGCGCGTCCAGGCAGGTGCGCGTCAGCGGATGGCATGCCCTCCTGGCAAGCCTCCTGTGGCGGACCTTCTTCCTGGGCGATCAGGTCGTGCTGGCAAGCCTTTCGATTCCGGCCGGGCTGGTGACGAACGGGTGGAAGCCGGCCCTTGAGTTCCTGCTTGTCGAGGGCGCCGCGAACGCGCTGCTGATCATGGCATTGTATGCGGCACGGCATGCGGCATTGTATGCGGCACGGCATGCGGCATGGCATCCGGCGCGGCATGCGGTGGCCGGCCGGATGCGCCGGCAGGGAACGTCCTTCCCGGATAGCGCGCATGTGCCGTTGGCGGTGTGGTCCGGCGGGTTGCTCGTGCTGGCGGTCGTGGCGCAACTGCTGCTTTGACGGGAGGATGGCATGGCGGTGATCCGCTTTGTGACGGGACCGATCGGTTCGGGCAAGACGAACCGGATGGAACAATGGCTGCGGCAGGCGCCCGCGGGAACCGTCGGGGGCATTCTCGCCCGGAAACGCTGGGACGGCGGCAAACCGGCCGGATACGACCTGGTGCTGGTGCCGGGATGGACCGTTCATCCCCTTGCAAACCTGGCGGCCGAAGATGCGGTGGCCGGTGGGTGGGATCCGTCCGCCGGCACGGCGGATGTTCGTGCTAACTTTATGGATGTGCTCGCTGGCGGACAGGATTCTTTTGTGTTTGGCCCCTTCCGCTTCCAGACCGGGGCCTTCCGGACGGCGGCGGCCCATCTTGACGCGCTGGCCGCCGACCCGGGGATCGACACCCTCCTCATCGACGAGATCGGCCCGCTGGAACTCGCGGGCGGCGGGCATGCAGATGTGCTCGACCGGCTGTTGCGCTCGGACAAGGAGCTGGTGCTGTGCGTCCGCTCCGCATGCCTGGAAGCGGTACGGCACCGTTTCGCCGCACAACCGTGATTGCCCTACCGGCACCGATTCGCCGCAAGACCGTGAATGCCCTTCCGGCGCCGATTCGCCGCAAGACCGTGAATGCCCTTCCGGCACCGATTCGCCGCATGACCGCGATTGCCCTTTCGGCGCTGCTTCAGCGCATGTCCATGACGACCTGTATGGGGAAATGATCCGACGGGAACCGTCCCCGTTCGGAGCGGTGGTTGACCTCCAGGGACAGCAGCTTCCCGGCACCCCTTCGGAACACGAAATCGATATGCCCGCCCGTCCGTTCGCCCCGGAAGGCGTGGTAGGTGCCGTCCTGTTCGAACGGCAACCCCGCCTCCTCCCACGTGTCGACGAGATCCGATGCGCGGAACAGTTTCTGCGCGGGCGTTCCCGGCACGCAGTTGAAGTCGCCCGCGAGGAACACGGGGTGGGGTGAGCCTGCGGTCAGGTTGTTCAGGCGTTCGAGCAGCAGCGCGGCGGAAGCGGTCTGCACGGCATCGGTCAGCCCGAAGTGCGTGTTGAAGAACCAGAACTGGCGCGCGGGGTCGTTCTTCCAGGAGAAGCGCGCCCACGTGCAGATGCGCGGCCAGTCCGGATCGAGCGGGTGCAGGGAACCGGGTGCATCCGGTGTCGCGCTCAGCCAGAATTGTCCCCAGCCCTGCACGTCGAGGCGGTCGGTGCGGTACAGGATGTTCGAATACTCGTCACGGTCGTTGCCGAAACGGGAGCAGCCGATCGACGCGTACGGCGCCGGAAGCTGTGCGAGCAGCCAACACGTCTGGTCGAGGCACGCCTCCTGCAGGCCGGCGACATCAGGGCGGGCGGACTCGATCGTGCGGGCGGCATTCTCCCGGCGTTCCGTCCAGGCGTCCGGTGTGCCGTTGTCGCCGTGGATGTTGCGGATGTTGAAGGTCATCAGGCGCAACTGGTCCGGCGTTGGCAGCAGCAGCGTGTTCACTTCTCCGTTGAGGGTGCTGCCGAAGGTGTGGCGCAGGGAAGGGCCGCCGAACGGATTGTTCTCTTCTTCGCCTGTCACGGTTCCCGCCAGGATGCCCTCGACAGCCTCGAGCAGCTCGTCGAGCTTCGAGGCGGGGAGCGGCGACAGCATGTGGCCGGGATGCAGGGTGTCGAACCGGTCGCGGAACGCGGCCAGCCGGTTGAGGCTTTCATGGAAGACCGGCAGCGGACAGGAATTCGGCAGGTTCAGCAGGTGGTTGCAGTTCAGGCACGTGTCGCCCGTGAAGAGGCGGCGTTCGGTCTCGTCGAGCAGGCACAGCGAGCCCGGTGTGTGACCCGGCGTGGCGATGACGCGGAGCACACGGCCCCCCAGATCGATGGTGTCGCCGTCCTGGATGGAAACCGTATGCGGCGTTTCGAGCCGGATCCACGCCTCGATCCGTTCCTTCAGTTCTTCCGGGAGCGCCGTTTCGCCATCGAGCATCTCCGCCAGCATGGCACGCTTGACGTCGGGCTCGTTGCCGTCGAGCAGCATCGGCAGCTCGCGGTCGTGCACCAGGACTTCGTCGAAGTGGCCCGCACCGAGTGCGTGGTCGCCGTGCGCATGGGTCAGGAGGACGCGGACCGGCAGGGGCGTCAGTGACCGGCAGACGGCCGGCAGGTCGAGCATGCCCAGACCCGTGTCGATCAGCAGCGCGGCGTCGGTGCCGGCAACCAGGTACATCATCGCCGCGTCGTCCTCGATGCTCCAGACCGTTTCGGAGAGGGCGGTGATACGCATTTTCGGGGTGATGGGTTCCGTCATGACGCGTTCCCTCCGGAGACCGGTTCCTGGATGTAGGCGGCAAGCAGCCGCAGCGTGTTCTCCACACCGTCCCGGTGCGTGCGCTCATACCCGTGCGAGGCGTAGACGCCGGGGCCGATGAGCCCGTGCGCAATGTCATAACCGGCCGAGAGCGCCACATCGACGTCGGAGCCGTAGCTCGGATAAATGTCGACGGCGAAACCCAGCTTCTTCTTCTCCGCGAGCCGGATGAGCCGGCTGGTCACCTCATAGTCGTAGGGACCGCGCGAGTCCTTCGCGCAGATCGAGACGGTGTGCTCGTCCGTCTCGAGGTCGTCGCCCACGGCGCCCATGTCGACCGAGATCATTTCCGTCAGGTCGGCCGGCAGGCCCGATGCGCCGCCATGGCCGACCTCCTCGTAGGTCGTGAACAGCAGCCAGGTTCTGCGGGCGGGCACCACACTCTTTTCCCTGACCCATTTCGCCAATGCGATGAGGATGCCGGCGGAGGCCTTGTCATCGAGGTGCCGGCTCTTGAGGAAGCCGGACGGGGTGACGACCGTGCGCGGATCGAACGCAAGGAAGTCGCCTGCGCGGATGCCGAGCTTTTCGACGTCCTCGGGCTTCGACACCTTCTCGTCGAGCACGATCTCCATGGTCGTGTCGTCGCGCTTGGCGCTCTTGACGTCCTCCGACACATGGGCCGACGGCTGGTTGAGCTGCAGGGTGCCGGAGTAACGGCGTCCGTCGCGGGTGAAGATGGTGCAGTTCTCGCCTTCGACCGTATGCTCGGAGAAGCCGCCGATCTTCGTCATGCGCAGGCGGCCGTTGGACTTGACGGCGCGCACCATGCCGCCGAGCGTGTCGACGTGCGCGGCCAGCACAAGCGTATCGCCGGTTCCGCCCAGGTCGACCAGGACGGACCCCTTGCGGGTGACGACGGGCTCGTAGCCCATGGCCCGGAAGGTCTGGTCCAGATGCGCGGTGGCCTCGGCCGTGAAGCCGGAGGGGCTGGGGATGGCGCAGAGGCGGACGATGGCGTCGATGGCATGGTTGACATGTGCTTTTCCAAGCTTCATGGGAGCCTCCTTCAGGGGGTGAATTCGGTGGGGACATAGGTCCAGCCCTCGTCCCCGTGATAGATCATCTGCCGGGACATGCCGCCGTCGACGGTCAGACTCTGTCCCGTGATGAAGCTGTTCGCGCCGTCCGCGAGGAACAATACCGCGCGGGCGATGTCCCCGGGTGTTCCGACACGGTTGGCGGCATGCTGCGCCAGGTCGGCGGGAGAGAAGCCCGATGCGGCCGTGGCTTCCGGTTCACATGCCTCTTCCGTTGCGGATCGGCTCACTGGGATGGATCGGCTTCCTGCAATGGACCGGCCTTCCGTATTGGCGTGGCTTTCCGGCGCGGGAACCGGGTTCCCGCCGAGCCGCACCGGCATGCCCTGCCAGGCGGATGTGTCGATCCAGCCGGGATGGACGGCGTTGACGCGCACACGGTGGGCGAGGCTTGCGGCCAGCGCATGGGTCAGCGCCGTGATGCCGCCCTTGGCCGCCGAGTAGCTTTCCGTGTCGGCCTGCGACATGAAGGCGCGGGTGGAGCCGATGTTCACGATGGCGGCGCCCGGATGGAAATGGGGACGCAGCAGGGAAGCCAGCAGGTAGGGGGCGGTGACGCCGACGCGCAGCACCTCGTTGAACTCATCCGCACCGCAGCCCGATAGCAGGCCGCGGCGGCTGAGGCAGGCGTTGTTCACCAGCACGTCCGCTCCGCCCCACCGTCGGACGACGGCGCAGACAAACGACTCGAGGATGCGGGCGTCACCGATGTCGCCCGACATGAAGAAAACCTCGGATCCGCCCGCCGTCAGCAGATCGGCAAGTGCCTGGCCGTGGATGGCGTCGGTGTCGATGAAGGCGACGCGGGCACCCTCCCGCGCGAAGGTTTCGACGATGCAGCGGCCGATGCCGTTCGCTCCGCCGGTGACGATGCAGATGCGGTTGCGCTGTTTCATGGCTGCTCCTGTTCTGCTCCTGCCCAGACCGGTTTCGGACACACATTCCATCATGCCACGAACCGGCGGATGCCGCAATGCGCTTTGACAATCGCCCCCCTTGGCCATAAGATGGTTTTGGAGACCGTCGCATGACGCCGGCCGCGGGGCCGCTTCCCCAGGCCGGAGCGATAAGTCGTCGGCTCCGGAGGAGTTTTGCATGAACGGACGAATCAACGCATTGCGAAGCGAGATGGAACGGGAAGGCATCGACTGCTGGCTTGCGCCGAGCGGCGATCCGCACCTGAGCGAATATGTGGCCGACCATGACAAGACACGCGCCTGGCTGTCCGGCTTCTCCGGATCGGCCGGCGTTCTGCTCGTCACCCCTGCGGAAAGCCTGCTGTGGACGGACGGCAGGTACTTCGTGCAGGCGGAGAAGGAACTGTCGGGTACCGGCACGCGGCTGATGAAAATGAATACGCCGGGGTACCCTTCCGTGGTCGAATGGCTGGAGAAGAACCTGGCCGAGGGCTCCGTCCTGGGGCTCGATGCCCGCCTGTATGCGGCCGCCACGCTCAAGGAGTATGAGAAGCGGCTTGCGGTGCGCAACATCGCCATCCGGGGCGACCTCGACCTGCCGGATCGCATCTGGCCGGACCGGCCCGCCGTGCCCGCGACCCCGGTGTTCGTGCATGAGGTGCTGTACGCGGGGCTTGCGCCTGCGGAGAAAATCGCCGGCATCCGTGCCCGGATGGCGGACGAAAGGGTCGGACAATACCTGGTGTCCGCCCTCGACTGCATTGCCTGGATCTTCAACCTGCGTGGTGCGGATGTGAAGAACAATCCGTTCACCATCGCGTATGCCCGCATCGGGGCGGAGGATGTGACCCTGTTCGTTGACGGGGCCAAGCTCGACGAAGCCGTGCGCGTCCATCTGGCCTCGAACGGCGTGACGGTTGCACCCTATGACGCCGTGCTGCCCGCCATTGCGGAGCTGCCGTCCGGCACCCGTGTCGCATATGATCCCAAGCGGACGAATGCGGCGCTTGCACGCGCTTTGCCCGCGGGCTGCGAGGCGGTCGAGACGGAGGACTTCGCCATGAAGGCCAAGGCGTTGAAGAATGCGGTCGAAGTCGACTGCCTGCGCCGCTGCCACGCGCGCGACGGCGCCGCCATGGTGCGGTTCCTGATGTGGCTGGAAAAGGCAGTCGCGGACATGGCGGCCGGTGGAGAACCGGTCACCGAGCTCGACGTGATGGACACCTTGCGCACCCTGCGCGCCGCGCTGCCGCTGAACAGGGGCGAGAGCTTCGACACCATCGCGGCATATGGGCCGAACGCCGCCATGATGCATTACACCGCCACGGAGGAGAGCCACGCCGTCCTCGAGCCGAAGGGGCTGCTGCTGGTCGACTGCGGCGGGCAGTACCTCGACGGCACCACCGACACCACGCGCACCGTTGCGCTCGGGCCCATCTCCGACGAGGAAAGGCGATGCTGCACGCTGACGCTGAAGTCCCACATCGCGCTGGCGCGTGCCATTTTCCTCGAAGGCAGCACCGGGTCGAACCTTGACGTGCTCGCCCGCATGCCGATGTGGCAGCAGGGCATGGACTACAAGTGCGGCACCGGCCACGGCGTCGGCTTCTTCCTGAGCGTGCACGAGGGACCGCAGGGCTTCAGCCAGGCACACAACCCGAACAAGCTCGAGCCGGGGATGATCCTCACCAACGAGCCTGGCGTCTACAAGGCGGGCCGTTTCGGCATCCGAACGGAGAACACGATGCTGGTGGTGCCGGCGTTCGAGACGGAGGACGGGTCATTCCGCAAGTTCGATGTCATATCCTGCTGTCCGATCGACGTGCGCACGCTCGACCTCGGTATGCTGACCCAGGAGGAACGCGCATGGCTCAACGACTATCATGCGTTCGTACAAACGCAGGTGGCGCCTCATCTGGATGCGGCGGAGGCGGCCTGGCTGGCGGTAGCCGCCGCGGCCGTCTGAGTTGCGGATGGCGGCGCATCATGGTCTGCGCGGCGCTTCTGCCGATACTCCTGCCGCTGCTCCTGTTCGCCGCCCCGATTCCCGTCCATGCCCTGGAACCCGCGGAGGTGGCGGCACAGACATCTGTCCGATCCATGGAGCAGATCGCCGCGGCATGGGACCGGCTCGTGCTGTCCCATGCGGGCGGTGACGCGGGGCGTGGCGGCATCTATGAGCAGGCACCCTCCATCCGCGTGCCGTATGCACCGGGAAGCCTGTCCCAGGCGTTCCTGGACGAAGGTCTCGGCATGCTCAACTTTGCCCGCTGGCTGGCCGGCCTCCCTGGCGATGTGACGCTCGACCGGACGCTGGCCGCACAGCAGCAGGCCACCGCGGTCGTGAATGCCGCGACAGGGGTGCTGACCCATGCGCCCGCACGGCCGGCCGGCATGCCGGACGAAATGTACCAGCTGGCGGTCAAGGGGGCGGGCAGCTCCAACCTGTCGGCCGGGTTTGACACGCTTGGCGCTGCGATGCGGGCATTTCTCTCCGACAGCGACGCCGCCAACATTGCCATGCTGGGCCATCGGCGCTGGGTGCTCAACCCGGCGATGCGCACCACGATGTACGGCCATGCCCGTTCCGCGACCGGCTTAGCCCATATCGCGATGCAAGCCTTCGACGCCAGTCGCCCGAAGACGGAATACGCCGGTTATGGCCACGTGGCCTGGCCGGTTGCCGGACACTTCCCCACGGAGCTGTTTCGTGCTTCCGATGCCTGGTCGGTTTCCCCCGATCCGGACACCTATGACCGCAAACGCACGGCAGAGATCCGGGTCGTGTTGACGCGCGCGCGCGACGGCAGGACCTGGTCCCTTGGTCCGGGTGGCGCGGCTGCTTCCGATGGCGTTTTCCGGGTGGAGACAAGCGGGTATGGCGTTCCGTTCTGCATCATCTTCCGCCCGGACGATCTCGGCGGATTGACGGATGGCGACTCCTTCTCCGTGCTGGTCACGGGCCTGTACGCCAGGGACGGGTCCCCGCGCGAGATCCGTTATGATACGGATTTTTTCCGGTTGTCCGATGTGGTGCGTCCCGCGGCGCTCCTGTTGCCGATGTGGCCGGGCGAAACACTGGGGCTGCGTGTTTCGCTCTTCTCCAGGGGCTTGTCGGACAATCCGGTCCGGTACGCATCCTACAGCAATCCGGAGGTGGCGACGGTCACGCCGGATGGACAGGTGACCGCGCATCGGCAGGGTCATGCCTTCCTGCAGGCGATTCCCCTGGCGGGTGAGGCCAGCTTCATCCAGGTGACCGTCAGAAGCAGGATTCCGACCGACACGATCAGCGACTGGGCGGCCGAGGGGTACGGACTGGCCCGTGTCAACGGGCTGACCGGCGGATTGGACGCCCTGTACCAGCGACCGGTCTCGCGCGCTGAATTCGCTGCGCTGGCGGTCAACCTCTGCGAACGGCTGTTGGGGAGAGAGCTGCCGCAGGCCGCCTCGCCCTTTTCCGACTCGGCGGATCCCGTGGTTGCCAAGGCGTGGCGGTCCGGCCTGGTCAAGGGCACCTCCGCAACCACCTACGCCCCCAATCGGACGATTGCCCGGCAGGAGGCCGCGGTGCTGTTGATGAACGTGCACAGGTTCCTGCTGTCGCAACCGGAAACAACCGCGCGTCCTGTGGTGCGCGACCTGTCGCCGGCGGCGGTATCCGGAGCGACGGGGGTCGCCCTGTACGGCGTTCCGTTCGCCGATGCGGCGGCCATTTCGACATGGGCCAGGGAGGATGTGGCGCGTGCCGCGGCGCTCGGTCTGCTCAGGGGCGTCGCAGGGAACCGGTTCGATCCGCTGGGGCAGCTGACCCGGGAACAGACCTTCCTGATCCTGCAGCGGCAGTATGAGATGTTCGAGGCCCGGTAGTCCTTTCCCGGCATCACCAAACGGAACGCCATGCCCGTTCTGTTCGGCATGGCGCTCCTGTCTGATTGGATTCGGGGGAAGGAATGATGCGCTCCTTGTGGCGGTGGTTACTCCAGGTTCAATCTCCGGGTCAGGATGATGTGCGTGAGTGCGTAGTACAGGACGCTGATCAGCAGCGTGAAGCCGACCATGAACAGCATCACGGCGTTGAACTGGGGAATGAAGCCGGCAGGCGTGGTGGCTGCCGCGTCAAGGCTGTTGATCTGCACGTTGCCGAAAAACAATCCGCGGCTGAAGGGCATGATGCCCGCCTGCACCGGGATGATTCCCAGGATCATGAAGAGGATCTGGGAGACCGTGCTCAGGCCGAAGTAGGCCCCGATGGAAGCAAGGATCTTGTGATCGTTCACGAGATGGCCGACAGCCATGGACGCATACACCATGAGATTGTTGGCGAACAGGCCGATGACGAACAGCAGCACGAACCAGACCGTGAACTGCCATGCGCCCCTGACGGCGTACACTTCTCCGATGAATGAGCCGAATCTGCTCCAGATCACCGGATCACACAGCTTTTCGAAGGCGAGGATGGCGATCGAGAACACGACGGTGACCAGGCTCGTCAGAATCCAGAGCGCGGAAACCAGCATCTTGGTCACGATGTGCATCCACGGTTTCACGGGCAGGGTGAACATCAGGTAGCCTTCCTCGGACAACAGGCTCTTGTAGAAGCGCTGGATCGTCACCACGAATGTCATCACGAACACGGCGACAAGCAGAAAGCCGTACAGGGTGAGTGTGATGACCCGCGGGGCTTCCCATTGCGATGGAACCATCAGACCCAGCAGCTTGTTGATGATGGCCATGCCCAGCAGGGCGCCGAACAGCGGCAGGAATATGCGCGAGGTGGCCTTCATTTCGTATTTCATGAGTTTGCTCAGCATCTGAAAACCTCCCGGAACAACGTGTCGACCGACTTGCCCTGCTCGTCGCGGATGGTCTCGACCGGGGCGGACAGCACGACGCGGCCTGCCTGCAGGAAGACCACGTGGTCGAGCACTTTCTCGATGTCGTGGATCAGGTGCGTCGACAGCAGGATGGTCGCGTTTTCGCTGTAGTTGCGGATGATGGTGTCGAGGATGTAGTCGCGGGCTGCCGGATCCACGCCGCCGATGGGTTCGTCGAGCAGATACAGGTCGGCCGCGCGGCTCATGACGAGGATCAGCTGCACCTTCTCCTTGGTGCCCTTGGAGAGGGTCTTCAGGCGCGCGCCGGCATCGATCCCCAAATGGGCGAGCATGTCGCCGGCTTTCTGGCGCGAGAAGTCCGGATAGAAATCGGCGAAGAAGTCCACCAGCTGGCTGACCTTCATCCAGTCGTTGAGGTAGGTCTTGTCCGGCAGGTACGAAACGATGCGCTTGGTATCCACGCCGGGTTTCTTCCCGTCGATGAGGATCTCGCCGGCGGTGGGGCACAGCAGGTCGTTGGCCAGCTTGATGAGTGTGGTCTTGCCGCTGCCGTTCGGGCCGAGCAGGCCGACGATCTGACCGCGCGGAATCGAAAGGGTCACGTTGTCGAGTGCCTGCTTGCCGCCATATGTCTTGGTCAGGCCCTTGCATTCCAGGATTGCGTTCATCCCTTCATCTCCTTCAGCATGTCGGCCACGAGGGTGAGTGTGTCACGCGGCTCGAAGCCCAGTTTGCGCATGTTCTCCAGAAAAAGCTCGATTTGCTCCTTCGCCAGGCGTTCCCTTGCTTGTGTGATCATGTTCGCATCCTCCGTCACGGAACGGCCGCTGGTGCGGTGCGTGACCAGCAGGCCGGCTTCTTCGAGCTGCGCGAGCGCGCGCTGCATGGTATTGGGATTTACGGCCGCTTCCTGTGCAATGTCTCTGACCGATGGAAGCCGGCTGCCCGGCGGATAGATGCCGGTCAGGATTCGGAGTTCCATCTGTTCGACCAGTTGGGCGTAGATGGGCCGATCCGAGTTGAGTTCCCAGGGCATGTGATCCCTCCTCTGTACTATTGTATTAAGCGCTTAATACAATAGTACACGTCGTGGAACATCCTGTCAACAGCCTGAGAAGAAATTTGTAACAAACGCGGATCCGGTACGGTGCGACTCGCTCGGAGCGAACGCGAAAAAACCGCACGCCGGCGGGCGGACAGTGGATAGCGGACGGGAACGACGCGTGTCTTTGGGAAGAGGGTCGACGGTCGGATCACCGTGCAGTACCGGGCGTGAGGGGGTGAACGCGGATCGGGGTGTAGGCCAGCCGGCCATTGACACGGGCCGACTCCATCAGGCAGATTGCCTCGACGCGCATGAACAGGGGCGGAAGCGTGCGCGCCATCCCCGTGACATCGGCATCCGGCATCAGACGAATCTCCCGGCCAAGCGTCAGATGGGGCCGGTAGGGCTGATCCTCCAGCGGAAAGCCTGCCCTGCGAACCGCCTCGGCCAGGTGTTGGTGCAGCCGCAGCAGCGGCTCGCTGGGATCCACCCCGACCCACCAGATGCCCGCTGTCCCCTGGGGAAGCAGCCCAGCCCCGAAAAGGAGAGCTCGAAGGGCATGCATTGGACCGACCGCATCGCCGTTTCGACCGCCTCGAGCCGTTCCGCAGGCACCTCGCCCAAGAACGCGAGTGTCAGATGGAAATTGTCAGGTTCGGTGAATCTGCCCTGCTCCGACCGGGCGCACAAGCGTGCGGAGAGATCGGAAAGCGCTTTCTTGATCGATTCCGGAAGGGATATGGCGTAAAACAGTCGCATGGCCGCCCTCCCCAGTCGAATGTGGCATGCCGGTGTGATACAGATGATATATCCGGGGCCGTGCGCAGGCAAGCAGGCGGACGGGAAAGGGGTACGAGGATCCTCTCGTTGGGCAGAACCGACAAAAGAATCAAAAATGCAGGAGCGCGTTTGTCAAATTGCAAAAATTATGATTTCTTCGCTCAGCAGGATTGACTGCATATTCGTGAAGATGTATTGTAGATACAAGCAAAGGCGCTTTCGGAGTAGATCTATCCGAAAGCGCCTTTGACATGCTGCGAGTCATAAGCATTCACTCTTGCACATCGAAGTGCATCCTGATGGCGATCGGGATGCACTTCGCCATTTTGGAAGGAGGAGTCGCCATGTCGGAGTTGTTTTCGTCCGTTGACACGATCTGGGTCCTGCTGGCAGCCGCACTGGTCTTTTTCATGCAGGCGGGATTCGCCATGGTGGAGACCGGCTTCACACGCGCCAAGAACGCCGGCAACATCATCATGAAGAACCTCATGGACTTTGCGCTGGGTTCGCTCGTGTTCTGGGTGCTCGGTTTCGGTCTGATGTTCGGGGCGGACCAGGCGGGGCTGATCGGCCTTCCCGACCTGTTTGTCAAGGGAACCTACGGATCGACCATTCCCACACCGGTGTTCCTGATTTTCCAGACTGTGTTCTGCGCAACCGCTGCCACCATCGTCTCCGGCGCGATGGCGGAGCGGACCAAGTTCATTTCCTATGTCATCTACAGCATGATCATCAGCCTGGTGATCTACCCCGTTTCCGGACATTGGATCTGGGGCGGCGGCTGGCTTTCACAGCTGGGCTTCCACGATTTCGCCGGATCCACCGCCGTCCATATGGTGGGCGGTGTCGCGGCGCTCGTCGGCGCGGCCCTGCTGGGACCCCGCGTCGGCAAGTACGGCAAGGACGGGAAGCCGCGCGCCATTCCGGGCCACAGCCTCACCCTGGGCGCATTGGGCGTGTTCATCCTCTGGTTCGGCTGGTTCGGGTTCAATCCCGGTTCCACCCTGTCCGCAACCGGTGACGGCAGCCTGACGGCCATGGGTCACATTTTCGTCACAACGAACCTGGCTGCGGCCGCCGGTGCGACCGCGACCATGATCCTGACCTGGTTCCGCTACAAGAAGCCTGATGTCTCCATGACACTCAACGGCACCCTGGCCGGCCTTGTCGCCATCACGGCGGGCTGCGACCTCGTGAGCCCCGCCGGCGCGGTTGCCATCGGTGCGATTGCCGGTGTGCTGGTGGTCTTTGCGGTGGAGTTCTTCGACAAGGTGGTCAAGATCGACGATCCGGTGGGTGCCATCGCCGTGCACGGTGTCTGTGGCGCGACCGGCACCCTGCTGGTCGGTGTCTTCGCAACGGAGGGCGGCCTGCTGTATGGCGGCGGATTCGCCATGCTGGGTGTGCAGGCGCTCGGCGTGCTGGCCGTCATGGCCTGGGTGGGCGTCACCATGTTCATCGTCTTTTCGCTCATCAAGAAGACCGTCGGTCTGCGCGTCACCCGTCAGGAGGAAATCGCCGGCCTCGACATGGAGGAGCATGGCCTTGCATCGAGTTACGCGGACTTCATGCCCACGGTGGTCGGCGTCGACTTCCACCATGCCCAGGAAGGCGATGCGGTGCCTGTTTCGGCGGCTGTTCCGGTCGAGCACCGGAAGTCAGCGACGGCTGTCGCATCCGACGTGAAGATGACCAAGGTGGACATCCTCACCAACCCGAACAAGTTCGATGCGCTCAAGCACGCGATGAACGCCATCGGCATCACGGGCATGACGGTCACGAATGTCATGGGATGCGGCATGCAGAAGGGCGGTACGGAATTCTACCGCGGCGTCGAGGTGGACATCGAGCTGCTGCCGAAGGTGCAGGTCGGTATCGTGGTCTGCAAGATTCCGGTCGAGACCGTTGTGGAGACGGCGAAGAAGGCTTTGTACACCGGCAAGATCGGTGACGGCAAGATCTTCGTGTACGATGTGGAGAATGTCATCAAGGTCCGGACCGGCGAGGAAGGCTACGACGCGCTGCAGGACCTTGCCTGATCCAACCGATGGATAGTCGCCCCTCCCCCCCGGGGAGGCGAATCCCTTCCTTCCGCCGGGGTGAACAGGACCGTCAGATCCGGTTCACCCCGGCCTTTTTTCGCCGTTCGGGACGAAAGATCGGGAGGCGCCGAACGGACCGGGTGTCTGCCGTTTCATTCCGTCACAGGAAAAAGTACAGGGAATCAAGAAGATAGGCATCCGCATGGGTTTGCGCCAGCGAGAGCAGCACGCGCTTGGCTGCGGCGGGGGAGCCGGTGGCCCGCAGGCGGGCGATCGCCCTGTCGAATGTGCTGCGCTCCTGCGACGACGCCTTGTCCTTGAAATACCCCCAGACGTGCAGGGCCGCGTTTTCGGCATTGCCCGCCGTCACGGGTTCGGCGAGCGCCTCGTCGACCAGCTTGTGGAAGGCGAGGGCCGGGCTTGCGGTCTTGTCCGACAGGAGTTTTCGGATCTGCAGGTAGGTGTTCGGCGCATGCTCGAGCACGGTGTACTTGTACCGGGCCCATTGATGCTCGAGCGCCCGCATCACGCCGGTTCCGGCAAGACACAGGGCGCATTTGACTGCGGACAGGTTCTTGTCCTTGACCTCGAGCATGATGTCCGGGAGCGGATCGACGGGCGCAAGCCGGGCGTCGGGCGCGGCGGTCGCCGCTGCCGGCACGGCACCATCGGACAGGGCGCGCACATAGGAGAGGAACGCCTCCGGCTCGATGGTGGCCGCATGTGCGCCGGGAGCCTTTCCCTGCGCCTGCTGGGAGTAGTGGATCTTCTGCCTGCCGTCCGCCGCACGCCAGGTGGGAGCGCAGGCCGCGATCCAATCGGCGTCTGTTCTTGCGGGATCGGAAGGCAGGATCGCATTGTGCAGGTTGTCGTACACGACCGGGATGCCGAGCTTCGTGCCCAGCGCCAGCACATCCGCGATGGGATGGCACTTCTCATCATTTTCGATGACCAGCCGCGCGCGGACACAGTCGTCCAGATGCCGCCACGCGTCTGCGAAGCGCTGCAGCGCCGCCTTCCGGTCGCCGTACACGCCACCCGCGTGCAGGATGATCTTGCCTTCCGGACCCTGTCCGAGCAGCGACAGCACGCGCTCGTGGTAGACAAGGTCGTCGACGGCGCGTCGGACGATGTCCGGATCCTTCGCGTTGAGCACCGTGTACTGGCCGGGATGCATCGACAGGCGGATGCCGGCCGCACGTGCCTTCTCGGCCAGCGCGGCGAAGGCGTCCGCGTGCGTTTCCCACCAGGGAAGCCGGTTGACGGGGCTCGATCCGAAGGGGATGAGGTCGGAGGAGACGCGGAACAGCCGGATGCCGTTGCGGGCGTTCCAATCCAGCATCCGGCCCAGGGAGCGGAGGTTGTGCGCGACGAGCTCGTCGAGCAGCTGCGGCGTGGCCCGCGCCGCCTGGCAGGTCCGCAGTTCGGTGCCGGGCACGCCGATGGCGATGCAGGCATAGCCGATGCGCGGCTGCAAGCCGTTGGCGCCCCTGCGTCCGGTCGGCTGGTCCCGGGCCTCGGCTTCGCCCGTCCGGATCTTCCTGTCCTTCATGATGCCTCCTGATCGACAAAGAATCCCTGTTTGTGGTATATACCACGAAAAGGGGGGCACCCATGAAGAACATGATCGACTATGTCCGCGAAACAGGCCCGCTCGCCTGGGACGCCAAACCGTTTTGCGCGGCGGACAGCGTGGTGCTGTGCCAGCTCGCCTATCTCGACTGGGAGGGCGTCGTCCCGCCGCCCGACAAACCGAAGGATACCGTGCGGCTGGCCGACGCGATCGTGCTTGGCGGCATCCGCCCCCTGTGTGCGACCTATTTCATGCCGGAGCTCAACGAACGGCTGCTGTTCGCCCTTCTCGAGAGCGGCCGGTTCCGTGACATCCGCGTCCATGCCCATGTCGATGAAATCGATCCGGAGTCGGAGAAGCAATTTTCGGCCCTCTGCTTCACCTTGCCGACCGGGGCCGGTTATGTGGCCTTCCGCGGCACGGACGCAACGCTCACCGGATGGAAGGAAGATTTCAGCATGGCGTTCCGGTGCCCGGTGCCCGCGCAGGAAGCTGCCGTTGCCTATCTGGACCGGGTTGCGCGGGGCATGGGCACGCCGTTGCTGGTTGGCGGGCATTCCAAGGGCGGGAACCTGGCGGTGTATGCCGCGATGAAGTGCGCACCGGAAACCCGGCGCAAGCTCCGCGGCGTCTTCAACCATGACGGCCCCGGGTTCCGCGGGGATGTGCTGGATGATCCCGGCTTCCGGTCGATTGCCGGCATGCTGCAGACCATCCTGCCCCAGGCATCCGTGGTCGGCATGCTGCTGCAGCATGACAACCGCTATCGGGTGGTCGAGAGCACGGCCGCCGGCATCCTGCAGCACAATCAGTTCACGTGGCGCATCGAGGACGGCGACCTGCGGTATGCGGCGCAGCTGGATTCGTCGGCTGCGCTGTTCGGCCGGACGCTCGACGCCTGGCTGGCGGGCCTGGATGACGAGCAGCGCGAGCGCTTCAGCGATACGCTGTTTCGTGTGCTGGAGGCTTCCGGCCTTCAGAACCTCAAAAGCCCGGAGCGGGGATGGCGCAAGGCGGCTGCCGATGCCGCAAGGGCCATGCAGGACATCGATCCGGATACGCGCCGGTTCATCCTCGAAGTGTTCCGCCTGCTGCTCGAGGCGGCTAGGGATGGTCTCGCGGAGCAGGTGAAGGAGCGTGTCGCGGGCCGGAACGGCCTGATGCGGCGATTGGGGGAGCTTGTTCCGGGCAGGCCGAAAGGCCTCGTCTGAGTCGAGGCCGGCGGTGGCATGCCAATGCATGGCGCATGTGTGCACCTCACGGATCCTTCCTGTATAATACGTGGAGACATGGCTGCTCCACGATCAGATTGCGGCCGCGATTCACATGTCGGGACAGCGGGCCTGATGAGGCGGTCAGCATACGGCCCTCAGACGGCTGCGGCGCTCCCGGGAAAGAGGCTGTGACACATCATGAAGACCATCGCCATCCTTTTGTTTCTCGCAACCTATGCCCTGCTGCTCGCACTGCCGAAAATCCGCGCCTGGATTGCCCTGGGATCCGCCGCGGTCTTTGTCGTGCTCGGCATCCTTCCGGTCGGCAAGGTGTTCGGCGCCATCGACTGGAACGTGATTCTCATGATCGCCGGCAGCATGGGCGTCGTCTCGCTGTTCATCGACTCGCGGATGCCGGAGCTGCTGGCCGACAAGCTCATCGAGCGCATGCCCGACGTGCGCTGGGCCATCATATCCCTTGCCCTGTTCGCCGGCATCATCTCCGCGTTCATCGACAACGTGGCGACGGTGCTCATGGTGGCGCCGATCGCGCTGACCGTCGCGAAGAAGCTCAGAATATCGCCTGTGCCGGCCATCATCGCCATCGCCGTGTCCTCGAACCTGCAGGGCGCGGCCACGCTGGTGGGTGACACCACCTCCATCCTGCTGGGCGGGTACGCCAAGCTCAACTTCCTCGATTTCTTCGTCTACCGCGGCAAGCCCGGCATGTTCTGGGTCGTGCAGGCCGGCGCCCTCATGGCGATGTTCATCCTGTTGTGGCTGTTCCGCGGGAACAGGCAGCCGCTCACGCCGGTCAGCGAAGCGGAGGTGGAGGACCTGTTCCCGACCATCCTGCTCGTGGGCATGGTGCTGCTGCTCATCCTCGCCTCCTTCATTCCCGGCAAGATCGCCATCACGAATGGGCTCATCTGCGTGGGGCTTTTCCTGGTCGGCATCCTGCGCGGCTTCGTGAAGTCGGGGGATCACGGACCCGCCGTCAAGGCCCTCCGGGACATCGACTACTTCACGATCCTTCTGCTGGCAGGCCTGTTCGTCGTCATCGGCGGCATCACCGAGGCGGGCGTCGTGAACGACATCGCGCAGCTGTTCGCACGCATCGGCAACGGCAACCTGTTTGTCATCTACACCATCGTGGTGTGGGCTTCCGTGTTTTTCTCGGCCTTCATCGACAACATCCCGTACGTGGCCACCATGCTGCCCGTCATGAGCGGCATCGCGGCCATCATGGGCATCGATCCCACGATCCTGTACTTCGGCCTGCTGTCCGGTGCAACCCTGGGCGGGAACTTGACGCCCATCGGCGCGTCCGCAAACATCGCGGCGCTGGGCATCCTGCGCAAGGAGGGCCACGCGGTGGGCACCGGCACGTTCATGAGGATCGGTGTTCCGTTTACGATGGCGGCCGTGCTCACCGGCTATGCCATGATCTGGTTCCTGTGGCGCTGATGTTGCCGCCGGATCCCACCAGCGGCAGTGTCGTGAAAACGGGTGTTTGACTCGGTTTTCGTTGGTTGACAGAAGTCAAGACCGATGCTATGATCGATGCGGGTGTGCGGACGCACCCCTGCAACAGGCTTCACAACAGGCTTCACAACATGCTTCGCAACTGGCTTCACGACAGGCTTCGCAACATGCTTCGCAACAGACGATGGAACAGGCTTTGCAACAGGCCCCGGAACTGGCATCGGGAACGTGTCCCGATGCTTCGGCGATTGAATCGTCACGGCCGGTCGAGGCGTTGCACCGGTCGATTTGTTTCCTGTCCTGTTTCCGGCATGATAAAGAATGGGATATATGCAGGGATGACAGCCGGTCGGACCAGGTCCGGGCACCGGCCGCAAACCATGGGGTACGGGCAAATGCGGCTGTGGCAGGGGTTTCCGTTCGCCGGCCGCATCCCATGGAACACAGGCGAATATGGCAGCCGGTCGGTCTGGAACCGGGCGCCGGCCGAAAACCGATAGGGACGACGAGGTGCGAAATGGTGGATCAGATTCTGCAGGAAATCAGCCAAGCCGAGGACCTGGCCGTGCAACGGGAGCGCGATGCGGCAGCGGAAGCCGCCGCAATGCTGCAGCAGGCCCGCGCGGAAGCGCAGCGCATGCACCAGGAGGGGCTTCTCGCCGATGAGCGCCGCATGGCGGATGAACTGTCGGCCTTTGATGTCCTCACCGCCGGCATCATGGCGAACCGGCTGGGAGATTCCGCCCGTGAGGCGGAGCAGTTGCGTGCGGAGGCTGCAAGCAACATGCAAGCCGCCGTGTCATTGATCGTGGAAGGGGTCAGGAGCGAGTATGGCCATCGCTGAAATGTCCAGAATCCGCATCTACGGACTCGAAACCGAACGCGAGCCGCTGCTGGGGACACTGATGTGGTCGGGCGCCATCCAGCTTGAGGATGCCACCGCCGGTTCTGAGGGCGGAGAAGCCACATCCGGGGAATCCGCCACGGGTCTGGTTCTGCGAAGTCTCGATGACGCCGGCGCCGTCCATGACGCCGACACGCTCGTTGGCGAAACCGCCGCCGCCCTGGCGGTACTCGACCGCCACGCGCCGGTCAAGCGGGGCATGTTCTCTGTCCGGCGCACGGTGGACGTGGCCGGCCAGAGCGACTGCATGGCGCGACGGGATGACATCCTCAGGACCGTGCGCGACATCCGCCGCACCGAGGAAAGCCTGACCGCGCTCAAGGCCGAGGAGGTCCGCATTCAGGGAAGGCTCGCGTTCCTGCACCCCTGGCTCGGCATCGGCGTCGACCTGTCCATGGAGTCGACTCGCACCACGGTCATCCAGATGGGCACCCTGCCCGCCAAGCAGGCGGTGGCATCCCTCGAGGCAGCCATGCAGGAGGTCGCGCCGACCAGCCTGCTGGTCGCGCACACGACGGAAGGCGACTTCCGGTACTGCGTGGCGATCTGGCATGCAGCCGCGGCAGCCGAAGCGCAGCGCGTTCTCAAGGAGGCGGGCTGGAACCGTGTCGCCTGGCCGGAATCCGGCACGCCGGACGCGGTCGCGGCCGATCTTGAGCACCGGCTTGCGGCGATCGGGACGGAGAAGCAGGAACGGGTTGCGCAGATCGTATCCCTCGCCGATTCCCGGGAGGAGATCGAATCGTTCCATGACGCGATGCTCATGGAACGTGACCGGCTGGCGGCCCGCTCGCGCATCGCGGCGACCGGAAGGGCGTTCCTCGTCAACGGCTGGATCCCCACGGATGACTGTGACCGCCTCATCCAGCGGTTGAACCGCGATTTCACCTGTCACGTGGAGACCGAGGCGCCGGATGGCGAGGCGGAGATTCCGGTTCTTGTCCGCAACAACGGCATCACCGAGGCGATCCGGCCTGTCATGGACATGTACGGATCCCCCTCGCCGCGTGAAATCGACCCGAACTTCCTGACACTTCCCTTTTTTGCGATCTTCTTCGGCCTGATCATGGGTGATGCCGGATACGGCCTGCTCCTGACGGCCGGTGCCGCTGTCGTTTTGAAGAAGTTCCGCCTCGAGGCGGGTACCCGGCAGTTCGCCAAGCTCATCCTGTTCTGCGGCATCGCGACCATGTTCTGGGGCGTCATGTTCGGCAGCTTCTTCGGCATCGAGCCGCTCGCGAAGTACGCCCTGTGGTTCGCACCCGGAGAAGAGGGCGGCACGGAACGGCTTATGGCCTGGTGCCTGCTGTTCGGCGTCATCCACCTGTTCACGGGCCTGGGCATGAAGGCCGCCAATCTCATCCGCAAGCGGCATTTCCTTGACGCCTTGTGCGACGTGGGCTTTCCGTACGTCATGTTCACCGGATTCGCGCTGACCGTTCTTCCCTATGTGCCCGGTCTCGACGCGGCGATGACCGCGCCCCTGTCCGCCAAGGGCCTGTATGTGTTCATCGTCGGCACTGCGTTGGTGGTGCTGACCGCGGGACGGAAAAGCAAGAGCATCTTCGGCAAGATCTTTGGCGGGCTGCCCCGGCTGTACGACATCGTCGGCTTCCTCGGCGACACGCTCTCCTACATGCGGCTTCTGGCCCTGTGCCTGGCCGGCGGCATTCTCGGCGGCCTCATCAACGGCATGGCTTCCGATCTGGGCGGCATCGTCGCCCGCGTGCTCGGCGGCACCGTCCTGCTGCTGTTCGGCCACAGCATCAACTTCGCGATGAGCGTGCTTGGCGCGTTCGTCCACTCCTGCCGACTGCAGTACCTCGAATTCTTCTCCAAGTTCCTCGAAGGCGGCGGAAAGCCATTCCGCCCCTTTGGTCCCAGAACACATTATACCGTGATGAAACAGGAGGATTGACACCATGCAGCTGTCTGAATTGGCCATCTTCTCCCCGATGGGTCTTGCCCTGCTGGGCGCCGCCCTTGCCTTCTTCCTCGCGTCGATCGGTTCCGCCAAGGGTGTCGGCATTGCCGGCCAGGCCGCCGCCGGTGTCGTTGCCGAGGACCCGAGCAAGTTCGCGCTGACCATGATCCTGCAGGCGCTGCCCTCCACGCAGTCCATCTACGGTCTGGTCATCACCATCATCATGCTGGGCAATGTCTCGCCCGACATGACGGCCGCCTCCGGTGTCGCCTGCCTCATGGCCGGTCTGCCGGTCGGCATCATTGGCCTGATCTCCGGCGTCTACCAGGGCAAGGTCGCTGCGGCGGGCATCAACCTCATCGCCAAACGGCCGGAAGCCTTCGGCAACGCGATGATCTTCGCCATCAACGTCGAGCTGTTCGCCATCTTCAGCTTCGCCTGCTCCATCTTCCTTCTTGGCAAGGCCTGAGCGGCGGAGGGGAATGACATGACAGGAACGGAACGCATCAAGGAGAAAATCCGGCTCGATGCCGATGCCGTCGTCCGGCAGCGTCTGGACGAGGCGAAGGCCGAGGCGGATGCCATTATGGCGGAGGCTGCGCGAAAGCGCCAGCAGGCCGCCGAGGAGACCGACCGGCTCATCGAATCGGGCAAGTCGGCCCAGACCCGGCGCCATGAGGCCGCCCTGCAGTCCGACCTGCGCAAGCAGGCACTGGCCGTTCGCCAGCAGCTGGTCGAGGAGGCCTTCCAAAAGGCAGCCGAGGCCATTGTCGGCCTGCCCGACACGGACTATGCGACGCTGCTGTCCTCGATGCTGCTGAAGTCCGGCTGGCACGGGGATGCGGAGATCGTGGTCTCGGCCCGTGACCGCGCGCGTCTGGGTGAGGCATGGCTCGCCGACATGACGGCAAAAAGGTCGGCCAAGGGGCTCGCGGGCATGCTTCGCTATGCGGCGGACGTCCTGCCGTCCGAGGGCGGGTTCGTGGTGCGCACGGGCGAAATGGAGATCAACGCCACGCTTACGGTCCTGCTGGCCGGCATTCGGCCCAGGCTCGAGGCGCAGGTCGCCAGGACGCTGTTCGGCTGACCTGCCGGGAAGCCCGCGACGGACGGGGGCTGCCCGGATGATCCGGAGGGCGCCCCGGCGTCGGATTTGTTGTTCAGGGAAGGGGATTCTGCATGACGAGAATCCGTGAAGAAGACTATGCCTATGCGACGGCACGCGTCCGGGCGGTGGAAATCCGCCTGCTCGATGCCGCGCGCCTTGACCGGCTGGTCGAGGCGCCCACGACGGAGGATGCCGTCAAGCAGCTCGCGGAAGCGGGTTACGGGGATGGCCAGGACCTCACGCGCATCGACTGGGAGTCGGTGCTCGACGGGGAGCCTGCCCGTGTCCATGCATATCTTGCGGGCTTCATGCCCCATCCGGAAGTGCTGGATGTTTTCCGCACCCGCGACGACTACCTCAACCTCAAACGGCTCATGAAGGCGACCTTTCAGGCACAGGACCTGTCGACCGTCCCCTGCGTGGCGGGTTCCATTCCGGCCGCCGTGCTGGTGCGGGCCCTGACCGAGCAGCGTGTGACGGATCTGCCACCCGTCATGGGCGCGGCAATGCTGGCGGCGATGGACGAGTACGGCAAGCGCGCCGATCCGCGCGACATCGACCTGGTGCTCGACCGTGCGTGCTTCCGCCAGATGGCGGACATGGCGGCAGAATGGGACAACGGATTTCTGACCGGGCTGGTCGCGCACATGACCGACATGGCGAACATCCGCATCGCGATCCGCGGCAAGCTGGTCGGCGAGAACGAATCGTTCTTCGGAAAAGCCTTGCTTGCGGGCGGTTTCATTCCGCCCGACAGGCTGCGCGGCATTCCCGAACGGTCCGTCGACGCGCTGCTCGAATCGCTTCGCCTCACGTACTTCGGGGAAGCGGCCATCGCCGGCTACGAAGGCTACCGGCAGGGGCGGGGCATGTCCTGGCTGGAGCGTCTGCTGGACGACCGGCTGATGGCGTACATCCGCCAGGCGCGGCATGTCACGATGGGCGTCGAGGCGCTGGTCGGGTATTTGCTGGCGCGTGAGTCCGAAATCCGCAACGTGCGCATCATCATGACCGGCAAGACCAACGGGCTGCCGCAGGCGCAAATCCGTGAAAGACTGAGGTTGGCGTATGTATAGGGTGGGAGTCGTGGGCGACAAGGACAGCGTGCTGGGTCTGACGGCGATCGGCTTCGAGGCTTACCCGACGTCGGACGCACAGGAGGCGGAAACGGTCATCCGCCGGCTGGCGGAGGCCGATTTCGCCGTCATCTACATCACGGAGCAGCTGGCCGCGGAGCTGGGACCGTTTCTGACCCAGTACCGCAACCGGCGGTTTCCGGCCATCATCCCCGTTCCCGGTGTCCGCGGCAGTCTCGGCATCGGCATGGCGGGCGTGAAGCAGTGTGTGGAGAAGGCGGTCGGCGCCGACATTCTTTCCAACGAGTGAGAACCGGTCGAAGGCATACCGGCATCGGGCAGCAGCCGCTCGTTCCGACCGGTCAGGTGATAGGAGGGATCCGTTTGAGTCAGGGCAAGATCGTCAAGGTCTCCGGACCGCTGGTTGTGGCCGAAGGCATGCGGGATGCGAACATGTACGACGTGGTGCGCGTCGGTTCGCTCAACCTCGTCGGGGAAATTCTCGAAATCCGCGGGGACCGCGCCTCCATTCAGGTCTATGAGGAAACCTCGGGTCTGGGGCCCGGCGCGCCGGTCATATCCACCGGCGCCCCGTTGAGCGTGGAATTGGGCCCCGGCCTCATCGAGAACATGTTCGACGGCATCCTGCGGCCGCTCGAGGCGATGCGCAGCCAGATCGGCGACAGCATCACCCGCGGCATCCAGATCCCGTCACTCGACCGCACAAAGGTGTGGCCGTTCGAACCAGCCGTCCAGGTGGGGCAGGCTGTGGTTGCCGGCGACATCATCGGCACCGTGCAGGAGAATGGCGTGTTTTCCCATCGCATCCTGGTTCCGTACGGCGTCGCCGGCGAGATCACCGGCATCAGCCAGGGCTCGTACACCGTCGAACAGCCGGTGGCGACCGTCCGGCTCGCGGACGGCACGCACAGGGAGCTGACGATGCTGCAGAAATGGCCGGTGCGCCGCGAGCGCCCCTACGCGCAGAAGATGGCGCCCGATGCGCCGCTTCAGACTGGCCAGCGCGTCATCGACACGCTGTTTCCCATCGCCGACGGCGGTGTCGCGGCCATTCCCGGACCGTTCGGATCGGGCAAGACCGTCGTGCAGCACCAGCTCGCGAAATGGGCGTCAGCCGACCTCATCGTCTACATCGGCTGCGGCGAGCGCGGCAACGAGATGACCGACGTGCTCATGGAGTTCCCGGAGCTGAAGGATCCGCGCACCGGCGAGTCGCTGATGAAGCGCACCGTGCTCATCGCGAACACCTCCGACATGCCGGTCGCGGCCCGCGAGGCGTCCATCTACACCGGCATCACGATCGCCGAGTATTTCCGTGACCAGGGCTACAGCGTCGCGCTGATGGCCGACTCCACATCCCGCTGGGCCGAGGCGCTGCGCGAAATGTCCGGCCGTCTCGAGGAGATGCCCGGCGAGGAAGGCTACCCCGCCTATCTGGCGTCCCGTCTGGCGCAGTTCTACGAACGCGCCGGCAAGGTCAAGGTGCTTGGCAGCGAGGGCCGCGTGGGTTCCCTCAGCGCCATCGGCGCCGTGTCGCCTCCCGGCGGCGACCTGTCCGAGCCGGTCACGCAGGCGACCCTGCGCATCGTGAAGGTGTTCTGGGGTCTCGACTACAACCTGTCCTACCGTCGCCACTTCCCGGCCATCAACTGGCTGATCAGCTACTCGCTGTATTCGGACCGGCTGGAGGCGTGGTACAGGCAGAACGTCTCGCGTGAATGGCCGCAATACCGTGCGGACATGATGCGCATCCTGCAGGAGGAGTCGGAGCTCGACGAAATCGTGCGTCTGGTCGGCGTCGACGCCCTGTCGGCGGAAGACCGCGTCACGCTCGAGGCCGCTCGTTCCATCCGGGAAGACTACCTGCAGCAGGACGCCTTCCACGAGGTGGACACCTATGCCAGCTACCACAAGATGAACCGGCTGCTCAAGATCATCCTCACGTTTGCTGAAAGCGCACGCGATGCGGTCGGCAAGGGTGCGGACATCCGCTGTATCTTTGACATGCCCGTCCGGGTCCGCATCGGCCGCGCCAAGTATGTGCCCGAGTATGAGGTGGACGCCGAGTTCGACGCCATCGAGCGGGAGCTCGCCGAGCAGGTGCAGGCCATGACCGCGAAGGAGGTCGGATAAATGCTGAAGGAATACAAGTCCCTCGCGGAGGTGGCCGGCCCGCTGATGCTGGTCCACGATGTCGAGGGGGTCACGTACAACGAAATCGGTGAAATCACGCTGGCCAACGGGGAGATCCGCCGCGCGAAGGTGCTCGAGGTCAACGGGAACCATGCGCTCGTGCAGCTGTTCGAGAACGCGGTCGGCATCAACCTCTCCAACAGCAAGATCCGCTTCCTCGGGCACGGACTGGAGCTGCCGGTTTCCGAGGATCTGCTCGGGCGCGTGTTCGACGGCCTGGGCAAGCCCATCGACGGCGGCCCCGCAATTCTGGCCGAGAAGCGGGTCGACATCAACGGCCTGCCGATGAATCCGGCGGCCCGCAACTATCCCGACGAGTTCATCCAGACGGGCGTTTCCGCCATCGACGGACTGAACACGCTGGTCCGCGGGCAGAAGCTGCCGATCTTCTCGGCCTCCGGTCTGCCGCATGCCCAGCTGGCCGCCCAGATCGCGCGCCAGGCGAAGGTCCGCGGCACCGACACGAAGTTTGCCGTCGTCTTCGCCGCCATCGGCATCACCTTCGAGGAAGCCGACTTCTTCATCAACGATTTCCGGCAGACCGGCGCCATCGACCGGACGGTGCTGTTCATGAACCTCGCGAACGATCCGGCCGTCGAGCGCATCGCGACCCCGCGCATGGCGCTGACCGCCGCCGAGTACCTGGCGTTCGAGAAGGACATGCACGTGCTGGTCATCCTCACCGACATCACCAACTACGCCGAGGCGCTGCGCGAGGTTTCCGCCGCCCGCAAGGAGGTTCCCGGCCGCCGCGGCTATCCTGGCTACCTGTACACCGACCTGGCGAGCATGTACGAACGCGCCGGCCGCATCCGCGGCAAGGAAGGCTCGATCACGATGATCCCCATCCTCACGATGCCCGAGGATGACAAGACCCATCCCATTCCCGACCTCACCGGCTACATCACGGAAGGGCAGATCATCCTCAACCGCGACCTGTACAAGAAGGGCGTCCAGCCCCCGGTCGACGTGCTGCCTTCGCTGTCGCGCCTCAAGGACAAGGGCATCGGTCGCAACAAGACGCGCGAGGATCATGCCAACACCATGAACCAGCTCTTCGCCGCCTACGCCCGAGGCAAGGAGGCCAAGGAACTGGCCACCATCCTCGGCGAGGCAGCCCTGACGGAGGTCGACCGGCTGTATGCGAAGTTCGCCGACGCCTTTGAGAAACGCTATGTGTCGCAGGGCTATGTGACCGACCGCAGCATCGAGGACACGCTCACGCTGGGCTGGGAGCTGCTGTCGATCCTGCCGGAAACGGAGCTCAAGCGCATCCGCGTGGAGTTCATCCAGAAGTACCACCCGGCGCACCGCACGGCGGAACAGGGTTGATGCGGCAAGGAGGATGATTCCGTGGCCCGATTGAATGTCAATCCCACCCGCATGGTCCTGACAAACCTCAAGCGGCGGCTCAAGACCGCCCAGCGCGGGCACAAGCTGCTCAAGGACACGCGCGACGAGCTGATGAAGCAGTTTCTGGACATCGTTCGCGAGAACCGGAAGGTCCGCGGGGAGGTCGAGGAGCTGCTGACCCAGGCGCATGGCCGCTTTCTGATGGCGCGCGCCGTCATGAGCAACGACGCGATGGAGGAGGCGCTCTGCTTCCCGAAGGTCAAGGTGTCGCTGGAAGCCTCGCTGCGCAACATCATGAGCGTCAATGTGCCCCAGTTTGCGTTCCAAACCGGGGATACCGCCGAAGGGGACATCTATCCGTATGGTTACGCGACGACCTCCGGCGAGCTCGACGGCGCGATTGCCGCCTTCTCCGCCGTGGCGCCGCTGCTGCTGCGGCTGGCTGAGCTCGAGAAAGCCGCCCAGCTGCTGGCGGATGAAATCGAGAAGACCCGCCGCCGTGTCAATGCCCTCGAGTATGTCATGATCCCCAACCTGCAGGAAACAATCAAGTACATTGTCATGAAGCTGGATGAGAACGAGCGCGGCAACCTCACACGTCTAATGAAGGTCAAGGACATGATGCTCGAGCAGGCCAGGCAGGCCCAGATCCGTGAGGACCAGGCAGCCGGACTGGCGTAGGCACCCGGTCCGGTTCCCGGAAGGGATCCATGGCATGGCCACCATATGCGTGCAAGAAACGATGATATGGGCAGGCGTACGACGTGTCGGGAATATCGGCATGCTTCGGCAGACGACGTTTCCTGGTTGCTCGGTATGCCGGGGGAGGCAAGCGGCATGGTATTTGGGAAACACAAGGCGGAATGCTATGTGCCCGACGGGATCCCGTCCGAGGCGGCCATGGACAGGGCGACGATCGCGGCGGTTGGCGCGCATCCCGACGATCTGGAGATCATGGCGCTTTCCGGTATCCTCGAAGCCAGGCGGCTTGGCGGGAAACGGTTCCTTGGCATCGTGGCCACGCCCGGATCGACGGAGCCCAGAACCGGGGTCTACTCAGGCCTCTCCTACGATGACCTGCGGGAGATCCGCCGCGACGAACAGCGTCTGGCGGCCGATATCGGCGACTACTCGGGCGTCGTGCAGCTGATGTACGAAAGCCGTGAGGTGAAGGATCCCCGCGAGGCGGGTCTGTTCCTCGACCTGAAGGCGATATTCGAACGGACGCGCCCCGAGGCGGTATACCTGCACAACCCCTTTGACCGGCATGACACCCATGTGGCCGTCTGCCTGCGTTCGCTGCAGGCGATCCGTGCCGCGTCGGAGGCGACCGGCTGGCTGCCCGGGAAGGTGTACGGGTGTGCGAGCTGGCGAGGCCTCGACTGGCTGGTCCACCATGACCGGATCGCTTTGCCGATCCATGATCCGGACCATCTTTCCGAACAGCTCATCCATGCCTACAAGTCGCAGTATGCACAAGACTCGCAGTTCGAGGCGGCCCTCCGCGGCCGGCGCATCGTCAATGCCATCCACCAGGAGTCGCATGCCCTCGGTCTTGCGCAGGAGGTGGATCATGTCATGGACATGATGCCGCTCGTTCGGGCGCAGACGCTTGATATGGCCGAATACATGGGTCATGTCCTGCATCATTTCGAACAGGACGCACTGGAACGGGTGGCACGTTTCACGGGAAAGGACAAGTGACCGGCACACGATACGGCGTGCCTGCATGCCGGATGCCTCCGGGGCCATTGCCTGCCGGCAGGTTCCCGATATAAAATGTACCGAGGGCCGATGCCTTCTGCGAGCGAATCGCAGGTGCATTGGCCTTTTTTCTGGGTGCGGGATGCAGTGCTGCTGAAAGGAAGACCCACATGCTGCTATCGCTCGCGTTGCTCTTTCTGGTCGGTATGGCCTGCGGAAAACTGTTCGAGAAGATCGGCATCCCCAGCCTGCTGGGGATGCTGCTCTCGGGCATGCTGCTGGGCCCCCGTGCGCTGGGGCTGCTGGACGGCACCCTGCTGTCGATATCTGCGGAGCTGCGCCAGATCGCCCTGATCATCATCCTGACGCGGGCAGGCCTGGGTCTGGATGTCCATGACCTGAAAAAGGTGGGGCGGCCCGCCCTCCTGATGTGCTTCGTGCCGGCTACCCTGGAGATCGCCGGCATGATGCTGCTTGCACCCCGGCTGCTCGGTGTGGGGTTGCTGGACGCCGTCATCCTCGGTACGGTGGTTGCGGCGGTTTCGCCGGCGGTGGTCGTGCCCCGCATGCTCAGGCTCATGGAAAGCGGATTCGGGCGGCGCAAGGGCATCCCCCAGATGATCATGGCCGGCGCCTCGGTGGACGATGTGTACGTCATCGTGCTGTTCACCGCCTTCACCGGGCTGGCACGGGGCGGTTCCATCACACCGGCCGTGTTTCTGGACATTCCGGTTGCCATCGTGCTCGGCCTGGCAGGGGGGATCGCTGCGGGACTCGTGCTATCCCGCCTGTTCGCGCGGTTCCATATCCGCGACACCGGAAAGGTGCTGATCATCCTGTCCATCGCGTTCCTGCTCGTCGCGGCGGAACACGCCCTGCAGGCGGTCGTCGGCTTCTCGGGACTGCTGGCGGTCATGGCCATGGGCGCAGCCCTCCGTCAGAAGCGGCACGAGGTGTCCAAACGCCTTTCAGGCAAGTTCTCCAAGCTGTGGGTCGGTGCGGAGGTGCTGCTGTTCGTCCTCGTCGGTGCGACCGTCAACATCGAATATGCCGCAAGGGAGGGCGTTGCGGCCCTGCTGCTGGTGGTGGGCGTCATGCTGTTCCGACAGGCAGGTGTGCTGCTGAGCCTGACGGGAACCGCCCTCAATCGCCGCGAACGTCTGTTCTGCTGCATGGCCTACATGCCCAAGGCGACCGTGCAGGCCGCCATCGGCGGGCTGCCTCTTGCCATGGGACTTGCAGCGGGCGATACCATCCTGACGGTTGCGGTTCTGTCGATTCTCGTCACGGCGCCGCTGGGGGCCGTTCTGATGGACAGAACCTGCAAGCTGCTGCTCACCCGCGATGACGGCACCACGCCGGCACCAGTCGAAGCGCCATCCGGCGCGGTCAAGGAGCGTACATGACGGGCTCACATGTCTTGTGGTACAAACACCCGGCACAAAGCTGGAATGAAGCGCTCCCGGTCGGCAATGGCCGCATGGGCGGCATGGTGTACGGCCGCCCGGCGCAGGAGCGCATCCAACTCAACGAGGACAGCGTCTGGTACGGCGATCCCATCGACCGCAACAATCCAGACGCGCTGCAGCATCTTCCGCGCATTCGGCAGATGCTGCTTTCAGGCAGCATACGGGAAGCGGAGGAGCTCGCGGCGCTTGCCCTGTCCGGCGTCCCGGAGAGCCAGCGTCCGTATCAAAGCCTCGGCTCGCTTGAGATCGATTTCCGCTTCGATGCCGGTACGGTGACCGATTACGTGCGCGTTCTCGACCTCGACCGGGCAGAGTCCGTCGTCCGCTTCATGGCGGAGGGGGTGCGGTACGAGCGCACGCTGCTTGTCAGCGCGGTCGATCAGGTCATGGCCCTGCGCATGACGGCGGACAAGCCCGGCAGCATCTCCTTCCGCGCGTGCCTGCGCCGGGGGCGGTACCTTGATGCGGTGAAGGCGGAAGGCGGCGATACCATCGCCATGCATGTGGGCTGCGGCACCGGTCCCAGGGGCATACGCTGCTGCGCGAAGGTGCGCGCGGTCGCGGAAGGCGGCGTCGTGGAGACGGTCGGTGAGTTCCTCACCGTCCGCGATGCGGACGCGGTCACCCTGCTGGTGGTGGCGTCCACCTCCTTCTACCATGCCGACTTCGCCGCGCAGTGCGATGCCTGGCTGAACAAGGCTGTGGCCAAGCCGTTCGCCTGTCTGCAGGCCGACCATCGCGTCGAACATGCCGCATTGTTCGGCCGCATGTCCCTTTCCCTGTCGGACGAACCGCTTCCCGCGGTTGTGGCGATGAAATCCGAAGGGGACCCCGCCGATGACGGCATGCCGCCACAGATGTCCTCGGATGACCCGACCTTCCCGTTTGACGGCCCCGACACGGCGGAGCGGCTTGCCGGATTCCGGGAAGGCAGGTGCGATCCCGATCTGATCGCCACCTACTTCCAGTATGGCCGGTACCTGCTCATCGGTTCCAGCCGGCCGGGCACCCAGCCCGCCAACCTGCAGGGCATCTGGAACGAACACTTCCTGCCACCCTGGGACAGCAAGTACACCATCAACATCAACACCCAGATGAACTACTGGCCGGCGGAAACCTGCAACCTGTCCGAATGCCACCTGCCCCTGTTCGACCTCGTCGAGCGGATGCGCGAACCGGGCCGGCATACGGCGCGGACCATGTATGGCTGCCGGGGCTTCGTCGCCCATCACAACACGGACATTTGGGGCGACACCGCTCCACAGGATATCTGGATCCCCGCCACCTACTGGCCCATGGGCGCGGCCTGGCTGTGCCTGCATCTGTGGGAGCATTACCAGTTCACGCTCGACAATGACTTCCTCGAGCGGGCCTATGGCACCATGAAGGAGGCTGCCGAGTTCTTTGCCGATTTTCTTGAGGCTGACCCAAAGGGGCGACTCGTAACAGTCCCCTCCGTATCGCCGGAGAACACCTACATCCTGCCGTCCGGAGAAAAGGGCTGTCTGTGCGCGGGTCCCTCCATGGACAGCCAGATTCTGTTCGCCCTGTTCTCCAACTGCATCGAGGCGGCCGGCTTGCTCGGCCGCGACACCGCGTTCGCCGGCGAGCTCGCCGCGTTGCGCGATCGGCTGCCGGCACCGCAAATCGGGCGTCACGGACAGCTCCAGGAATGGACCGAGGACTACGAGGAGGAGGAGCCGGGACACCGGCACATCTCCCACCTGTTCGGCCTGCACCCGGGCCGGCAGTTCACTGTCCGCCACTCGCCGGAACTCGCCGAGGCCGCCAAGACAACCCTGAGGCGGCGCCTGGCGCATGGCGGCGGGCACACCGGCTGGAGCCGCGCCTGGATCATCAACCTGTGGGCGCGCCTGAAGGAAGGAGAAACCGCATACGAGAACGTGTGCGCGCTGCTGGCGAAGTCCACGCTCGACAACCTGCTCGACAATCATCCGCCCTTCCAGATCGATGGCAATTTCGGCGCTACCGCCGGCATTGCGGAAATGCTGATGCAGAGTCATGAGGGCGGCATCGAGCTGCTGCCTGCGCTGCCGGAGGCATGGAAGGCCGGACATGTGGCCGGCCTTGTCGCCCGGGGTGGATTCGAGGTGGAGATGATGTGGCGGGAGGGTCGCGTGCGTCATGCGACTGTCTTCTCCCGAAGCGGCCAGCCCTGCACATTGCTTGTGCGCGGTGCCGTCTCGATCGACTGCGACGGTGTTCCGGTTCATCCCGTACTCATCGAAGACGGATGGCGCTTCGCGACGGAACAGGGCAAACGGTATCGCGTCATCCCGGAATGATGTACGGCATGCCGGCGAACGGAAAGACCTGGGATTCCGTCAGCAGCATGACGGGTTCCCCCTTTTCGTCTTGCGTGCCGCGGTGCGAAGGATTATAATGAACGTAGTTCATAAAAGGTGGAGCCATTATGCCCAAAGTACTGCCCCATGTCCGTGACGATATCTGCCGCACCGCCCGTCAGATGCTGGCGGAAGAAAACTACGCCGATTTCAGCATCCGGAATGTCGCTGTCCGCTGTGGCATCGGCATGGGCACAATCTACAACTACTTCGCCTCCAAGGAGGACATCGTCGCCGACATCCTGCTGGCAGACTGGGATGTCATCCTGCGGCGCATGGATCATGCGAACCGCGTGACCGCTTCGCCCTTGGAGCGGTTGGAAACACATTTCGGCCTGCTGCGCGAGTTCCTTGCCATCTTTCACGGCGCGTGGCTGCGCCAGGGCATGATGGCGATCGATCAGGAGACGCTGCAGAAGCACCGTTGCCGGAGGAACGACTACCGCGCCCAGTTGACGGAGCGCATTGTGCGCGCCATCCGTCACAGTGCGCCGGACGGTGCTTCCGATGACCCGGCCTGGGTTCACGCGGACCAGATCGCGCGCCTGTTCCTCAGTCTTGCGCCGGAAACGGAATACCCGTTCAGCCGGCTCGCGCCCGCCATCGCGGCGTTGATTCCGCTGTGCGGGCCGGATGCGGCGCCAGGCAGTGCCTGAGGTGCCGTCGTCGGAACCGGAAGTGCGAGGGTCCGGGTCCCCACCCACATGCATGCGTTTTTCTTGCTCCGCGCAAGTTGCTTTGTCTCAAAATGAACATTGTTCATCAAATCGTGAACCCGGCTCAGCATAGCAAACCATTTCAGGAACGAAAGGAACCCCGCATGAAAAAAGAAAAACCCAAAAACCTGGCCATGATCCTTGTCCTGTACCTGCTGGGGCTGTTCATGGGCGCCCTCGACACGGGCATCGTGTCCCCGGCCCGCGGCGTCATCCAGAACCAGCTGGGCGTCAATGAAACCACCGGCATCTGGATGATCACGATCTACACGCTCGCCTATGCGGCGTCAATCCCCATTTCCGGCAAGCTGGCGGACCGGCTGGGCCGCAAGGTGATGTACATCGCCAGCATCTTCCTGTTCGGCCTTGGCTCGTTCCTGTGCTCGCAGTCCGCCTCGTTCGGCGGGTTTTCCATGCTGCTGGTCGGACGTGTCGTCCAGGCGGTCGGCGGCGGCGGCATCATGCCGATCGTGACGGCGGAAATCGGCACCTCCTTCCCTCCGGAGAAGCGGGGCATGGCCCTCGGCATGGTCGGCGGCGTCTACGGCATCGCCAACATCCTGGGCTCGACGGCCGGCAGCTTCATCCTCGGTCTGGCCGGCAACGAAGGCTGGCACTGGCTCTTCCTCATCAACGTCCCGATCAGCATCTTCATCGTGATCGGCGCCATCTTCACGCTTGAAAACCACCGCAGTGCGGAAAAACCGGCCAGGATGGACCTCGCCGGTTCCGTCCTGATGACCGGCATGGTGCTTTCCCTGATGTACGGCCTGACCAACATCTCCTTCTTTGATTTCGCCAGCTCCATCACCGAAACGGATGTGTATCCGTTCCTGATCGCCTTCGTGGTGCTGTTGCCCATCTTCCTTGCGGTGGAGCGGCGCGCGCAGGACCCCATCGTTCCGCTGCGCTACTTCCGCGACCGCAACCTCGTCATCGCCTTCATCGTGTCGATCCTGGTCGGCACCGCGCTCATGGGCATGGTGTTCGTGCCGCAGTTCGCGGAAAATGCCCTCAGGATGCCGACGGGTTCCGGCGGCTACTTCGTGACGGCCCTGGGCCTTTTTGCCGGCATCGGGGCACCGCTCAGCGGCGGGCTCATCGACCGCATCGGCGCCAAGAAGGTGCTCATCGGCGGGTTCGGCTTCACACTCGCCAGCGGCCTTTTCCTGGTGCTGTACGCGACGCGGGTGCCGTCGCTCGCCAACGTGCTCGTCAGCCTGTTCCTGATGGGTCTTGGCATGGGCTTCACCATGGGCACGCCGCTGAACTACATGGTGCTCTCCGCCGTTCCCGCCAAGGAATCCAATTCCGCCCTCTCGACACTGTCGCTGCTGCGTTCCGTCGGCACCGCGATCTCGCCGGCCCTCATGATCGGTTTTCTTGCCAACGCCGGAGCCGGCCTGCAGACCACGCTGATGGATTCGCTGCCGCCCGTGCCGACGAAGCTCGAGATCCGGCAGGTGGAGGAGCTC
>JAEXRM010000053.1 GCA_023440865.1 Bacillota bacterium
GCTTGCGGATCAAGGGAAGGGGGCGGGGCTTGCGGAGCGATGGCCGGCAGGCGCAGGATCACCCGCGTGCCTGTGTCCGGTTCGCTGTCGACGGACACGCCGAAGGGTTCCCCATAAGTCAGGCGGATGCGCTGGTGCACGTTCCGCAATCCGATGCGCCGGCCGGCTGAGTCCTGTGGGTCGTGGAAGTCCTGCCGCACCTGCTCGAGCCGCTCGGCCGACATACCTTCCCCGTCGTCCGAAACACGGATGAGCAGGCAGTCTTCGTCGCGTTCCGCTGTCACCGTGATGCGGCCTGGCTCGGAGACCGATTCCAGACCGTGGATCACCGCGTTTTCGACGATGGGCTGCACCAGCAGCGGCAGCACCAGGCACGCGCCGATGTCCGCGGCGTCCCAGGCCACCTCGGCGGTCAACCGGTCGCCATAACGGAAATGCTGGATGTCGAGATAGCTTTTGACCAGGTCCATTTCCATGTCGAGCGGAATGGGCTCCGAGCCGGTTTCGAGCATGCGCCGCATGAGCTTGCCGAGCTGGCGAACCACATCCGCGATCTCCGGCTGGCCGACGATGCGCGCCTTCATGCGGATGGCCTCGAGCACGTTGAACAGGAAGTGTGGATTGACCTGGTTGGCCAGCAGCTGCAGCTTGATTTCGCGCTCGTGCAGCTGCAGCTGGTTCTTCTGCAGGTTCGCCTCGTACACCTCGCGCACCAGGGCGTCCAGGCTTTCGGCCATGTGCGCCAGATCGCGGGAGAGGCCGCCGATCTCATCGGCGACGCACGAGGGGGGAGGCACCTGGAAATCACCGCCGGCCACGCGGTGCATCGCCTCGCCGATGGTGCGGATGCGTGTGGCGATGGAACCGGAGAACAGCAGGATCGCCACCGTCGACAGCAGCAGGCTGCCGCCGATGAGCAGGAAGCCGATGCGGCCGGCTTTGTTGGCGGCCGCTTCCACCTCCGCGCGCGGCAGCAGGGAGACAAGCCGGAACGTCTGCCGTTCGGATGCGAGGCTGAAGGAACGGACAACCGCCTCCTGCCAGGCGCCGTCGGCGCGGATGCGCGTGGTGCCGTCCGGAACGCCGTTCACGGCGCCGAACGCGGTGTCCCGGAGCGGTACCCCCCGTTCGGCGGCATCGGGCGAGGCGATGATGATGCCGTCGGGATCCACGATCACCGTATGCCAGGTTTCACCGTCGACCAGGCTGTTGAGCGCCTCGTTCCGCAGGTAGATCAGCAGCACGCCGAGCCGGTTGTTTGTGCGGCTGCCACGCACCAGCACCGAGAAGGTCAGCAGGGCTTCGCCGGTGCGCTCGTGTGGCAGGTACTGCCAATGGAACCCGCCGTTGTCGGCCAATGCGCGCCGGAACCAGTCCGACGACTCCGTGTCGGGGGTGATGCGCATGAAGCGGCCATTGTCAAGCAATGTGCCATTGTAGCACCACAGCCGGATATCGGCGATGTCGCCGGCGTAATAGAGAAAATCGTCGAAATCGCTGTAGCCCGCATAGGCTTCGACCAGACGGGCCGGGTCGTCATACACCGTGTTCAGCATCACATCAAGCCGCTGATCGACGAAGGTCTTGCTCGCGAGGCCTGTCACGACGGTGGAGATGGCGGAAAAGCGCGCCCGGACGTGCTCCTGGTTGACCGCAGCCTCACGGAGGGTCTGCTCGCGGGCCATGGTGCGCATGGCGTTGGTGAGCACGAGGCCGACGACCAGAATGGGGATGAAGACGACGACCAGATAGGAGAGCATCAGCTTGCGCCGGATGTCCATGCGGTTGAACCATGCGCGCATTGTTGCTCCCCTCCTTCCGCCATGCATCGCCCGGGCGTCGGAAACCGTTGTGGGAGGCGTGACGCCGCTCTTGCCATTTTACCATAGGAGATGGAAAAGGAGCATCCCGGGAGAGGGTAGGCGGCTCTCCTGAATGCTCCTTTTCATACGGGCACGGAGGGGGTGGGGCGTATCACCGGGAAAACGCCGCAGCCACGAACACGGCCGGCGCGTTCCAGTAGATGGTGACCTCGTTGGTGGAATAGCTCTCAAAGTCGTCGATCAGACACAGGGCGGGCGCCGTGCCTTCCGGGATGCCGTGCTGCGAGGGCGGATCCTGTCTGCCCGCGTTCGGGCCGCCCGACACAAAACCAGGAACGGCATGGGCGATGCCATCGGCCACGGAGGGCCGGTAGTGCGGATTGAGGACGGGGAAGCTGCCGACGCCCGTCACCAGCGACAATCCCAGCGCGTTGGCGCCGAACAGGCTGTGGAGGTTTTGCTCCGCGGCCCCCAGGTAGCCGTTGCCCGGACGGAACCGGTCTGCGGCGATGAGATGGACAGCGTGGTTCATCAGCAGCATCGCGCTGCCCCAGATGTAATCCTCCGGCCGCATGGTCGTGCCGAATCCGTCCACCGAGGCAACGGCCTTGAGGCGGTCCGCCTCCTGGAAGAAGACGGTCTCGAGGCATTGGGAAAGGGCCGGGTCACGCCTTGCCTGTGGCAGCGACAGGTACCGGATCGTGCCGAGGCCGCCGACATCCGCCCAGCCAAGGCTCGTGCGGTCGAGATCCGCCATCATGCCCAGCCGGATGGCCGCTTCGTGGAAGGTGGACTCGCCGGTCGCCGCATACAGCTCGACGGCGGCCCAGAAGCGCTCGTCCGTGTCGGTGCCGTCGCCGTACTCGCCGGAATGGACATCGGGCGGATTGCGGAACCCGGGCACGGCGGGATTGGCTTCCAGCCAGGCCCAGGCCTTGCGGGCTGCGGCCAGCATGCGGTCGGCGAACGCCGCGTCATGCGGACGGAAGGTCACCGAGGCGGCGGCGAGGCAGGCGGCGAAACCGCCGGTCGCAGTGGCGGAGACGGCGCAGATGTACTGCGGCTCCACGTCGTCCTCGGGCATGAGGAAGCTGGGGAACTGCAGGGTGGCGACCTTGTGGTACAGTCCGCCCGACGCCGCATCCTGCATCTTGAGCAGGAACTCGAGCTCGTACCGGCATTCGCTGAGAAGGTCGGGCACGCCGTTGCCGCTTTCGGGGATGTTCACGGTGCCCGACAGAGCCTCCGGGAAGAACTCGTACGCCAGCAGCAGTTCGGCGACCGCGTTGCAGCCGGGGCCGACATATTTGCCATAGTCGCCGGCATCGTGCCAGCCGCCCGACACGTCGAGCAGCACACTGTGGTCGGCATGCAGGATCGCCTTGGCGGTGTGGCACACGCCGTGCGACCAGACGGACGCATGCGCCGGTTCGAGCGCACAGCCGCAGCGCATGAAGTACAGCGCCTTGCGCATCGCGTCACGCGCGGCGGCGTACGGGTTGTCGGCAATGCGGAAGGGTGGGGACTGCAGTCCGGTTTTCGTGCGGACACGGTACAGGCCGGCCGTGTCCAGTGCGCTCACGTCCAGCTGCGCGACGGCCATGCCGGTGGCGGCATCCGGACGGAAGGCGGAGGACGTGCCGGTCAGGGCGATCGGCGACGGAAACTTGCCGGGCGGGCCCTCCAGCACGATCACCTCGAAGTCGACCGTGGCGGGTGCCGCGTGCTGCGGCAGGGCGATGAAGGCGGTCTTGGCGTCGTCCGGCCGGTAGCCGAGCTGGTTGATGCGGATGGCGGGTTCATGCATTTCGGTGTTCCCCCTGTCGTGAATGGGCCCCCGCGCGGAGGGGAATGGACCTCCTGCGCGGAGGAGACGATGATTGACCGGATTGGGTTCCCCTTCGGTGGACGGATGTCTCCACCCGTATGGATGTATGACGCCGCCATCTCCTACGGTACCTGAATGAACGCGCGTTTACAAGTCCGTTTTCGAGCAGGCATGCCCACTGATTGCGGTGAAGCGGGAAGGCAGTCAGGGACAGGCCGACCAGGTTGGGAAAATCCCCAGACATGCCGAATGGAAATACGATACAATTCAAGGAATGTGAGCAATCACAGTGGGAGCGGAACAACGGGCGACGGGCGGGCTGTTGCCGCCAACGCTCCCCATGGGGGAGACAATGCGTCATGCACCGGGATGGCTGCGCATGCTGCTGCTTTGTTGTCTGGTACTGTCGTTATCAGGATGTGGCGGCCTTCGTCGGGAGACGGATGTGGCGCGGGAATTTCTGAGCCGTCTGTATGCCTGTCCCGACGAGGCCTATCACAAGGCATTCCAGGAGGAAATGGATCAATTTTCCAAAGCAACACCGCCGGAGGGAGAGCAGGAGGCTGCGGCCGTTTTGACAGCGGATGACAGGCCGACTCTCAAGCTGCTCGCGGATCAGTATGGCTCCCTTCTCGCCGAGACCGCCTTCGACCGGTTCCTCTCACAGAACATCGTCTCCAAGTACCAGGAAGCGGCCATCAGGGACCAGTGGACATCAGAACCGGTTCGGATTGACATCACCTACGAGGGCAGGGGGAAGTACACCTATGCCGCAATCGTGTCGGTGACCGATGCGCTAACGAAGACGACGGAACAGGAGGTCCGCGGCACGGTGGAATTCGACGATGCCGGCAGGATCAACTGGTTTTCGGAATACGACAGACTTCTGCCGTAGGCGGATTCCATTTCCTACAGATCGTACAGCGGACTGCCATCCGCCAGTGGCGTGAAAATGTCGCGACACCAGCGGTCCATTGCCGCCGGGAACCAGTCCTCACGACCCGCGCTTGCCGCATGCGAGCCCAGATACAGCAGCACGCCGTACGCCAGATAGGCGTCGACCGCCCGCATGTCCACCGGATGCGGGGCATGCGGCGCATAACCGCGCAAAATCGCCCGCTGTGCGGTGTCATCCGTGAAATGGCTGAACAGGCTGCCGATGTCCATTTCGGCATATGCCAGGCCGCAGAGACCGAAGTCGATGGGCGCGATGCGGCTGTCGACCAGCAGCAGGTTGGTCTTGGACAGATCGGCATGCGTCAGCCGGGGCATCCTGCCCATGCCCGCCAGACGCGCGAGATGCGCCTTGACGGCCACGATGCCGGCGATGGCCTGTTCCATTTGGGAGTGTGTGAAGATGCCATGGGACGCGGCGTCCTGCAGGCAGCCGACTATGCGGTCGAGCAGGGCGCTGTCGTAGACGATGCGTTGATGGGCAATCACAGTGGCCGCACATGCGCTGCGCCGGTGCAACACGGCGAGCATGCGCCCGATGGCCTCGTATGCTTCTTCCGGCAATGGTTCCCGTGTCGAAGCCGCTTCCAGCGTCTCGCCGTCCAGCCATGCCAGGAGGGTGGCCGCGGTACCATCCGACAACAAGGTTGCTGCCTCGCCGTTCCGGTTGCGCACGGGGCGCTGGATCGGCAGGGCCTCATCCCCGGCCAGCGTCTCGAGCAGGGCCATCTCCGCCTGAATCCAGGCCGGTGTCGGTCGCGCCACACCGAACATGGCCAGGGAAAAATGGTCGGCCGGGCGGTGGATGCGCAGCAGGTATTGGGTATCGGAAACCCGGTCCCGGATGTGACAGGTGTAGCTCTCGTTGTGCCGGATGAAACCGACAAGGGGATCCGACAGGTCATAGCGGGACAAGGCCTCCGCCAGGAGTTCGCCGGGAGGCGTGACTTCTTTCTGGTGCCGACTTGGTGAAGTGTTGCCGGCATGAGTCGCCGTTCTGTTCTTCATGCCTCACATCTCCTGCTGAACGAAGCCTTCCGGCAGCAGCTCGAAGTCGACCGCCGTCTGCAGCCTTCCCCGCTGATCGCGCCACGCGTCCGTCCGCACACCGGTGCGCTTGAATCCAAGTTTTTCGTAGACATGCTGCGCCCGTGCGTTCTCAAGGTTCGTGTCGAGCACGATGCGGCGGAAGCCGAGCTCGTCGAACAGGCCGCGAATCAGCAGGCGAAGAAAACGGGTTCCCTTCCCTCGATTCTGGTATGATGCATCACAAATCTTGATGCCGATCTCCGCGGTGCTGTCCGCAACCGTCCGGTAGTTGGCCTCCCCGACAGGGTTTCCATTCACTTCGAGGATGAGGCGCCTGCCGCGGGGGGAGTCGCCGGCAAGTTGCCGCGCCACCGCTTCGGCGGTGGTGCCCAGCCCGTCCGGGAACCCGGCGTGGGCCATCACGGCGCCATCGTTCCACCAACGGCTCAGACGTTCGGCGTCGGCGGGTGTTGCGGCGCGGAGCGCAAGTTCGTTGTCATGCCAGCGCATGCGTCATCCTCCGAATTGCCATGCTTGTGTCATCTTCCATCCGTTTCACTGTAGCGGATTTGTCCGCCGCCTGATAGATGCCTGATTCGTTATAGGGCAAATACGCTATCGTGCAAACACGCATTGCGGTTCCAGATTGCAACCCCCTGGAATCTGTCATACACTGATCAGACATGGGATCGGACATTCGGATGAAGGGACTGGCATGCGAAGGATGAAGAGCTTGCAACAAAAATCGGTTTGGCAAATGATCACACGATTCGTGCTTCTGTCCTCCATGCCGGTGCGCCGGCACCTGGCAACGCTGACATCCCTGGTGCTGTCCATCAGCCTGCTGAGTGCCTGCTCCCCCGGCCTGCCAATGGGCATGACAGGGGAACTGTCGACAACTGCCGGCGATGCCGGTTCTTCCAGTACGGCCACATCCACACCAACCGCCCCATCCTGGCCCGTCAAGCTCGAGCGGTCGGCCGTTGCGAGGCGGGCACCCCACTATGTGCCGTTGACGGAGGTGGGCGGTTATGACACGCGCATCCTCCCCGTCACATTGGTGGAGTCCGAGAGCAGGCTGCCGGACGCAACGGTATCCTCCCTGCCATACTGGACGGGCTTTGTCATGGAGAACATGGCTTCCGCCAATTTTGCCGACCGGCGCTGGAGCAACCTGACCGACGGCTCCAACTACTTCTACGAGGAGAACATCAAGGCCATTGCGGATGCAGGCTTCAATTGCTGCCGCGTGATGTACAGCCTTTCCCACCTGACCGATCCCGCCGATCCCCTGCGCGTGGATGAGACGCAGCTTCAATGCCTGGATGAGCTGGTTTCCTGGGGCATGCGGTACAATGTCCACATCATGCTCAGCATCTCGGGCCTGCCCGGCAAGAAAAGCGCGGATGAATCCGCACGCTATCGATGGCCGAACGATGGACTCGTTCAGGAGAATGTCCAACAGAATGACGAGTTGTTCCGCCTTCCGGAGACCGCCGCCTTGTACCGCAGCTGCATGGAAATGCTGGTATCCCGCTACCGGGGCATTCCCAGCCGGAATCTGAGCATCGAGCTGCTGGCGGAGCCCGCCGTGCCCAATGGGGATGTCGCGCTGTACGAAGAGGTGCTGCTGCCCGTGGTCCAATCGCTCCATGCCATCGACGACACGCGCATCCTGATTGCCAACGATGTCGCCAAGCAGATACCGGAGCGTCTTGCCCAGGCCGGGTGCGCGCTTTCGCTGCACAATCACGTGTACGCCGTCAATGGCGACATGGTGAAGGAGAACTTCGGCATCGACTATGACGGCACATGGCCGATCGAATACCTGCCGGGCCTGTTTGGGGACAAGACCGATCCGCCCCTCCTGCTTGTCAGCGAGGAAGGCTTTGCAGCCGGAACCCTTGAGCTGTACTTCGGATATGGCGACCTTCAGATCCAGGCGGATGGAAAAACCCTCATGACTACCGGAAAGCACGATGTATGGGGGAGCGGGAACCCGGACAGCGGGTGGGAGCGGGTGCCGATACCGGCGGGAACCCGTGAGATCCGAGTCGGCGCCGCCGAATACGCCGATGGTCTGACGATTGTCCGCCTGACGCAGGCGGAACGCGATCCGGTGACGCTGGTATCCCACCGTTTGTATCAGGGCGGTGCGGAAGACGCTTCCATGCCTAAAATCCGCATCCACACGGACGGCTCCACCGAGAACATGGATGAGCCGCAACGCCTGGTGGATGCCGCCTATCTGAAGAAGCAGTGCCTGCAGCCATGGATCGACTGCGCGAAGCGTAACGGAGTCGGGTTTCTGCTGACCGAGGTGGGGACCGACACCCTCGACCTTGATCGGGAAGCGTATGAGGCATATGAGGATGCCTGGCTGTCAACCCTGAAGGAAGAACAGATCCCCTGGATGTACAACTGTCTGCATGGTGTGCTGGCGCCCCGGGGCTCGGTTCAGACAGATGTGGCTTATACATGCGGATTCACCGAGGTGGAGCAGGTGCCGGGAACGCCGTTCGAAAAGATCGTCGATTTCTTTGCCTGGTTGAAAACCTACCAATAGATGCATCTGCAACGGTTGACTGATTGGTCGGTCTATGATATGCTGCAGCGGTGGAACAAGCAATCTGGCATGATTTACATGAAAGCAGGGAGCACGCGCTTGAAGCATGACATGACAAAACAATCCGTCTCATCGCGCAAGCGCATCCAGTGCGGCAAGACGGCTGGCGGTGAAACATCCGACAAGCGCGAACGCCTGCTGACAACCGCATTGGGCCTGTTCATCCGTGACGGGTTCGATCGTACGCCCACCGCCCGCATCTCGCGGGAGGCCGGTGTGGCGACGGGGACCCTGTTCCACTATTTCCCGACGAAGGAAGACCTGGTGAACGGGCTGTACCTGCGGTGCAAGGACCGCATGGTCGAGGCGATGGGCAGGGGCATTCCTTCCGGCGCCAGCCTGATGGAGCAGCTGCGGATCGTGCATGCCAACCTGCTGCGCTGGGGTGTCGCTTCGCCTGCGGAGTATGCCTTCTTCCAGCAGTACAGCCATTCCGCGCTCATCCGGGCAAACACGCGCGAGGAGGGCCTGCAGCGGTTTGCATCATTCCGCGCCATGGTCGGCGAGGGTATTCGCGAGCACCGGCTCAAGCCCCTGCCGGAAGACTACCTGTTCGAGCTCGTTTCCGTCATGTTCATGCAATCGCTCGACTACGCCATCGCGCATCCCGCATGCGTCGGGGATGCCGCGTTCATGGACGGCGCGTTCCACCTGGTATGGGACGCCATTCGCGCCTGAGCGGTGATGTTTTTTTACCTGTTTCGATGGATCGGATTGTGATTTGGTTGACCGGGTTGGATGTGATTGATCAACCATGATGCGAATCATCGAGAGAATAATCGACTGACCAGTCAGTACAGTAGCTTGCGATCAAAAATCCTTGGAGGTGGCGCCATGAAGACACGCACGTTTGGAAAAACCGGAGAAACCGTATCACTGCTGGGCTACGGATGCATGCGCTTTCCCACGAAGAACGGCCGCATCGATGAGGAGCGGACGGAGCGGCAGGTGATCTCCGCCATCGAGGCAGGTGTCAACTATTTTGATACCGCTATCCTGTATCCCGGTTCGGAAGCTGTCCTCGGGCGCATCCTCGCAAAGGGGTGGCGCGACCGGGTGCTTGTCGCGGACAAGATTCCCCCGTTCCGGGTGCATGCGCGCAAGGACCTCGATCGTCATCTCGAGGGGATGCTCGAGCGGCTGCAGACAGACCGCATTGATTTCCTGCTGGTGCACGCACTCAATGATTTCGAGGGTTGGCGCAGGTTCCGCGCCTGCGGCTTCGACGAATGGCTCGCAGAGGTGCGGGCGGCCGGCAGGGTGCGGCACATCGGCTTCTCCTGGCATGGAAGCCGGGAAGACTTCATCCGTGTCGTCGACGACTTCGACTGGGAGTTCTGCCAGATCCAGTACAACTACCTCGACGAACAATTCCAGGCTGGCCGGGAAGGCATGCGCCATGCTGCCGCCAAGGGGCTCGGCATCGTTGTCATGGAACCGCTTCGGGGTGGCATGCTGACGGGCCGTTTGCCGGCGGAAGCCCGTGATGCCATGGAGAAGGCTTCGATCCGCCGGACACCGGCCGCGTGGGCGTTCGACTGGCTGTACGATCAACCGGAGCTGCAGGTGGTGCTTTCCGGCATGAACGAGGAGACCCATATCGAGGAGAACATCCGCCTGGCCGCCAAGGCGGAGCCGGGCATGCTTGCCTCCGCGGATCACGCGGTCATTAGCACGGTGCGCGACGCCCTGCGCAGCCGCATCCGCGTCGGCTGTACGGGGTGCGGCTACTGCATGCCCTGCCCTGCCGGGGTGAACATTCCCGATGTGTTCGCCATGTACAATACCGCCGCACTCGGGCAACCGCTGCAGCAGCGCATCCAGTACACCATGGCGAGCAGCGGGTATGCCGGCGGCAAGCCGAACCATGCCGGTCTGTGCATGCAGTGCGGCAAGTGCGAGCGCCACTGTCCGCAGCATATCGAGATTCGGAAGGAGCTGGCGCAGGCCCATCGAAAGATGTACATCCGGGCGCTGACTCCCGCGATCGGCGCGCTGCGCCTGTATACCAGGCTGCGTGCGGGCGGGGGAAACCGGAATGGTCTGCCGACACAGGAAAGCAGGAATGACCGGTAAGTACGGGATTATCGGAATCCACACCAGGCAAACGAAATCGGGAATCACCGAGATGCGCGGGGAAACCGGCATCCACGCTGTTCAAGAGGAACCCGGATCACGGGGGCTTTCATGCGGGGACACCCCGTTCCCGGGTTTCCGTCAATGACAGCAGCAGCGTTTCAAACAGCCGGTCAGGCCGCTCGTTGAGGTCGAAGTCGGACTGGTAGGCCTGCATCAGCAGATACTGGCCGTATGGCTGATGTTCCTCCTGGAGCCGGGCGAAATGTGCGGTCACCTTGTCCGAGAAGACAGAGCGCTGTTCGCCCGAGCAAAAGGGCAGCATGACAAGCATGTGGTTGACCCCGACCATCAGGCGAAGATCCGTTTCGAAAAAATGGCCGGCCAGCGCGTCGAAGACAGCCGGCACATCACGGCGATAACGCTGCTCCAGCTCGAATCCGCTCGCGATGCCCGGAGATTGCAGGGACAACAGTCCGACGCTGAGCGCGTAACTTCCCTTGCGGGCCTTGGCCAGCTCGATCCGGAGCATGGCGCGCGCCGCCTCGGTCAGGTGCGGGCCGGCCTCGAGCTGCCTTTTCAGCGCCTTTTTGACTTTATCGGCTGCAAGCCGTTCATCAAGCGGCTTGACCAGAAAATCGGATGCGCCGGCATGCAGCATCTCGAGCAGGTAGTCGCGCCGGGGTTCGTTGCCCAGCACGAGGAGCGGTGCGTCGCCGATCACTTCCTTGACGCCCGCAACCAGCAGCGTGTCTTCCGGCGAGTTCTCGATGTCCACCAGAATAAACATGGGTTCGACGGCCTGCGCAGCCAGTTCGTTCTTCAGCATCAGCAGGCTCCGGACGGAAAGCACCTCGACGCCGATCGCCTTGATGATCATCTCGATCTTGAGCGCGGTTGCATGGTTGCGGCTCAGCAGCATGCAGTAGTTGTCTGTCATCGGCACTCTCCCGGTCAACGCCGTTCGTTCCAACGGAGACGAGTCGTTGATTGTCCCCTGCCATGCATAGATACCCTGCCGCCATTCAAGCAAATCGGGTCATGTCATGAATCTGCAAGGACCTGCGTTTCAAGGATTGCCGTTTGTGGTCTCGGGTGATATCATGTCACAAGGAATTACATGTAAGCGGCAAGTCGGGGCGCAACCGGAAAGGCAGCCCTGGCGGAAACGGCAGAACGCATGGACGGACTCATCTACAACATCCAGCGCTTCTCCACGCATGACGGCCCGGGCATCCGGACCGCCGTGTTCTTCAAGGGCTGCAGCCTGCGCTGCCTGTGGTGCCACAATCCCGAATCGATTCCGGGCATGCGGCAGCTTTCCTTCAACGAGGAACGCTGCATCGGCTGCGGCCGGTGTCTGGCTGGCTGTCCGCACGGGGCGCAGCAGGTCGATGCAGCCGGACGGCATCGGCTGGACCGCTCCCGTTGCACCGTTTGTCTGGCGTGCGTGGGCGATTGCTATGCCGAGGCGCTGACCGGCATCGGCGAGCATGTCACCGTACCCGCGCTGATGCACCGGCTGGAAAGCGATCGTCCCTACTACGAGGCATCCGGCGGGGGTGTCACGTTCACGGGCGGTGAATGCTTGTTGCAAGCCGGCTTCCTGGCGGAGGCTGTAGCCGCATGCCATGCCGCCGGCATCCATGTGGCGGTCGATACGGCCGGTCATGTGCCCTGGCCCGCCTTTGAGGCGGTTCTCCCCTACGCGGCACTGTTCCTGTACGACATCAAGGCGGCGGATCCGGATGTGCACGAACGCCTGACCGGACGCCGAAACGAGCGCATCCTCGACAATCTCCGGCGCCTGTGCGCGGCGGGAAAACGGGTTATCGTACGGGTTCCCTTCATACCGGAAGCAAACGGCGCCGAAATGGACGGCATCGGGCGGTTGCTGGCGGGCTTGCCGGTGGAGCTTGTGGAGCTCCTTCCCTATCACCGGCTCGGTGAGGGGAAAAAGGCATCCCTGGGCGAAACGGCTGACGGGAACCGCTTCCGGGTTCCCTCCCGGGTGGAGATCGATGCGGCCGTTGCGATCCTCTCCTCCCATGGCCTGAGGACAACCGCATGATGACCGATCCGTCCATTCGTCCACATCATTTCCGTTTCAGTTTCACGCGCGTGCCCGGGCGCGCCGCCCGGGAGCGAATGCTCATACACACATTGTTGCCCACTTCATCAGCGCGTCGCCTATTCGGCTTCCCCCTGCAGCGCAGGCTTGCATCGAAGGCTGGCGCAGATACCCGGACTGAAGGAGGTATGACATGATCAACACGGACAAGATCGTGCTTTCGCCCCTGTACAACCGTCGCATTGCCGGCCTGCATCATGACAAGATGGAGATCAACGAGGCGAAGATCCGGCACTTCGGGCGCGGCAAGCTCGATTTCGATGACTGGGGCTTTGTGCTGTATCCCGATTTCACGTTCAAGGTGGCATCGGATCGGCCCGATGGCGTTGTCTGCGGTGCCCGGGCCATCGGTGCGACGCTGCGCCGCTTTTTCGAGGTCATGCCCCGCTATGTGAACCGCAACAGCGCCCTGGCCGGCGCGTGGGTCGGCACGCTGCACAACTGGGTCAACGTGCGGCTGCCCGCCGAGGACATCCCATCCGAACTCGAGGCGGTCTGGCTCAAGTACGATACCCGCCCGGGCTTTGGCGGCATGAACCATTGCGCGCCGGATATGAACATCGGACTGCAGCTGGGATGGGGCGGTCTGCTGGAGAAGATCCGCCATTACCGCACCCTCAACCGGCCGGCTGATCCGGCGTTCCACGACGGCGAGGAGCAGGTGGTACTGGGTGTCAGGACATGGGTTGCCGGGCTCGCGCAGGAAGCGCGCCGCATGGCGCACGACATCCGATTGGGTGGCGCCTCGCTCGAAAACGGATTGCGCGAGCAGGCGGAACAGGATGCGGAGAATCTGCTGGTCATCGCCGAGATGAACGAATGGCTCGTGGACGGCGCACCGCGCACGCTGCGGGAGGCCTGCCAGTTCCTCGCGCACTTCCAGTCGCTTGACCGCACGTATTTCGCCGGCGGCGCCCTGCAGCAGCTGGATGTGCTGCTGCAGCCGTATTACGAGCGCGACATGGCCGACGGCATCCTCACCGACGAGGAAGCTGTCTGGCACGTGGCAAGCCTCTTGTTCAACGACACGCACTACTCCCAGATCGCGGGCCTGAATCCGGACGGCACGGCAGACCTGACCAGCCGCATGTCCTTCCTGATCCTCGATGCGATGCATCTGCTGGGCATCCCCGCGAACATCGCGCTGCGCGTGCATGACGGGGTGCATCCAGAGCTGCTGCGCCGCAGCGTCGAATATGTCCTTGCCGACGGTTCCGGTGTGGATTATTCGCTCAACGTGGGGTGCGAGGAAGGCTATGCGCGCAACGGATTCCCAATGGGGCTTGCCCGGATGCGCGCGAAGGTGGGCTGCAATTGGACGGCGCTTCCCGGCGTCGAGTATCCGCTGCAGGACGTGACGCGCGCCAATCTGGGTTTTGCGCTGCATTATGCGCTCGAGGACCTGCGGCAGGACGCCTGCGGCTGTCTGGATTCGGATGGCGACGTTTTGCTGGAAGCGCTTTTCACTCGATTCGCCCATCATGCCGGCATCATCGTCGACAGCATCAAGGCCGGGTACGACCGGCATTACGAGATTGTCGGCAAGCGCACCCCGGAGATGGTCTACAACCTGTTCATGCACGGGCCGGTCGAGCGGGGGCTCAACTGCTCCGAAGGCGGCGTGGACATTCTCAACTTCAACATTGACGGCGTCGCGCTCGCGACGGTGGCGGACTCGTTTGCGGCCATCGAGCAGCGGGTTGTCCGGGAGCGGCGTCTCACGTGGAAGCGCCTGTACGAGGTGCTCGACACCGATTATCGCGACGCGGAGGACGTCCGGCTGATGCTGCGCAACATCGCGCGGTTCGGCAGCCCGGATTCCCGTGCGGAGGCCTGGGCGCTGCGCGTCCGCGACGCCTTTGTCACCGCCTGCACCGCGACGGGCACCCCGAAGCACAACCTGCCGATCATACCCGGCATGTTCTCGCACGGCAGCATCATCGAATTGGGGATGAAGCTGCCTGCGACACCGAACGGGCGCAAGTCGTTCGAGCCCATTTCGCATTCGAACGAGCCGGATCCGGGCTTCGCGCGGGGACTCGACTCCTTCTCGCCGTCGCTCAAGGCGACCGCTGTGGCCCGCGCCCAGCCGGGGTTCGGCAATTCCGCCCCGCTGCACCTGGACATCGACAGCGACATGCTGGCAAAGGCGGGCGGCGTGGACGCGTTGGTCGCGCTCATTCATGCGCACAACCGGATGGGAGGCACGCTCATCAACCTCAACTGCCTGACGGCCGACCGGCTGCGCAAGGCGCACGAGAACCCGGATTCAGACCCGGACCTGGTGGTTCGCGTGACGGGTTACTCGGCCTTCTTCGCCTCACTGTCGAAGGAATACCGGCAGCAGATCCTCGACCGGTTCCTCAGCCGGGCGGGGTGAGGGGCTGTTGAACACGCTTGTATCTGCATGAGCGTTTATAGGAAATGACACAGGAAGCGGCGTCACCCGATCAGGAGGAGGCGCCGCTTTTCTCGTGCACCGGTATTGGTGGTGATATAGGGGCGCAACATGCAGGAGTCCTGACAGTGGCGATCCTTGCACTTTCGACATGTCATCGAATGAAAACCCTGTTCCTGCTTGCACGAGGCGTTATGTGAATGAGTCTCTGGTCCTATGGTGGATGTATGGACGCAATGGTAATCTGTACAAGGTAAACATTGGATCATGATGATTGGTGACAATTGGCGTGTGTGACAGGACTAGCGGCCGCCTTATTCGATGAGGTGAAGGAGATCCGGAATGAATGCAAGGAAGACCTGGAAAACCGCTTCAATCAATTGATGTTCGTTCTGGCAGTATAATCCTTCTGGCTCCATGGAAATATATCGAGAAGTTGACAACTATGCTTGCTGAGCAGCATATTCTGTGTGCGTTTCAATTTGCCGGCGGCCATCGTTCCTTGACAACCTCATATTGATAAAGCTCCTATCTCAATCCATCAGCTTCGATCCTTCCGATTCCCAGTGGCAAACCATCGTGGCGACAGGACGCGGAGGGGGACAACACCCTCACAATCAATGACGTGACTGGCCGCGTGCTCACAGAGACCAGCCAGCATGCATCCGGCGGAAATGCCGTCACGACCGCCTACCAGCTTGATCCAAACGGCAATTGCCTGGCACAGACCGATGGAAACGACCATGTGACCACGTTCGAGTACAACGTGCGCAACCTGCCGGTCCGCCGCATCGACCACGGCGGAAGGATGGGCACACAGGGCGTCTACACGTACGACGCCGCGAAGACCGAATCGTATGCCTATGATGCCGCCGGTCGCATGATAACCCGGACCGACCGCATGGGGACGGAAACCGTCTGGACATACGACGCCCGCGGCCGCATCCTGACCGAGACCGTCGGCGACGATGCCGTCAGCCGCAAGTGGGACGACAACGGCAACCTACTGACCCTCACCGACGCAACCGGCATCACGACCTACACCTACGATGCTCTGAATCGGCTGCTCACGAAGCAGGATCCCCTTGTTGGAATCCTTTCGTATGTGTACGACCGCACCGCCTCTCTGCCGGCCGGACATGTGGGCGAACGCATGACGGACGCTGCCGGCCACATCACGGATACCGTATACGACAGTATGGGACGCATCTCCCACGTGATTTCCGGCACCGGTTCCGGCACCCATTCCGCCACATACGCCTACACCGATACGGGCCTGCGGGAGAGTCTGGTCTACGACTCCGGGGTCCGGGAAGACTACACCTACACCGTGGATGGCCTGCTCGAGTCGCTCATCAACCGCAAGGGTGATGGAACGGGCATCGACAGCTACGCCTACACCTACGATGCCGCCCGCAACCAAACCGGAAAGACGGATGGCAAGGGAACCACCACGTACACATACGACAACCTGAACCGCCTGTTGACCGTGTCCGAACCGAATGGACGCGCCACAGCCTACACCTTTGACGCAGCCGGAAACCGTCTGACGGAAACGGTCACACAGGGTTCCACCACCACGGTCAAGACCTCCTCATATAACGAGCAGAATCGATTGACCATCCTGGAGATCCATACAAACGGCATTATGTGAAAATCCCTATGCCGTTCGTTATGCTTTGGATCAGTTTACCGTTCCTGCGAGAGGAACGCCCGGAACTGCTTCTCCGTCTCCTCGCGCAGCGTATCCGCGCCGGCGTCGCGGAGCGTCTTCAGACAGTCGGGCAGGATGGCGATCGGCCCGTTGCGTGAGCGCAGCGCGTACACGCCTGCGTCCCCATACAGGGCGTTCGGTGTCTGCTCGATGGCATTGCGGATGGCATCGAGGGACCCGTCGCCTGCCTCGGTATTGAACTGTGCGATCGGAAAGGCTGCCAATGTGCCGGCCTTGGCGGAAAAGGCTTCCTCCGGCGAGACGGGCGCATCCGAAATGGCGGGGAGACTGCAACACTGGGCAATGCCATACGCGGGGCGCTTGCCGCCGATCATCCGGATGCCGGTTTCGCCTTCCTTCTCCCAGTCCGTACCTTCCTGCCCGCACACAAGCGCGTTGCGGATATCGGCATCGGCGTACAGGGCCTGCAACAGTGTCAGCGCGTCCGACGGTTCCCGCGTGGTGGTGCTCACGGCCAGACCGACATCCGCCACCCGGCCGATGCGGAAGTTCGCCTTGTCCGGTGCGAACTGGATGTAGGCGACATCCTTGGCATGGGGTGATTTTTCTCCGCAGCGGATGGGGTACAGCGCCGCCAGCGCGTCGAATTTGTCGGAAAAAGCCTGGACCTCGTCGACATACCGCAGCGGGCGAAGCACCTTTTTCGCGAAGAATTCGCGCAGCAGGCCCGCGTCGCGGGTGAAGACGGAAGTGTCGGCGTACAGGTCCACGGCGCCATCCGGCCGATACAGCAGCAAGGAGTCGGTATCCACATAGAAGGGCCATTCGTCATATGTGCGGTGGAATGCATAGGGGGCGACGGCCATGTGAACGGCAAGCCGGTAGTCCTGGCCCGCTTCCTTGGCCTTGAGGCAGAGTGCCAGCAGCTCTTCCGGCGTCTGCGGGTCCGATGCGCCCAATGCCGTGAGGATGTCGCGGCGGATGAGCACGCCGGTTTCCCAGCCGCCGTCCGAGGCGCTGTTGGTCAGCGGATACGCAACCTGTGCGCCGGAACGTGCGAATTCCGCCCACGCCTCCGCCGGAGCCGTTTCGCGCAAAGCCGCGTAATCGGTCAGCAGTGGGGCCAGATCGGCGACGCGTCCCTGACCGAAGGCGTACAGCGCAGACACCCGGTCGGAAAGGATCAGGTCGACGTCCGCAGCGGACATCATCTGCTCGTAATACTGGTCGTGCGGCACGACGCGCAACTGGAGCCGGAAAGGGATGCCCTTGCGGGAAAGCTGCACGTTGGCCGCATCGACGTTTTTCTGCGGCAGCATGCCGTCGAGCGTCAACAGTGTCAGCGTGCGGGCATTGGCGTCGTCGGCTGTGCCGGGAGAGGCGTCGTCCGCGGCAGGGGACGCAGAGCCGACATCATTGGACTGTGCGGGCGAGCCGGAATCCATGGCAACCACGGGTGGGGCGTCGGGATCCTGTGCCGGCGGTGCGGACGCGCAACCGGACACAAGGAGTGTGAAGCACAGAAGCGCGCCGGACAAGCGCCTTGCGACAGATGAAGCATGCTGCATGGAACACCTCGCATGGAATGGTATACGGATGATGCTCACAGTATATACCAAACCGAAGGTCCGGGTCGAACGCTTATATGGCGAATCTTCCGCTCGCTGACTGGATTTTGCGGTGCCGATGCGCTGCTCATGCCCCGAGGCGCCTCCCGAAGGGGAATCCGGATGCGGGGCGCATGCATGGCACAACGCGAACAGCATCCGCCGCGGCCTCAAGCCCGGGTCGGCGCACGCATGGCGAACAGCTTTTCCGGAGGCAGCAGGATGCGGACGGGGCCTGTGCTTGTCAGGAGGGCACGGCCCGTGTCCCGCGGCAGCTCGCACAGGATGGGAAGCGGTGGTGTGTTCCGGTCGTCGACCTGAATGAAACGGATCCGGACGGTGCGGGGGGACGCGGCGGCCGGATCCGGATGCGGCATGCAGCACAGTGTGTTCGGCTCGTCCGTTGCTGTATCCGGAACCAGCACGTCCTGGGGCCAGATGCCGATATGCGTCGTATCCGACGGAAAGCTTGTGCCGGCCGGCAACACGAGCGGTCGCGACCAGCCTGGGACCGCCGGCAGACCGTCTTGCCCGATGCGGGCCGGAAACTGATTCAGGCAGCCGACCGCCGCGGCGGCGGCCGGTGTCGGCGGAGCGGCGAAGAGCCCGTCACGATCGGCATCCGCAGCGATCCGTCCCCGGTCGAGCACCAGGATGCGCGGACACAGCCGATAGGCCTCCTCCACCCGGTGCGTGACAAGCACGCAGATACCCTCGTAGGCGCGGACCACCTCATCGACCTGGGCCAGCAGGTCGTCCCGCATGGCGGCATCGAGCGCGGAAAACGGCTCGTCCAGCAGGAGTGCCTCCGGCCGGGGCGCCATGGCGCGTGCCAGCGCCACGCGCTGCTGCTGTCCGCCGGACAGCTCGTGCGGCTTCCTTTCGCTCAGGGCGGTCATGCCCGTTCGCTCCAGCCACTCATCGATTCGCCGTTTTCGTTCCGGTCCCCGCAGGGCGGTCAGGCCGAATGCGATGTTCTCGGAAACGGTCATGGCCGGAAACAGGGAGGGCTGCTGGAACAGGCACCCGATGCGACGCGAGCGGGCGGGTACGTCGATGCGGTCCGCCACATCGAAGAGCGTGCGGCCATTGAGGCGGATGCACCCGGCGTCCGGCTGCACATGGCCTGCGATGCAGGCCAGCGTGAGGCTCTTGCCCGAGCCGGATGCCCCGAACAGGGCGAGGGGGCCCGTTCCCTCCCTGTCCGAGTCCGGGGCGTGACAGCCCACGAGCGGGGTGCGGCCACCTGTGGCCGGGATACTGCCGGTATCGAAGTCCACCGCGAGCGAGAATCCAGGCCACTGCTTGCGCAGGGAAACCGTCAAGGCCATGCGGGATCCTCCTGACTGCGCCGGTGTGTGCTGTCCGGTACGGCCGTTCTCCGCTCGGATGAACCGGAAGTCGGCGCTGCTGCGGGCAGCTCCGGCGAGCTGCGGCGCCTTCGGAACAGGCGACCGCGGCTCCTGCCATCGCCCAGCCGGACGAGAGACATGACGATCCAGGAGGCCATCAGCAGCAGGCCGGACCACATGGCAGCCTCCTCCGGATGCCCCGCCTCGACAGCCTGAAAGATGGCGACCGGCACGGTCAGTGTTTTTCCCGGGATACTGCCGGACACCATGAAGGTCGCTCCGAACTCACCGAGGGAACGGGCGAAGGCGAGCGCCACCCCGCCGGCAATGCCCGGAAGGGCAGTGGGGCAGGCCACCCGAAGGAACACGCGCAACTCCGATGCGCCAAGGGAGCGGGCGCACCACAGCAAACGGACATCCACCTGCTCGAAGGCGCCGCGCACGGCGCGGTACAGCAGCGGGAAGGAAACGACTGTCGCGGCGATGACGGCGGCGGTAGCCGTGAACAGGAGGGATGCCCCCGGGCGACCCAACAGGAGGGGATAGGGACCGTTGCGGCCAAGCAGGACCACCAGCACCAGACCCGCAACGGTGGGCGGCAGCACCATCGGCAGGGACAGCAGGGTGTCCAGCAGGGTGCGGAGGCTGCCGCGCGTGCGCGTGACCTGCCAGGCGGCCGGCACCCCGATCACGAGGGCGGTCAGTGTGGAAAGTGCCGCGATGCGCAATGAGAGCAGGAACGGGGACAAATCCACGGGTTCACCTCCTTATCGGGATGCCGGCCGCACAGGAGCCGCCGTGCCGGGAAACGGCGACCGTTCAGGGCCTTGTGAAACCGAACGACTCGATGACCGCATCCTGTCCCGGATCCGCAAGATACCTCAGAAACCCTTCTGCCTCCTCCGCATGGGCCGAAGCGGACATGACCGCCCCCGGGTACAGGATGGGCGCGTGCAGCGAGTCATCCGCTGTCGCGGCGCGCACCACCTTTTTCTGATGCAGCACGTCGCTGGCGTACACCACGCCTGCATCCGCCTCCCCGGCAGCCACCCAGGCCAGCACGGCGCGGACATCCTTCGCGTATACGGCCTTTCGCTTCACTTCGTCGATGATGCCCAGATGATCGAATGCCTCCATCGCATACGCGCCGGCCGGAACCGTGGCAGGATCTCCGATGGCCAGCCGTTGGACCGCATCGGAGGCCGCGTCGCTGAAATCTTCGAGTGACGCTCGTGTGGCCGGGACCACGAGCACAAGCCGGTTGGCCAGGCAGTCGATGCGTGTGCCGCCTGCAAGCAGCCCGGCCTTGTCAAGCTTGTCCATGGGCTGTGCCGCGGCGCTGAGGAACAGGTCGGCGGGGGCACCCTGCGCGATTTGCTCGGCCAGTGCGCCCGATGCGCCAAACATAAAAACAAGGTCGGTCTCCGGATGATCCGCCTCATACACAGGCTCCAGAGTCGTCAGCAGCTCCGTGAGGCTTGCGGCTGCGGATACCCTGATCGTGACGGTCGCATGGCCTGGGTCCGCCTTCCCGGCATCCCCTGTGGCGACTGAGGCGCCACAGCCGCCTGCAAGCATGATGACACCCGTGAGGGACAGCAATGGGAGGAGGCTGCCCCGTCGGGTGAAGCGGTTTGGGGAGGCGGTGGTCGGGAATTCCGTGCGGACAGGGTGTGATGACTTGAAATGCTGCCTGATAAAATGACGGAATCGAGTCGGTTCACATGCACTCATTGTTGAACCCTCCATACCTGATTGCGGCCAAACGGCAATACTGGTGTGGATATGTTGGCGTTTGGCTACAGTATAGAAGCATTTTGCGAAGGGTTCAATTGTGAAAAATGACAGAAATGAAAAACAGACTTGCAAAAACAAGGAAGGCCGTGTTACCATTGGCTCATCCGGTCGACGGATGGATGCAATGGCGCTTCGGGGAAATCCCCGGGGCGCCTTGTTTCATGTCGGGAGGGAGGTGGGCCATGCGGGCAAGATTCTTGTTGCTCGGACAGTGCAAGCAGTCGATGGCCCGCGTCGGCAACGTGCTGGTCGGATCCGGGTGCACATACGCCGGCCAGGTGTCCGATCAGGACAGCCTGCTGCGTACGGTCCGGACAATCCAGCCGGATCTGCTGGTCATCGACGTGCAGGAGGATCCCTCCGGCCTGGTGGCCTCCCTGCAGACGATCGAGGCGGAATGGCTCTGTGCCCTGCTGCTGCTGACCCATGGCACGCATGAGGGAATCGAGCGGTTCCTCGAACGATCGGCCGTCTCCACCTGGCTGCCCAAGCCGATTGCGGAGGAAGCGGTGCTTCCTGTCGTGACGCAGGGCATCAAGACCTTCCGCCTTTTGGCCGAGCACCAGCGCGAGATCCACCGGCTGCGCCGTTCCATGGACGAACGCCGCAGCCTGGAGAAGGCGAAATGGCTGCTGGGCCGGATGCAGAACCTCAGCGAGGCGGAAGCCTATGAGGTGATCCGGCGAAAAAGCCGGGAATCCAGGCAGCCGATGGGCAAAATCGCGGAAGCGATCATCCTGGCGGCGGACATGGGGATCCACGGCGAACCCTGATGCCGACCCCGGCGATTTGCCCCCTCTCTTCGGAAGAACCCTTCCGTTCCACCCTTCCCTTCGGTCTCGCATGACGTGTCCGGGCTCCGTCAGCCCGCACGCCCCAACCACAACGGCCTCGAACGCCGCAGATTCCCGCACCTGGACGTGCGCAGGGGAAGATGCGGCGTTTTGCGTCGTTCACTCCGCCCGCGCTTCGATCCTGTGCCAGGTGCATCCCGGCGTACACGCATCCGCGTATCGGTCATTCCGCTGTTTTGCCGGACCCGGAAACGGTCGTCCGTCGCATACAGGCACCATTCCAGGCAGTACAGGGACACCACGGCGGGGCGGCTGCGCCCGGACAGCAAAGGAGCGTACGACATGAGACAGGTAGCGATCTATGGAAAAGGCGGCATCGGCAAGTCGACGACCACGCAGAACCTCACCGCAGGGCTCGGTGAGATGGGCAAGAAGGTCATGATCGTCGGGTGCGACCCCAAGGCGGATTCCACACGCCTTGTGCTGGGGGGGCTCTCGCAGAAGAGCGTGCTCGACACGCTGCGCGACGAGGGGGAGGATGTGGAGCTGGACACGATCCTCAAGCGCGGCGTCTTCGACATCCGCTGCGTCGAGTCGGGCGGACCGGAGCCCGGCGTCGGCTGTGCGGGGCGCGGCATCATCACCTCCATCAACATGCTCGAATCCCTGGGCGCCTACACCAACGACCTCGACTACGTGTTTTACGACGTGCTCGGCGACGTGGTGTGCGGCGGCTTCGCCATGCCCATCCGCGAAGGCAAGGCCAAGGAGATCTACATCGTCGCCAGCGGCGAGCTGATGGCGCTGTATGCGGCCAACAACATCTCCAAGGGCATCCAGAAGTACGCCAACACCGGCGGCACCCGCCTGGGCGGCATCATCTGCAACAGCCGCAAGGTCGACAACGAGCAGGCGCTTCTGGAGGCGTTCGCCAAGGAGCTGGGCAGCCAGCTCATCTGGTTTGTGCCGCGCGACAACATCGTGCAGCGGGCGGAGATCAACAAGAAAACCGTCATCGACTACGATCCCACGACCGAGCAGGCCGACGCCTACCGCGGCCTGGCCCGCGCCATCGACGGGAACGACATGTACGTCATTCCCAAGCCCATGGTGCAGGACCGGCTCGAGGAGCTGATGATGGAGTACGGCATTCTGGGCTGACGAGAGGAACACACGGCGGACATGGTTCGGTTCGGAAAACCGGACATGCATGAGGGAGGATGGAACATATGGTGATGGTACGCGCGATCCTGCGCCCGGAGAAGGTCAACGAGGTGCTGTCGGAGCTGGTGGAGGCCGGGTTCCCGGCCGTGACGAAGATGGATGTCATGGGACGGGGCCGCCAGCGTGGCGTGAAGGTCGGGGATGTGTACTACGACGAAATCCCCAAGGAAATGCTGTTCATGGTGGTCAACGACGAGGACAGGGACGATGTCGTCCGTGTCATCCTGAAAAACGCGCGGACCGGTGAGAAGGGCGCGTTCGGCGATGGCAAGATCTTCATCAGCCCCGTGATGACCGCCTACACCGTCAGTTCGCAGGCGGAGGGCCTGTGACCCCCCATCGGAAGGAGGAGCCATGAAGGAAATACTGGCCGTCATCCGCATGGACAAGATCGGCAAGACCAAGCAGGCGTTGCTGGAGGCCGGCATTCCCTGCATCACGGCGCGCAAGGTGCTCGGACGCGGGAAGAAGCCGGTGGCGCTCGTCGCCGGGGACACGATGAACTTCCAGAGCAGCGCCGTGGATGTGCAGGATCTGACACCCGGGGTCCATCGGCTGATTCCCAAGCGCATGATCAATCTCATGATCGAGGACGCCGAGCTGCCCAAGTGCCTCGAAGCGATCTTTTCGGTCAACAGCCAGGGGAGGCCCGGCGACGGCAAGATCTTCGTGATGGACCTCGATGACGCCATCCGCGTCCGGACCGGAGAGTCAGGCAGCGCGGCGCTGTAAGCGCATCACAGGCAATGCATCCGCAGGCCACACTCGGACGAACGGGCATGCCCATGATACGGCATGCCGCATAGGAGGACGCATGGACAAGCGCATCGACCGGATGCTCGACCAGTATCCGGCGGCCGTGTTCAAGAACCGGAAGGACCACCTGCTCGAAAAGACGGAGGAAAAAACCGGTCCGATCACGGCCAACACGAGAACCATACCGGGCATCATCACCAACCGCGGCTGCTGCTACGCCGGCTGCAAGGGCGTCGTGCTCGGCCCGCTGCGCGATGCGGTGGTGATCACGCATGGCCCCATCGGCTGCGGTTATTACACCTGGGGAACACGCCGCAACAAGGGCCGCTCGGAAAAGGGCGAGAAAAACTTCCTCAACTACTGCTTCTCGACCGACCTGCAGGAGGGCGACATCGTCTTCGGCGGCGAGAAGAAGCTCAAGGCGGCCATCGAGGATGCGGTGCGCATTTTTGCCCCGTCCACCGTCTTTGTCTGCTCGACCTGCCCGGTCGGACTGATCGGCGACGACATCCACGCGGTGGCCCGCTGGGCGACGGAAACCTTCGGCATCAAGGTGGTATCGTTCAGCTGCGAGGGCTACAAGGGCGTGTCCCAGTCGGGCGGCCACCACATCGCCAACAACGGCCTGATCACCCATGTCATCGGCACCGGCGACAAGGCGGTGGGCCGGTACGCGATCAACCTGCTGGGCGAGTACAACATCGGCGGCGACGGCTTCGAGATCGAACGGCTGCTCAAGGCGATCGGGTATGACGTGGTGTCGGTCATGACCGGCAACGGCACTGTCGAGGACCTGTCGAACGCACACAAGGCGCAGCTCAACCTCGTGCAGTGCCACCGCTCGATCAACTACATCGGCGAGATGATGAAGACCAAGTACGGCACCGACTGGATCAAGGTCAATTTCATCGGCGTGCGCAGCACGGCCAAGTCGCTGCGGGACGTGGCGAAGTATTTCGGCGATCCGGATCTCGCCGCCCGCACCGAACAGGTGATCGCGGACGAGCTGGCGGACATCGAGGCGGATCTCGCCCATTTCCGCACCATCACCGAGGGAAAGACGGCGGCCCTGTTCGTGGGCGGTTCCCGCGCGCACCATTACCAGAAGCTGCTGGGCGACCTCGGCGTGAAAACGATCATGGCCGGCTACGAATTCGCCCACCGGGACGACTACGAGGGGCGCGAGGTGATCCCCACGATCCGGGAGGATGCCGACAGCAAGAACATCGAAAGCATCGAGGTTTCTCCTGACGCGGCACACTACCGCGTGGTGCTGACACCCGACCAGTATGCCGCGCTCGAAAAGGAGATCTCCCTCAACGCGTATGCGGGCATGATCCGTGAAATGGAGAATGGCAGCTACGTGGTCGACGACCTGAACCATTTCGAGACCGAGCAGCTGCTCAAGATCCTCAAGCCGGACATTTTCTGCTCCGGCATCAAGGACAAGTATGTCGCCCACAAGGCCGGCATCTTCTCCAAGCAGCTGCATTCCTACGACTACTCGGGGCCGTACGCCGGTTTCCGCGGCGCGGTCACGTTCGCCCGCGACATCGCCATGGGGTTGTCCACCCCTTCGTGGCAGCTCGTGACGCCGCCGTGGAAGACCGAGCCGATGCTCACCGGATCCGTGGTCGCACCCGGAAAGCCGTCCGTCGCGGCACATGCCGCCGTACCGGGAAAGGAGGCACTCCATGCTTGACGCAACCCCCGCAACCCCGGTGGAACGCAAGGGCCTTGTCGTGAACCCCGCCAAGACCTGCCAGCCGGTCGGCGCCATGTACGCCGCACTCGGCATCCACAAGTGCCTGCCGCACAGCCATGGCTCCCAGGGCTGCTGCGCCTACCACCGCAAGTTCCTGACCCGCCATTTCCGCGATCCGGTCACCGCGTCGACCAGCTCCTTCACGGAGGGGTCCGCCGTGTTCGGCGGCGGCGCCAATCTGAAGACGGCCCTCAAGAATGTGTTCACCATCTACAACCCGGATGTGGTTGCCATCCACACCACCTGCCTGTCCGAGACGATCGGGGACGACATCCCCACCTACATCAGCCAGGCGCAGGTGCCGGAGGGCAAGGTGGTCATCCATGCGAACACGCCCAGCTATGTGGGTTCGCACGTGACCGGCTTCTCCAACATGGTCAAGGGTATGGTCAAGTACCTCGCCCGGCGTGATGGCATCAACGGCAAGGTCAATGTGATTCCGGGTTTCGTGAATCCGGCGGACATGCGTGAGATGAAGCGGCTGATGGAGGCCATGGACATTCCCTACATTCTGTTCCCCGACACCTCCGGCGTCATGGACGCGCCCATGACGGGCCGGTACGACATGTACCCGGCCGGCGGGGCAAAGGTCGAGGACATCGCCGACTCGGGCAACAGCATCGCCACGCTGGCGCTGGGCTCGTTCGCGTCCGGTGACGGCGCCTGGGAGCTCGACCGCAAGTGCCATGTGCCGGTCACCGACCTGCTGACGCCCATCGGGGTGAAGGCCACGGATGCATTCCTGATGGCGCTTTCGCGCCTGACCGGCAAGCCGGTGCCCGCATCGGTGGAGGAGGAGCGCGGCCAGGTCGTGGACCTGATGGTGGACTGCCACTACCACTATCACGGCAAGACCGTCGCCCTGTACGGCGATCCGGATTTCGTGATCGCCATGACCGAGTTCCTGCTGTCTTTGGGCATGGTGCCCAAATACGTGCTGACCGGCACGCCGGGGGATGCGTTTGTGAAGACCGTGGATAAGCTGCTGGACGAAGCCGGGGTGACCGGCTCCCGTGTGGCGGCGGCGGGAGATCTGTTCACCCTCCACCAGTGGATGAAGGCGGAACCGGTCGACCTGCTGATGGGCGGCACCCACGGCAAGTACATCGCCCGGGCCGAGGATGTGCCCTTCGTGCGCGTCGGGTTCCCGATCCTGGACCGCAGCGCCCACGCCTACATGCCCGTGGTGGGCTACCGGGGCGCGCTGCGCCTGATCGAGATGATCTCGAACGCGCTGCTGGACCGGCAGGACCGCGATTGCGCCGACGAGGACCTGGAGCTGATCATGTGACGACCAGTCCCTTCCGCCCGGGCCGGTTCGTCCCCGGGGGACCGGCCCGGCACGGGTGAACCCGCATCCGGCGACAACAGGGGAGGTGCTTCATGGAACGGACGGACATCCTGGAGGAAAGGAAACACAGCATCGGCTGCGGCGGAGAGGCCAACGGCATCCGCTGCGACGGACAGAGCGTATCCGGTGCGGTCAGCCAGCGGGCCTGCGTGTTCTGCGGCGCCCGCGTCGTGCTCAATCCCATCGTCGACGCCGTCCACATCGTGCACGGCCCCATCGGCTGCGCCAGCTACACCTGGGACATCCGCGGCAGCCTGTCAAGCGGCCCGGAGACCTATCGGAACAGCTTCTCCACGGACATGCGGGAAACGGACGTCATCTTCGGCGGCGAGAAGAAGCTGGCCGCGGCCATCGACGAGGCGGTCGCCCGTCATGCGCCGAAGGCGGTCTTCGTGCTGGCGACCTGCATCGTGGGCGTCATCGGCGACGACGTCGACCAGGTGTGCCGGGACGCCGAAGCCCGGCATGGCATCCCGGTGCTGCCGGTCAAATCGGCCGGGTTCTCCGGGAACAAGTCGGCCGGCTACCGCGCCGCGGGCGAAGCGCTGCTGTCGCTGATGGAACGCGGGCAGGTGGCGGACGATGCGGGGGCCGGACCGGGGAAGCCCCGCATCAATTTCCTGGGAGACTTCAATCTGGCCGGCGAGACCTGGATGATCAAGGGCTATCTGGCCCGGCTGGGCATCGAGGTGGGCTGCGTGCTGACCGGCGATGCCCGGACGGCCGACATCCTGCGCGCCCCGACGGCCGATTTCAACATCGTGCAGTGCGCCGGCTCCATGACGGCACTCGCCAAGCGGATGGAGGAACGGTACGGGCTTTCGTGGCATTCCGTGAGCTTTTTCGGACTGGCCGATACCCGCGGCTCACTGCTGCGGATCGCGGCGGCCACCGGCGACGAGGCGATCCTTGCACGCGCCGAAGCCTTCGTGGACGCGGAGGAGGCGCGCGTGCTGCCGTTGCTTGCACGATACCGGGAACGGCTGGTCGGCCGAAGGGCCGCCGTGTACGTGGGCGGCGGCTTCAAGGCCATCTCGCTGATCACGCAGTTCCGCGAGATCGGCATGGAGACGGTGATGGTGGGCACCCAGACGGGCAGGCCCGAGGAATACGAGATCCTGCGGTCGCTGGCGGGGCCGGGCACCGTCATCCTGGACGATGCGAATCCGGCCGAGATGGAACGCTTCATGAAGGAGCACGGCGCCGACATCCTCGTAGGCGGCGTCAAGGAGCGCCCGCTGGCCTACAAGCTCGGGGTCGCCTTCTGCGACCACAACCACGAGCGCAAGCATGCGCTGTGCGGGTATGACGGCGTGCTGCATTTCGCGGCGGAGGTCGATCAGTCCGTGAACAGCCCGGTGTGGGGACTTATTCGGGAGGAAAGGGGAAGGAGCGCATGAAAAACATCAAGAAGGCGCCGGAACCGGTGCTGGTTTCCCTGACGGAGAATCCCTGCAAGATGTGCATGCCCATGGGCGCCTCGATGGCGCTCAAGGGGATCGAGGGCGCCATGACGATCCTGCACGGCTCCCAGGGATGCGCCACCTACATCCGCCGGCATATGGCCGGACACTTCCATGAGCCGGTGGACATCGCGTCGACCTCGCTTTCCGAGGAGGGTACGGTGTACGGCGGGGAGAAAAACCTGCGCAGGGGCATCGGGAACCTGGTCCGGCTGTATGCGCCGAAAATGGTCGCAGTGGCAACCACCTGTCTGGCCGAGACCATCGGGGAGGATGTCGGGCGCATCGTGGCCGACGTCGCGGCGGAACGGCCGGAAGGGCCGCTGCTGGTGCCCGTGAAGTCGCCGGGCTATGGCGGGTCGCAGGAGGAGGGCTGGTACGCCGCGCTGCTCGCGGTCGTCGCCACGCTGGCCGGGAAGGAACAGGGCGTGGCGGGGGATGTTGCTTCGGATCCGAATCAGGACCCGCAGCCGGACTCGAAGCCGGGTCCGAAGACAGATCCGAAGCCAGGTTCGAACGGAACGCCGGAGTTGGCGGAAAGCCCCCTGGTCGCGCTGGTGCTGCCGCCCCTGAATCCGGGGGATGTCCGCGGCATCCGCCGGCTGCTCGACCTGCTCCAGGTGCGCCATGTGCTGCTGCCCGACATATCGGAAACGCTGGATGCAGGCTGGCGTGCGGATTGGGAACGCATCCCGCCGGGAGGGACCCCGCTGGCGGCGATCGCGGGGCTCCACCGGGCGTCGGTCACCATCGAAGTGGGCGCGCCGCCATCGGAACGGCTCTCTGTCGGACGCCACCTCCAGGAGCGGTTCGGCGTTCCGTTTCACCGGTTGGAGGTGCCGGTCGGCGTCCGCGCGACGGACCGGTTTGTTTCATCCCTGTTGCCCTATGCGGGCGGCTGTGCGGCGGGAGCCATGCCGCATTCACTCGTCCGCGAACGTGCCCGGTTGCTTGACGCGCTGGTCGACAGCCACAAGCACCTGGCGGAGGCGCGCGTCTGTATCGCCGGGGCGCCGTCCTTCTGCCGGATGGTGACCCGCCTGCTGGCCGAGTCGGGCGCCCACGTCGAGGCGGTCATGACCGGCACCGCGCTGGAAGGCTTTCCGGAGACGATCGCCGCAATTCTTTCGGATTGCGGCGCGGATCCGGCCGACCAGCCGCTTGTCAGCGCCGATGCGGACTACCGGCGCTTCCGCGATGCGCTGGAGGCACGAAAGGTGAACCTGGCGGTGGGCGGATCGGATGCCCGGTACCTGGAGCGGTCTCTGGGCATTCCCTTGATCCGCATGGGCTTTCCGGTCCACGACCGGATGGGGGCGCAGCGCCTGTGCGTCATCGGATACGAGGGCGCCACCGCGCTGCTCGATCCCGTGGCGAATGCCATGCTGACCCGCAAGCACGCCACGTTCCGTGGCAGGGCGAAGCGGTATCTGCCCGGCGGCGATGCCGCACGGGAGCGGGCGGCGGCTGCTTCGGGCGACCCATCGCCCATCTTGTCGGCCAGCACTTCGTCCGTTTCGCCGACCAACGTGTCGCCCACTGCTGCGGCCAGGACGTCGACCGTGTTGCCGGCGTCCGGCATGGCGGTTCGGGCCGCGAAGACGGACAACCACCCCTGCTTTTCCCCGGGCGCGTGCAAGAACGCCCGGGTGCACCTGCCGGTCGCGCCGGCCTGCAACCTTGGCTGCCGGTACTGCAACCGCAAGTACGACTGCGTCAATGAAAGCCGGCCCGGCGTGACCAGCGCCGTGCTGAGCCCGGCGCAGGCCGTCGCACGGTTCGCCGAGGTCAGGCGCAAGGTGCCCAACCTGACGGTTGTCGGCATTGCCGGCCCCGGAGACGCCCTGGCCAACTTCCTCCAGACGGAGGAGACGCTGGCGGGCATCCGCCGCATCGATCCGGACGTCACGTTCTGCCTGTCGACCAACGGACTGCGGCTCCCCTTCCATGTCGAACGGCTGCACGCGCTGGGCGTGACGCATCTGACCGTGACGGTGAATGCGGTGGATCCGACGGTCGGGGCGCGCCTGTACCGTTCCTGTGTGGACGACGGCATCCTGCTCGAAGGCGAGGCGGCCGCCCGGCTGCTGCTGGAACGGCAGCTGGCCGGCATCCGGATGGCCGTGGCGCTGGGCATGGTCGTGAAGGTCAACAGCGTGCTGGTGCCCGAGATCAACGGGCATCATCTGCCGGACGTGGTTGCGGCCATGCGCGACCTCGGGGTGTCACTTTCAAACATCATGCCGCTCATTCCCGCGCCGGGGAGCGATTTTGCGCATCTACCCCAGACGAGCAGGGCGGAGCTGGACCGGGTGCGCGCGCAATGCGGCGGACTGCTGCCGCAGATGCTGCACTGCCGGCAATGCCGGGCCGATGCCGTGGGAACGCTTGATCACGACCGCTCGGCCGAGCTGATGCGGGCCGAGGGGAGCGGAGGCGGCGACAGGGACATGGACAAGGTCGGGGAGAGGGCCGTGAGCGGGGATGCAGGCAGACTGCCGTTCCGATCGGAACCAAGCACGCCGCCTGCGTCGCTTCCCGGGCCGGGAGCGGGGGACACATGGCTTGCGGCGGTCGCCACATCGGAAGGCGTGCGGGTGGACAGGCATTTCGGCCAGGTGGAGGTCTTCCATCTCTACCGGGTGGAAGGTCGACGAATTGTGCCTGTGGAAAAGCGCCGGCTCGGGAAGTACTGTCATGGTTCCGCTTGTGACGGCACGCCGGATACCCCTTCGGGGAGCGGACCAGGGGAATCCGCGCCGGACCGGACCACCCAGGCTGTGTCGATGCTGGCCGACTGCCGGATGGTGGTGGCGCTGCGCATCGGGCATGTGCCCGAGCAGGCGCTGGAACAGGCGGGCGTCATGGTGGTGCGAAGCTGCGATCTGGTGGAAACGGCGATCTTGGATGCGGCGGCGCTGATGTCCGACCGCGGGAGGGAGAAACAACATGCATAAACCGAAGTATCATGTGTTTGTCTGTTCGAGCGTGCGGCTCAACGGCTCGCAAAAAGGGTTCTGCCACGCGAAGGAGGCAGTGTCCGCCATCGGACGGCTGATGGAGTGCATCGAGGAGAATGAGCTGCAGGATCAGGTGATGGTGACGCATACGGGTTGCTTCGGCATCTGCCGTAAGGGGCCGGTGGCGGTCGTCTATCCGGACAATGTCTGGTATGGCGATCTGGCACCCGATGACATGGAGGCGCTTGTCGAGCGGCATTTCCTCAAGGGGGAGCCTGTCTCGGAGAAGCGGATCGACCTGTGAGCGGCGCGAGGTGCGGCTTGACGCTGTGCTGCAGGCTGGGTCCGGCAGTACTCCGGGGCTGTGTGGCGAAGGCGGAAGCGGATCGCCTGCTGGCGGCAGCCGGCGTCATCGTATTCGAGGGCGCGGACCTGACGGAGAGGGGGCTTCGCGAAGACAGTCCGCAAGCGGACGGGAACCGTGTCGTGCCAATGGCCGCGCGTCCCCGTGCGAGGGAGGCGGCTGCGCGTGCCGCTTGCAAACCGGCGCGGGTCCTCCGGATGGACCGGTTTGAGGAGCTCGATGCGCTGCCGTGGACGGAAGAGAGGGCGGAGCAGGAGACGGACGGCATCGTATGGATCCGGGGCCTGTCACGGGCCTACTGCGGCCCCGGTATCGAACGACTGCACCGGTTGCGGAACCGGCTTCCCGGCATGCGCATCGGCGTATGGGCGGAGGGACCTCCGGCGCTGTCGGTCGCCGTGGCGGTGGAAGCCGCGCTGGATGGTGCGGACGCGCTTGTCTGCGCGGGGCCGGATGTGCGTGTGGGTCCCCCGCTGGAGCGGGTGGCGGCGGCACTATCCCATTTCGGGGTGACAGGCATCGAGGATGCCGGCATTGTCACGGCCGTGCGCCGCGTTGCCGCGTTGGCCGGCGTGTCGTTGCCTGCACACGCGCCGGTCGTGGGCAGCCGCATTTTTGAGGTGGGGACCGGCATTCATGTGGATGGGATTCTCAAAAACGCCATGGCGTACGAGCCGTGGCATCCGGAACGGTATGGACAGGCCCGCCGGTTCGTGCCGGGTCCCCTTTCCGGCCGCGCGGCGAACAAGATCGCATCGGATCCGGATGGTCTGTTCGGCGTGGAGACGCCCTGACAGGTGCTGAAATGAGGTGCCGCAATGCGGATCATCGACACGACCCTGCGGGACGGGCTGCAACGTCCAGGCATGCGGATGGACGGGGCGCAGCGGGTGCATCTGGCGAAGTGTCTGGCCGAATCCGGCCTCGTGGATGAGATCGAGGCGGGGGTGCCGGCCGTATCCGAAGCGGAGGCGGCGCTGGTTGCCGTTATGGCCGGGATGGGGCTGTCCGTGCCTGTTTGTGCCTGGAACCGCATGCGGGAGGCCGATGTCAGGCGTTCGCTGGAAACCGGCGCGCAGCGCGTCCACATCACGGTGCCCGCTTCCGACCTGCATCGGCGGATCAAGCTCGGATGCGGCATCCGGGAGGTCGTCATTCAGATGGAGCGCCTCATCGATCTGGCGGTACGGGCAGGCAGCCACGTGAGCATCGGGCTGGAGGACGCCTCCCGCGCGACGCATGAGGACTTGGTTCCTTTGATTGCCGCGGGATTGGCGGCCGGCGCGGATCGCTTCCGGCTGGCGGACACCGTCGGCGTCTGGCGGCCCGCCGCGGTACGGGATGCGGTGGAGCGGCTGCTCCACCGGTTCGGGGGCGTTTCGCTGGCGATCCATGCCCATGACGATCTGGGGATGGCATGCGCCAATACCCTGGCGGCTGCCGGGGCGGGCGTCGGCTGGGCGGATGTGACCGTTCTGGGTGTGGGGGAACGCGCGGGTAATTGCGCATTGGATGTATTGGTCCGGGCACTCCACCCTGTGGGATTGAGCCCCGGGGACACGCTCCGGCTGGACCGGCTCGGAAGGGATGTCCGGTTGTTCAATCCTGCGGCGGTTCCGGATGCGCCGCCTCCCTGTCCGTGGCATCGTTCGGGCCGGACGCCGTGAGCCGCCGTTTTTTTCGCAGCCTGGATCCCGCAAGGTCCAGGGCGAGGGAGAGGGCAAGCAGCACGAATGCGATCGCCGACCAGGGGCGGTATGTGTCGAGGGGACAGACGCCCGGTGGCAGGGAGCGTGTCTGAAGCCACGTTCCAAGCAGCGATGCGGCACCGCAGCCGGCACCCAGCCAGAAGAAAACACCGGAAAACAGGGTGAGGCGGTCCTTGTGCTTTCTGGGGCGTGGCGCTTCTCTCATTGCGTATCCTCCCGGCGCATCGTCCGTGCTTCCATTGCATGTTCTCCCGGCTCATTGTCCGTATCGATCTTCTCCATTGTAACACCGGTGATGCGGTTGCTTTCCTGCACATTGTCACATTCGCATGCGGAGAGAGGCGCCATGCGGTTCGACATGCCGGCTTCCTTTTTCAAACTCAAGGCGTGGACGTTTGAACGCTTTGGCATTCCCGGCCGTATCATGATTGCAGGCCGCGGAAGGCGGCCGGTTGGAGGCGAACATGGACGCAATCACGGTACGCGGTATCGGCAAGACATTTGAATCAGGCACCCGGGCCCTGTCGGATGTCTCCTTTTCCATTGCACAGGGCGAGGTGTTCGGATTTCTCGGGCCCAACGGTTCGGGCAAGACGACCATGGTGCGCCTGCTCAATGGCGTGCTTGCCCCTACGGACGGCACGGCGGACATTCTGGGCTGCGATGTCGTGTCGCGGGCACCTGAAATCCACCGCCTTTGCGGTGTTCTGACCGAAACGGCCGCGCCGTATGAGCGCATGACCGCGCGGGAAAACCTGCTGTTCTTCGGGCGGTTGCACGACCTGCCGGACCAGGAGGCGCGGAAACGATCCGACGAGCTCTTGGAGGCCATGTCGCTCGCAGCCCATGCCGACAAGCGGGTCAAGGCGTTCAGCACGGGCATGCGCAAACGGCTCATGCTGGCCCGTGCGCTGCTGCACCGGCCGAAGGTGCTGTTCCTCGACGAGCCGACAAACGGACTCGACCCCGAGGCGGCGGCGGATGTGACCGCCCTGCTGTCCGACCTCGCCAGACGCGACGGCATCACCATCTTCCTGTGCACGCACCAGCTCAAGTATGCCCAGGACATCTGCACGCGCTACGGCTTCCTGCAACGGGGTACGCTGCTGGCAACCGGCACGTTCGACGAGCTGCTGGCCAGGCAGGGCGGAAAGACACGGCTGGTGGTGCGCGGTTCGGGACTGCCGTGTCCGCCGGGAACCGAACGGCTGCCGGACGGCGGTGTGGCGGCCACCATCCGCAGCGACGATGAGGCGGCGTCCGTGATGCAGTCATTGCTTGCCGGCGGTGGCCGGATCTATGAGGCGCGGCAGGAACGGTGGAGCCTGGAGGAGTTGTACTTCAGCTTCCGTGCATCCGAGGCGGATACGGCAGCCGGAACGGCGCCCGCAGGCGCGGTGGCATCCGGGGAACCAGAGGGTGTGACGATGGGAGGCGGACAGGCATGAATCGGGCACAATGGGCGATGATCAGGAAAGATGTCGGCGAGACGACGGGCAGCATGCAGACCTTCATGCCGCTGCTGATCGTCCCGCTCGTGATGATGGTGATCCTGCCGCTGGCGCTTGTCATCGGAGCGCAGTTCGGCGAATCGGCCCTGGGGGGCATGAACGGCTTCGACCAGCTGCTGAAGCATTTTGGTGACCGGCTTGCAGGTGACACGGCAGGGCAGACCATCCTCAATGTCGGTGTGAACGTGTTCTTTCCCTCGCTGTTCCTGCTGATACCGGTGATGTGCTCGAGCATCATGGGCGCGTCCAGCTTTGTGGGGGAGAAGGAACACCGCACACTCGAGTCGCTGCTCTACACACCGC
>JAEXRM010000028.1 GCA_023440865.1 Bacillota bacterium
CCCCAGGACATACAGCAGGACCATGTTGCCGATGATCGTCCTCCGGCTTCCGGCCGTCAGGCGCCATGTGTCGCTGAAGGCGCCGCACACCCGGTTTCCGCCGGAAAGCACGGACAGGTGCCGGAATGCGAACACGCCCGTCACGGAGAGGTACAGGAACGGAAGGGTCATATACAGCACCCCTGCCAACAGTGGTATGAAGAGGCTCAGCGCAAAGATGACGACCGACAGGGCGATGCCGGCTACCAGCAGGGCGCCGAAGAACAGGCCGTTGACGGCCGCAAGACGGGGCAGCCGGCCAAGAAAGCTCCGGATGGCCATGCCAAGCGGCGCGCCGCCCGGGGTCAGACGCCCCAGATGCCAGGCATATCCATAGAAGAGTGACAGAACCGAGGCGATGAGGCGGGCGCCAAGGAAGATGCCAAGGATGGCGGCCGTGTTCCGGGTCAGCGACTGCATGCGTTCCGGCGTCATCTGGGCCACGAGCGCCGTCAAGGCGGCCTGGTTGTCCACCGCATCGGCCAGATCGATTGTCAGCCCCTGGTACAGCCGGTCGAGCGCGTTCATGTACGGCGATATGAGCAGGACGCTGCCGAACAGCACCGCAAGCATCAGCACGAACAGCACCTCGACCAGGCGCGGGACGCCCACGTCGTGAAAGCGGACGATGTCACGAAAATAAAAGATGAGTCCCTTGACCGCACCCTGCGGCTTCTGTGGCAGCTGCTCCATGTGATCCCCCTGTAGGACGAGATGTCCGGCCTCCCCGCCGTGTATCCGGCGCGTTGGCGATGATGGTCAGGTTTCGGCGTCGAAAAGCAGGTCGAGTTCCTCCCGCGTGGCGTGGCGCCATGTGCCCTCGGCCAGCGTGCCCAGCGCCAGGCCGCCGATCGCGATGCGCTTGAGTGCGCGGACCGGATGGCCGACCGCATCGCACATGCGCCGCACCTGCCGGTTCCGCCCCTCCCGGATGACCAGCTCGAGCTCGCTGGCGACATGGTTCAGCGGCGTGCAGAACACTGTGGCAGGCGCCGTACGCCGGCCGTCGAGCTCCACCCCGTTGCGCAGGGCGTTGAGCGCGACGCCCGAGGGCACCCCCTCCACCAGCGCGATGTAGCATTTGGGGATCTCATGGCGCGGGTGCGTGAGCCGGTAGGCCAGATCCCCGTCGTTGGTCAGCAGCAGAAGCCCCGAGGAATCCCAGTCGAGTCGTCCGACAGGATACACACGCTCCCGAAGCCCCTCGAGCAGGGCCATCACCGTCGGGCGCCCCTGCGGATCGCGCACCGTGCACACATAGCCTTCGGGCTTGTGCAACAGGATGTAGACCTTCCTTTCCTCCGGGTGAACCGGTCTCCCGTCGACTGTCACCGTCTCCGTTCCATCGATCGTCATGCCCATTTCCGTGACGACCTGTCCGTCGACGGCAACGCGCCCCGCCCGGATCATCGCCTCCGCGCTCCGCCGCGATGCGATGCCTGCCTGTGCCATGTATTTCTGCAACCGGATCCTGTCCTGTCCCATCCATTCACTCCGTTTCGTCCATGCTGCGGCATGCCTGCGGGATATCCCGCCGCCCAGCCCACGCGGCGCGTCGCGTCGCGCGGGGTGCTGTCCGCGTGCATTCAGCATCCATTATAGCATATCCCGGGCATTCGTCCGGAAGTGCGAACCGGGTCGCATCACCGCATCGCATGATCGGATCGGCAGACCGGCATGCCGGCGGAACAACGCCCCGCATCGTTGCGGGGCGTCTCCTGCATGCGCCCATACGGTATGCAGGCAAACAGAGCCCGTTTCGGCGACCGGCTTCTCATGAAGCCTTAACAAAAGATTCCGTTTCGAGTATAATACGATTGGGTATAGAAAATGGATGCCGTTGGCATCCTTTCGTCACAGAGACCCACAACATCCGTTCCGAACGGATCCCGAAAGGATACCCACCGCATGAAACTCGGCATCGTCGGCTTGCCCAATGTCGGCAAGAGCACGCTATTCAACGCCATCACGCAGGCCGGCGCGGAGAGCGCCAATTATCCGTTCTGCACAATCGACCCCAACATCGGCATCGTCAGTGTTCCCGATGAACGGCTTGACCGTCTGGCCATCATGTACAAACCCAAAAAGGTCACCCCCACCGCCATCGAGTTCGTCGACATCGCCGGCCTCGTCCGGGGCGCAAGCCGTGGCGAGGGGTTGGGCAACAAGTTTCTCGCACACATCCGCGAGGTGGACGCCATCGTTCATGTCGTCCGCTGCTTCGAGGATGGCAACATCGTCCATGTCGACGGTTCGGTCGATCCGGTCCGCGACATCGAGACCATCCATCTCGAGCTCATCTTTTCCGACCTGGAGGCGATCGACAAGCGCATCGACCGCACACGCAAGAGCATGAAGGGCGGAGACAAGCGCTTCCAGGCCGAGCTTGACCTCGAGGAGCGCATCAAGACCACCCTCGAGGCCGGCCGCCTCGTGCGCACGATGACCTTCACGGACGAAGAGCGCGAGATCGTCGACGGCCTGTTCCTGCTGACGTCCAAACCGCTGCTGTACTGTGCGAACGTGTCGGAGAACGATCTTGCGACAATCGGCACCAATCCCTACGTGGCACGCGTCCGTGAGGTCGCCGTGGCAGAGCATGCCGAGGTCATGGTCATCTGCGCCCGCATCGAGGAGGAGATCGCCCAGCTTGACGGCAGCGACCGGCAGGCCTTTCTGGAGGAACTGGGCTTGCAGGAGTCGGGGCTCGACCAGCTGGTGAAGGCCAGCTATCGGTTGCTCGGCCTGATCAGCTACCTGACGGCCGGCGAGCAGGAGGTGCGTGCCTGGACAATCGTCAAGGGCACCAAGGCGCCCCAGGCCGCCGGCAAGATCCACACCGACTTCGAGCGCGGCTTCATACGGGCCGAAATCGTCGCCTACAACGACCTGATCCGCTGCGGCACCTACGCGGCTGCCCGCGAACAGGGCCTGGTTCGTTCCGAGGGCAAGGAATATGTCATGCATGACGGCGACGTGACCCTGTTCCGGTTCAATGTCTGATTTCCTTTTCCTGATGGCGCAGGGAGGATGACCGGTGCTTCCGTTTCCGGTCCTGGTGCCGCATCCGCTCCGCTACCGGCGCATGGGCCAGATGGCGCCTCAGTTTCTGCCGCCGCGAGCTGTGGGGCAGGTCCATGCGCTCCACCAGCGTCCTCGCGAGTGCAAGCGAGGCATCGGGCAGCGATCGGATGTATGCATCCGCCAATATATGCGCGCGCATGGGTGCCAGAAAGGCGGCATCAGTCAGTCGCGTGATGGTCTCCGCCCAGGCTTCCGGCTCGCGGACGTCCCACCCAAGCCCGTTCCTGACCACAAAATCGAGATTGCCCAGTTCGATCGCCGCAGCCACATGGGTCACGAAGACAGGGCAGCCCTTGCCCAGCAGTTCAAACAACGATGCAGGTCCAGCCATGACCACGTCGGCATCGGCGACGCCCGCCAG
>JAEXRM010000216.1 GCA_023440865.1 Bacillota bacterium
AAGGAACACCTTCAGCCGCCGCCCTCTCTCATCATGGAGGATCGCTGCTCCGTCCGGCACTCGCCTAGTCCGATATCCGCATCGTGCAGGCGCCAGCCGCGACAATGCCGCTGCGCTCACGCGCGCAGCAGGTCGCGGTGCAGCGCCTCGAGCCATTCCGGTTCCAGCTTGGCGACAGCCCGGTCGTAGGTCAGCAGGCCATTGGTTTCCGTCTCGACGTCCGTCAGCTGTGTATAGACGGTCACCGCAAGACCCTTTTTCACCAACGGTTTCACCTCGTTCTCCACCAGGTCGCGATAGGCGGCCGCAAGCGCTTCGCGCGACGTGAACCGCCGGTAGCCGAACTCGCGGTCCGCACGCCAGACATGCCCCGTTTCGGACAGGCTGTAGCCGCCGAACTCCGAGAGCACGAACATGCGGCCGCGGAGGCGGGCCGGCCTTTTCAGCCGGCGGAAATAGCTGTGCACGCTCCGCATGTCGCCGACGCCCTGGTCGAACCACCCGCTGGCATGGTCGACAAGGCGGGTGGGATCCTGCTGCCGGACCGCGACAGCAACGCGGGCCGCGTCGAACTGCCCCCATCCCTCGTTGAACGGCACCCAGCAGGCGATGCACGGCGCACTGCCCAATGCGTCGACCATCTCGGCGAGCTCCCGCTCGAACCGGGCGCGATGCCCGGCATCCTGGCGTCCAAACGGTTCCGGATCGCTGTCGCGCAACGCATCCATGCGCAGGAACAGGGGCATGATTGAATGAAGCGGCAGCTTGAAGGGGCCGCCGCCATTGGGCATGTCCTGCCACACGATCATGCCGATCCGGTCGCAATGCGCATACCAGCGGGCCGGTTCCACCTTGATGTGCTTGCGGATCATGTTGTAACCGCTCTGCCTGGCGAACCGGATGTCGAATGCCAGCGCCTCGTCGCTCGGGGCCGTGTAGAGTCCGTCGGGCCAGTAGCCCTGATCGAGGATGCCATGCAGGAACAGGGGCTTTCCGTTGAGCAGGAAACGCCTGTGACCCTGCGCATCGGTGCCGACACCGAAGGAACGCATGGCGAAATAGGATTGCACCTCGTCGATCGCGCTTTCGGGATCCGTCACGCGGATGCGCAGTCCGTACAGGAACGGCGATTCGGGCGTCCAACACGCGGGCGAGGGCATCGTGAGCCGAAGTACCGCGCCTGCGGGCGCGGAGCCGATTGAGATCTCGACATCCCCCTCGAGCACCGCAGCTTCACAGCGCGTACTGGGGGAGGCGCCATCGACCTGGGCCGCGATGGCGATGGCGGCGCCCTCCAGATCCGGCACAAGCCGCAATGCCGTCACATATCGGCGGGGCACCGGTTCGAGCCAGACCGTCTGCCAGATGCCGGAGACCGCGGTATAGAAGATGCCGCCGGGCTTGAGCACCTGCTTGCCGCGCTCCTGGCCGCCGGTGTCGGTCGGATCCGTCACCAGGACGGTCAGCTCGTTTTCTCCCGGCTGCAGCAAACCGGAGATCTCGAACGAAAAGGGCAGAAATCCGCCTTCATGCCTGCCGGCGCACCTGCCGTTGATCCACACCTCCGCCCGCCAGTCCACCGCGCCGAAGTGGAGCAGCAGCTTCTCCGCGCGCCAATCCTCCGGCACATCGAAGAGGCGGCGATACCACAGCTTCTCGCCCGGCCGCAAGGCCCTGCCGACACCTGAAAGCGCCGATTCGACCGCAAACGGGACAAGGATGGCGCCTTGCGGCACAAAGGGCGATTCATCCGCGTCCGGCCGGATCGCATAGTCCCACAGTCCGTTGAGGTTGAGCCACCGCGAACGCGTCATCTGCGGCCGGGGATACTCGGGCAGCACATGATCCGGGTCGAGCGCTGCGCCCCAGGATGTGATGAGCGGTGCCGGTGCGGCGCGCCAGGCGGAACCTTCTTGTCGTGCCATATCCATCCCCTCCGGGGTCCCCCTGGCCCTGCCCTCTCGTCGGTTTCATCGTGTCGGTCTGCGGGTGCCGGTGCATCAACGCCGCCACACGCAGGCCGGCCATCCGGCCTTATCCCACGGCGCGGGCACCAGGAACGCAGCGTGGCCAGACGGTGCTTGAAGGGATCCCCCACCCCATGATATCACGCGGAGCGCGCACGCAAGAAGCCGGCATCCTGATCTTGCCGGATATCCCACGACCGGGGTTGTTTGACCGGCATCTGCCCATGGGAAGTAGAAGCATGGCCATCGACCCGCAGCAACGGTTTGCAGAAAGGCACATCATGAAACATGAAGAACATGCCCCTCCCGCTACCGGTTCTGTCCCGACACAGGCTTGGACCAGGAACGTCATCCGGTTCCTCGGCGGGCAGACAATCTCGCTGTTCGGCTCCGCGCTGGTGCAGTATGCCATCGTCTGGTACATCACGCTCACCACGAAATCCGGCGTCATGATCACGCTGTCGACCCTGTTCGGCTTCCTGCCCCAGATACTCGTCTCCCTGCCGGCCGGTGTCTGGGCGGACCGTTACCGCCGCAAATGGCTCATCGCAGGTGCCGATGCCCTCACAGCCATCACGACGCTTGTCCTCGCCTTCCTGTTTTTCAGCGGGAAAGGCTCGATCGGCGCCATCCTTGTCGCTTCGGCATTGCGGTCGCTCGGCGCAGGCATCCAAATGCCGGCCGTGACAGCCACCCTGCCGCAGCTGGTTCCGGCGGACCGCCTCATGAAAGTCAACGGCATCAACGGGGCCGTCCAGTCCATCACATTCCTGCTCGCACCGGCGATCAGCGGTGCCATGATGACCATTTGGCCACTGGAGAGCATTTTCTTCGTCGATGTCGTGACGGCGGCGCTCGCCATCGCGATCATCATCATGCTGCCCCTGCCGCCCCATGCGCGGGAGGGTGCGGCAACCACCGGGCAGCTGCGCGATTTGCGCGAAGGCCTGCGGTATCTGTGGCAGCATGCCTTCCTGAAGAATCTCATCGGCTACTATTTCGTCATCATGTTCCTCGTGGTGCCCGCCGCTTTCCTCACCCCCCTGATGGTCACGCGCTCCTTCGGGCCGGAGATCTGGAAGCTGACGGTCAACGAAATCGCCTTCAGTGCGGGCACCACGCTCGGCGGGTTTCTGATGGCTGCGTGGGGTGGTTTCAAAAACCGCATCCATACCATCGCCTACGCCTGCATGGTGTTCGGCGCCCTCATCCTGATGCAGGGCCTCGTTCCGTTTTTCTGGCTGTATCTGGCGGTGCTCTTCCTGATCGGCGTGTCGTTGCCCTCCTACAACATCGCCAGCATGACCCTGCTGCAGGAACAAGTCGAGAACACGTTCCAGGGACGCGTTTTCAGCTTCGTCCAGATCGGTTCGTCCGCGGCGATGCCGCTGGGCATGGTCCTGTTCGGACCGCTGGCCGACCAGGTCCGCATCGAAACGCTGCTGCTGGTCACCGGCGGCCTGCTCCTGCTCACGGGCGCCGTGATGATGCTCGACCGGAAGATGCGGTGCGCGGAAGGCGGCTGCGAGACCTGAGGCGCCACGCCATTTGCCGGGCCGATGAGACGGTGTCACGGTTCCCGACGAGACGGTCCGGTGCCGCGCCAACTGTCGCAGCACCCCGCTGGCGGCCGATGCCGCCCGACATGCTCACAATCGTTTTGACGCAAGCCTTCCATTGCTGTCGCGCATCCAGGCGCATATGCTTGTCCCAGGGAGACGGCGCAGACCGACGTGGCCTGCGGACGGCCCTATCGACAAGGAGGCCGAATGAACGCCAGCCTGTTCCATGACACCATGCTCACCATGAAGTGGCCGGACATCGTGCGGTTTGCGGCGGAGGATGCGGTTGTGCTCATTCCCGCAGGCGTGGTGGAGGAGCACGGCCCGCACCTGTGCCTGGGAACCGACATCTTCACGGCCCACCTGCAATGCCTGGCCGTCCGCGACCTGCTGGCCCGATCCGGTCACAGCGCCGTGCTCGCACCCCCGTTCTACTGGGGCGTCTGCCAATCCACCGGCGGCTTCCCCGGCTCCTTCGCCATCCGTCGCGAGACCGCGACAGCCTTGCTGTTCGACCTGATCGCCTCCCTGGAGGGCTTCGGGTTCAGGCAGGCGGTCGTTGTCAACGCGCACGGAGACATCGAGCAGCACCTGGCCATCACAGACGCCTGCCGGCAGGCTGCGGAACGGTTGTCCATCCGTGCGCGGTACGCCTTCCCGGAGGACAGGCTGCACCACTACGGTCTGACCGGGGCGGAGCCGTACCTGTGCCCGGTGGCACCTTCGCCGCGGCAATACGGGGACATGCAGGCGCCAGACGTGCATGGCGGCGACATCGAAACCGCCATGATGCACACCTGTGACCCCGTGTGTGCGGATACCGGACTTGCATCAACCCTCGAGCCGGTCGTCGTGCCGGGAGAACGCATCATGGATTGGCTGTTCGGCGGGCACACCGCCGAACTGTCGTCAAACGGCTATGTCGGCGCACCGGCCCGTTACGCTGCCGTCGATGTGCAGGCGCTCCTCGCGGATACGGCCCAGCGGATCCGCGACGCCATCCTGGCCTGATCCCACACAGGCCTGAACGCCCTCCGCATTGCCGTCATGCGGCAGTGCGCCATGCAAAACAGCGCCATGCGATATGGCGCTGTTTTCCCGTGACGGCGTTATGGGCTTTCCCGCGAGCCATGTCAATGCCCGGCGTCGAAGATGCGCATGCGCAGGCAGTCTCCCACCACGAAATCGAAGGTGGCGATCTTCCGCAGCGCCTCGGCCATCGCACGTTCGGACGCCTCATGCGTCAGCAGCACGATCGGAATGCAGTTGTCCTTTTCCTGCGTCTCCATCTGCACCATGGAGGAAATCGAGATGCCGTGTTCCGCCAACGCCCCCGACAGCATCGACAGGACACCGGTTTCATCCCGGGTCAGGAAGCGCAGGTAGAACCGGTTGTGCACCTCCTCGGTCGGAATGAGGCGCGCATGCTCCGTCAGGCTGATGCCGCGGTTGCAGAACTTCTCGCCCTCCTGCAGCAGCAGGTCGCGCGAAAGATCCACGATGTCGCCGACGATGGAGCTGGCCGTGGGACGCTCGCCGGCGCCGGGGCCGTAGAACATGGTGTTCCCGACAAAATCACCCTTGACGAGGATGGCGTTGAGCTCGTTGTTGACCGACGCCAGCATGTGGTCGTCATCAACCAGTGCCGGATGCACGCGCAGATCGATGCCCTTGCCGTTCGCCTGGTAGATGGCCAGCAGCTTGACCGTGAAGCCGAACGATTTCGCGAAGGCGATGTCTTCTCCGGTGATGCCGGCGATGCCCTCCACATAGATGCGGTCGACGGGCACCAGGGAATTCGATGCGAGGGATCCGAGGATGGCGAGCTTGTGACAGGTGTCCATGCCACTGACGTCGAGCGTCGGGTTCGCTTCGGCGAAACCCTTTGCCTGCGCCTGCGCCAATGCCTCGGCAAACCCGATGCCTTCCTGGTGCATCTTGGTGAGGATGTAGTTGCAGGTGCCGTTCAGGATGCCGACGATGCTTTCGATGTGGTTGGCGACGAGGCCCTCGCGCAGGCTCTTGATGATCGGAATGCCGCCGCCGACGCTGGCCTCGAACAACAGGTCCACGTTGTGCTCCTGGGCAATGCGGAACAGCTCGGCGCCACGCGTGGAGACGAGCGCCTTGTTCGCCGTCACGACATGCTTGCGGTTTCTCAGCGCGCGGCTGATGAAGGTGAAGGCGGGCTCATATCCGCCGATGGTTTCCACGACGATGTTGATGTCCGGATCGTCCAGCAGCTCGTTGACGTCCGCGGTGCAGCGCACGCCGGAAAGATCGAGCCCCCTGTCCCTGTCCCAGTTGAGCTCCGATATGGTCTTGAGGCGGAATGTCAGGGATGTGCGCGCCGCAAGCAGCGCCTGCTGCTCCAGCAGCACGCGCGCCACACCCGTGCCGACCGTTCCCAGTCCGATGATGCCGATATTGACGATTCTGTCCTTCATCATGTGCTTCACGCTTCCCATCCGGCACTGTCCGCCTGCATGTCCTTCCTTTGGGCACGAATGTCCGCCGCAGAGGAACTTGTATTCCATTATAGCAGGACATCCGCCTTTTCGCACCAGAAAGATCATGCCCGTAGCAAACAACGGCGGGCGCGGATGAAGCCGTTGCGCGGCGGAACACGCTGCATGCGGCGGTTGATGACGAGACGGCCCTGCCGGCGCGACGCAGGCGGCCCTGCCGGCCCAGGCATCACGACTGGCCCTGCCGGCGCGGCGCAGGCGGCCCAGGCGCAAGAAAACGCGTCACAGGCGGAAACCGGGATGCCTCACCGTCATGAGGCACCCCGGTCTGAAACATGCATGATGGCGGAACAATGGTCCTTACATTCCCCTGAGGTACTCGATGCCCATCCGGACACATTCCATGGAGGTCTTGCCCAGACTCGGCATGTCCTGCTCGACGACCACCCACGCGGCGCCGGCATCACGCGCCGCCGCAAGGATCTCGGGGAAGTCCTGGCAGCCATGGCCGACGGGGCGGAACTCGAACACCTCATCCGCACCGGTATCCGCGGACGCGTCGACACCGATGAGCTCATACATGCGGGCCGGCTTCTTTCCGGGCATGACGAAGTCCTTCAGATGCACGACGGGGGCGCGTCCCGCATACTTGCGGATGTAGGCGGCCGGATTCTCCCCGGCGACATTGACCCAGCAGGTGTCGATCTCGGTCTGCAGCAGGTCGGCGGGAATGCCTGCGTACAGCAGATCGAGCGCGTAGGCGCCATCGACCTTCACGAACTCGAAATCATGATTGTGGTACAGCAGCGTCATACCCTGGCGCTTCGTCTCCTCGCCAATCGCGCGGATGTCCTCCACCGTTTTCGCGTAGCCGGGATGCCCGGGACGCCGGTTCTCGTCAAGCCACGGTACGGCGATGTACCGGCAGCCGATGGCCCTGTAGTCGGCCACCGTCTTCACCATGTCCTGGGTCAGCGCGTCGATCGGCACATGGGCGGAGACCGCCGTCAACCCGAGATCCGCGAGCATGGCGCGGATCTCCTCCGGTGCGTGGCCATACAGGCCGGCGAATTCGACGCCCTCATACCCCAGTGCCTTCACCTGCTCGAGCGTTCCCCGGAAGTCCTTTTCCAGCATGTCCCGGACCGAATACAACTGTACGGCAATCGGAAGTGTCATCTCCGTCTCTCCATTTCCGGCTTGTGCGCCTTGTTCCCATTTCCGCAAACCGGCCCGCCACATGCGCCGCGATACCGCCACCGCGGTCAACGCACAAGCCGTTTGCCGGTTCCGGCCGCGGATCGTCGTGCCCGCGTACCGGTTCCATTGAATCGTATGCTGGTTCTTGCTATACTTCAAGCCAGAAATCCGTTTTCTTGTGCCAAATCTTGCGGTGAGCGCAGGAACCAGCCGGAGGTACCGCGTGCACGCTTTCTATGAGAACAAAGGCAGGAGCATTCATGCGGACATTGTCGGATCCCTTGGTTTTCCACCGCATCTGCACGGACATGTCGAGCTCGTCCACATGCTTGAGGGTGAAACGACGGCCTGCGTGGACTCGCAGACCGTCAGCCTGTCGGCGGGTGACCTGCTGATCGTTTTCCCGAACCAGGTGCATCATTATGCGGAAACAGGGCAGGGGAGGAGCGTCCTGCTGATCTTCCCGCCCGACCTGTGCCCGGAGTACCGCACGCTGTTCCAGCATTTCCAGCCGGAGTCCCCGCTGTTGATGCAGGCCGCCCGGAGCAGCCGCATCCTGCCGATGCTGGAGGGAATCCTCCAGGAGAAGGACCTCGACGCACCCTGCCATGACGCGGTGCTGCGGGGTCATTTCCTGATCCTTCTTGGCGAGGTGTTCCGGCTGCTGCAACTGCGTCCCGCAAGACAAACCGGGTCGGACACGCTCCAGAACATGCTCGCCTACTGCATGCGGCACCATCACGAAGACATACGGCTCGATGACGTGGCACGCGGCGTCCACATGAGCCGGTATCACGTTTCCAGACTGTTCAACGAACGGCTGCGGATGGGGTTCAACGAGTACGTCAACCGGCTGCGCGTTTCGGAAGCGTGCGGGCTGTTGCTCGGCGACGATGCCAAGCTCATCGCCATCGCCCATGCGACGGGCTTCAGCTCGTCACGGACCTTCAATCGCGCCTTTGCGGCGTATGTCGGCATGACGCCGGGGGAATACCGCCGACGGCATGCCAAGCGCCCCGACACGGGCGGCGGTTGACCCGGCCACTGCCGAGGTCATCACCAGCTGGCATGGCCCCGATACGGCCGGCACCGCACGTCATGGGCACACGCAGGATGGCGGGGTGTCCGAAACGCGTCATGCATCGGCAGATACAGCCGGTTTCTGTCGTAAAGGAACTTGACTGTAACATGCGCGAGGCATAAATTATGGGGGACAGCTTCAGCTTGCATCCGTGTTTGACGCATACGGCAGCCAGAATCGCCGCAGTGTTTGCAAAGGAGCGGGTTATGGACTACCATCTGTATCTGTCACTCATTCCCGAAGCCCTGATCGTCTCCATGCTCAGCCCCGAGGAGTTCGCCGCCTACTATGCGGTCGGCGAACACGGGAAATCGTCCGGAAAGGCCCTGTTCATCGAAATAGACCCCGCTTTCCGCTGCGATTTCCTGCCCATCGAGGAAGGTGTGGCCCGCTGCGTGCCCAACAGCGCCGGCCAGCCGAAAACCTCCGTCTACGTCGCCGTCTACCGGGTTCTCGAGCATATCCCCCTGTCGGCCATGGGTGATCTGTACTATGTCACGCCTGACGGTCGCGCATTGCGCAGCAGCAAGATCCCGGCCGACCACAACGAGCCCGGCCTCCACTTCTACCACGAAATCGCCCCGGTTCGTCCTTCCGTCGTATCGCCGCTCGGCCCTTCCGATTTCAAGGACCTGCTCATGGGCAAGCGCGACAGCTTCCAGGGCCTTCCCGCCATCGCCTTTGTCGAAACACGCCTGGACGAACTGGCGGACGATCCGGCCTCCGGCGACACGAACAACCTGCCCTACAACAACATCGAGCATCTGCGCGAGTGCCTGCTGGAGGTGCGCGGCAAGGCCGTGTCATCCAAGCTGTACGACCGCAGCGGCGTCGGCATTCCGCCATACCGCATCGTCAAGCACGGCGTCTTCATCGGCAACCATGACGAAGGCATGGTGCTGTTTCCCCTGCCTCCCTTCCCCGAGCTGAAGATTACGCATCATGCCTGGTGGCGCTCCGCCAGCCACTCATACTGATCCGGAGCCCCGCCCGGATTCGCCTCCCTATGCCCGCATTTGACCGATTTTCCGAGACCGCACCCTGGTCCAACCGCGTTCGCACAACAACGGCACATTTCTCAAGGGAGAGAGGTACGCAACGATGAATACCCAAATCTGGCTTGTTATCGGCATGGTGCTTGGCATCATCTCATTCGGCATCGCACTGTTCATCTACCAATGGGTCAAGAAGCAGGACGCCGGCTCGGAACGGGCCGTCAAGATCACCAAGGCGATCCGGGACGGCGCATGGGCCTACCTGCGCCATCTGTACGGCGCGCTGGCCGGTGTCGCCGTGGTGTTCGGCATCATCCTCGCCATCGTGTTCTCATTCGACAAGGGCGATTTCGGTCTGCTGCGCGGTCTGGAAACCGCCGGCGCCTTCGTGGTCGGCGCCATCTGCTCGGCCATCGCCGGCTATCTGGGCATGTCGGTGGCCGTTCGCGCCAACGCGCGCACGGCGGTCGCCGCCACCCACTCGCTCAACAAGGCCTTCGATGTCGCCTATCGCGCCGGCGCCGTGCTGGCGCTGGCCATGGTGGGCATCGCCGTGTTCGGCATGTGCCTGATCTATCTGCTCACGGGCGATCCGGAGGTCGTACTCGGCTTCTCGTTCGGCGCCTCCTCGCTGGCCCTGCTGGCCAAGGCCGGCGGCGGCATCTACACGAAGACCGCCGACATCGCCGCCGACCTCGTCGGCAAGGTGGAAGCCGGCATCCCGGAGGATGACCCGCGCAATCCGGCCGTCATCGCCGACAATGTCGGTGACAATGTCGGCGACGTGGCCGGCATGGGTGCCGACATCTTCGACTCCTTCGTCGCCGCGACCGTCGCCGCCATGCTGATCGGCTTCACCGGATTCCTGACCGCCTCCCCGGCCGACCAGGCGTTTTACACCATCCTGCCGCTGATCCTGTGCATCGTCGGCATCGTGTCCTCCGTCATCGGCCTGCAGTTCGTCCGCGTGGGCAAGAACGGCAAGCCCGGCACCGCGCTGAACATGGCCACGGTCATTTCCTGTGTCATCTTCGCCGTCATCGCCACCATCCTGTTCGTGGTCATGGGCTGGAACATCGGCGCCCTCATCGCGACGGTGTCCGGTCTGGCGATCGGTGTCATCATCGGCTTCACGACCGACTACTTCACCGACGACAATTTCAGCCCCGTCCGCCGCACGGCGGAGATCGCCAAGTCCGGATCGGCACTGAACATCATTTCCGGCCTGTCCTACGGCTTCATCTCCATCGCACCCTCCCTCATCGGCATCGCCGCCGCCATGCTGGTGGCCTACTTCTCGGCGCAGGCCTTCGGACTGCCCGGCGTGTACGGCGTCGGCATCGCGGCGGTCGGCATGCTGTCGCTGACCGGTGTGGTCGTCGCCAATGACGCGTACGGCCCGATCGTCGACAACGCCAAGGGTGTCGCGGAAATGTCGAACATGGGCGATGAAACCGTCACCCGCTGCGACGTGCTCGACTCGGCCGGCAACACGGCCAAGGCGATCACCAAGGGCTTTGCGATCAGCGCCGCCGCCCTGACGGTGCTGGCCCTGTTCGCCGCCTACAAGGAACAGATCGACGCGTACCTGCCCGGCGGCGGGGAATTGGAGCTGAGCCTGATGAATCCGGTCGTTCTGGCCGGCATCCTGCTTGGCGCCATGGTGCCCCCGATCTTCTCGGCCCTGCTGATGCTCGCGGTCACCAAGAACGCTTTCAAGATGATCGAGGAAATCCGCCGGCAGTTCCGCGAAATCCCCGGCATCCTGCTCGGCACGGTCGACCCCGACTATGCAACCTGTGTGGGCCTTGCCTCGGCCGGCGCCCTCAAGTCGCTCATCCTCCCGGCGGCGCTCGCCGTCGTGCTGCCGCTGCTGGTCGGCTTCATCCTCGGCCCGGCCGCGCTGGGCGGCTTCCTTGGCGGCGCCATCTTCGTGGGCATCGTGTTCGCCCTGTTCATGGCCAATGCCGGCGGACTGTGGGACAACGCCAAGAAGTACGTCGAGGCCGGCAACTGCGGCGGCTCGGGCTCCGATGCCCACAAGGCCGCCGTCGTGGGCGACACCGTCGGCGATCCCTTCAAGGATACGGCCGGCCCCTCCATCAACACGCTCATCACCGTCATGACGCTCATCTCCAGCCTGTTCGCGCCCATCATCGCGCGTGTCAGCCTGCTGGGGTGGTAAGCAGACCGTCTCTTTCCGGACCTGACACAAGGGGTGGGCTGGATGCAGAATCCGCCCACCTCTTCCTTTCTGCAACCGTACGGCAGCAACATGCACGAAAACCGGGTACGTCCTTCGCAACGGCATGCCGTGCGATACAGGATGCGACATCATGGACGATCACGGCTTACCAGCCGTCCCCGACCCGCTGTGGTCCGTATACGCGACAAGCGCCATGTCGTCACCGGAAAGCACCAGTACATCATGAGGCAGGATGACGGTCGAGCCGCGTGGCTGCACAGCCTTCTCCGCGCGCCGGATCATCACAACCAGCACGGCCTCCGGTATCCGCGCCTCCATGATGCTCTTCCCGGCCCACGGATGCCCGGGGCCGATGGGCAACTCGACGAACTTCGCACCATACTCCTCGAAATCCGTAAAAGTGCGCAAGACGGAATCACCCGCATCCGCTTCCACCAAATCAAGCCGTTTCGCCACCCATGGCAGCAGCGAGCCCAGGACGGCAACGGAAAACAGGGCGACGAAAAAGACAAGATGGAAAATGTCATGCTCGGCGATGGCACCGGCGGAAACCGCATAGATCGCAAAGACAATCGATGCGGCACCCCGAAGCCCGCCGAATGCGATCAATATCTGATGGCGGAACGGAACGCGAAACCACGTCAGCATTGCGGCTGTCGCCACGGGCCGGGCGACAACCAGCAGGAACACCGAAACCAGCATGCCAGGCAGCACGACCTTGGGCAGACTGGATGGGAA
>JAEXRM010000083.1 GCA_023440865.1 Bacillota bacterium
GTCACGGAACGAACGATCACGTCACGGAACGAACGATCACGTCACGGAACGAACGACCGCATCACGGCAAGGACGGTGGCTTTATGGACATGAGGGAACGGGCTTCGGCCGCGAAACAGTCATCCTACACGCTGGCGGCGCTTGATGGCGACACCAAGAACCGCGCCCTGCAGGCCATTGCGGATGCCCTGCTGGAAAATGCGGACGCCATCGTGGCGGCCAACCGGGTGGACCTCGCGCGGAGCGAGGGCGAAAAGCTTGCGGCGCCGCTTCTGAAACGTCTGAAGTTCGACCAGGTCAAACTGGCAGACACGGTCGACGGTGTCCTGAGCACCAAGGGCCTGCCCGATCCTGTCGGCCAGACCCTCATGGCAACGGAGATGGACGAGGGTCTTGACCTGTTCCGCATTTCCTGCCCCATCGGTGTGATGGGCATCATCTTCGAGTCGCGGCCCGACGCGCTGGTGCAGATCTCCACGCTCTGCCTCAAGAGCGGGAACGCGGTGCTGCTCAAGGGCGGACGCGAAGCCATGGAAACGAACCGCATCCTGTTCGAGACCATCCGCGACGCATCGATCGCCGCCGGGCTCCCGCAAGGCTGGATTCATCTGATGGAGGGCCGCGATGAGGTCAACGCGATGCTGTCGCTCGACGCGTATGTCGACCTCATCATTCCCCGCGGATCGAACGAGTTCGTGCGCTACATCATGGACCATTCGCGAATTCCGGTCATGGGACATGCGGACGGCATCTGCCATGCGTATGTCGACAAGGCCGCCGACCTCGACCTGGCTGTGCCGCTGGTGTTCGATTCCAAGACACAGTATGTCGCGGTTTGCAACGCGCTTGAAACGCTGCTCGTGCACCGCGATGCGGCGGACAGGTTCCTGCCGCGCCTGAAGAAGGCGCTCGACACGAAGGATGTGGCATTGTACGGCGACGCGCGCACGCAGGCAATCATCCACTGCAAGCCGGCGACGGAACAGGATTGGAAGACCGAATACCTCGACTATATTCTTTCGATCAAAATCGTCGACTCGCTCGATGAGGCCATCGACCACATCAACACGTACGGATCCGGTCACACCGACATGATCATCTCCGCGGACGATGCCGCCGTGGAACGCTTCATGCAGCGCGTCGACAGCGGCAATGTGTTCGCGAACTGCTCCACGCGATTCTCCGACGGCTTCAAGTACGGGTTCGGAGCCGAAGTGGGCATCAGCACCAACAAGCTGCACGCACGCGGTCCGGTGGGCCTTGAGGGCCTGGTGACCTACAAATACAAGCTCTACGGAAAGGGCCACATTGTCGCCGACTACGCCGAGAAGCGGCGTACCTTCACGCATCGAAGGAAATAAGGCACCGGGCCATGCCAGGGTGCCATGCACCGATATGCCAGTCACAAGGCACCGCCGCCATTCGACTTTGCATGGGATGCAACGTATTGTGGGTAGAACCACGCCACAGGGGGTGATGTCATGTATATGAAAAACGCCACCGAACTGGAACGCTTCCTCATCGACGGCATGAAGCTCAACGGCATCCAGCATGTGCGTTGCAGCCGCGAGGGCGACTCTGCCGTATCGTTCCAGATCGCCATCAAGCTGACGACCATCCATGTCATCGCGCGGTTTCTCGGCGCGCGCGACATGCTGCATATCGCCGTGCCGAGCTTTGCGATCGCCTCATCCGAAAAGAAGGCGCAGGAACGCATCATCCGGCTGATCGTGTCGCTCAACGCCAAAACGGCGGTCGGCTCTTTCGACATCGATCTCGATGAAGGCCGGCCGGGCATCTCGTTCGGTGTCATGTACCCGTATGACGCGAGTACCGGCGTGTCCGCACGCATGGCCGAACGACTCATCAGCACAGTCGTCGGCACCGTCAACGAGCATTTTGCCACGATCATGGGATGCCTGCTCGAGGAAACATCCGACAAGGACGACGATGACGACCAGAAGCCGCTGTCGCGCATGATGCGCCTGCTGGGCCTCAAGGGGGATGCGGACATTGTCGTGGAACCCATCGTCAAGCCGGAGGGCACGGAGATGGCCGAGGAGGGGGATGTCGCCGGCAACGAGTCGGAAGGCACGCGTGGCGATTCGTCCGGCGGTGCGCCGGAGGACCCGCATGGCCATGCTTCCGGTGAAGCGCCGGATGAACTAGCCGGCGAATAATCCGGATCTCGCGCCGGAGGACCCGCATGGCCATGCTTCCGGTGAAGCGCCGGATGAACTTGCAGGCGAATAATCCGGATCTCGCGCCGGAAGGGGCCCGATGCGAGGCGGACGCCATCAGGGCTGCACCCCGGGCTACGGGTGTCTCCCAGACGTGCCGCGACCATGCTTGCTTTGCCGTATTCGCTACAACGTGAACAGCTCCCCGCGCCTTGTCGGCAGATGCAGCCGCTCTTTCCAACGCGCATCCGCATCGGGTGCGTTCAGCAACGCCTCGCCCATGCCCGCGATCGCATCGGGCGGGCCGAAATGCATCGGGAACACCGCTTTGGCATCGATGCAGCCCAGATATCCCCCGATGCCGTCGAGCCAGTGCGACTGCAGCCTGGGGTCCGCCGTCAGGAAGGCGATATCCGGGGTGCGTTCCCGCAAGGCGCTCCATTCCGAGATGAGGGCGAGCTCCTGCGAGTAGCGGGCTTTCATGTTGTGGTTCCAGGACTTGTTTTCGCCTTCCCAGAACCACAGATTCAGATCCCCGGCATGGTAGATGGTCTTGCCGGCGATTTCCACCCAGAATGCGACGCCGGCGTCCGTCGAGCGGAAGGTGTGCACCAGCATGTCCAGCTTTGGCCAGGAATGGGTCTCGTGTGCCTTCATGCGCGTGATGCGGGCCGTTTCGCTTGCCTCCTGCGGATTTCCCGCTTCGTGGATGTATTCCTTCGGCATGCCGGAGAAGTGCCGTTTCGGGATATCGTGCGAAAGCACATACCGGATCGCCGGATCGACGTTCTGCCATTCGAGGATGAGCGGATTGAAGTGGTCGGCATGCTTGTGCGACGAGAACACGATGACAGGCGGAACAGAACCGGATTTCGCATGCCTCAGGGCTTCCCTGAGCCATACCGCCGGATCGAAGACGCCGTCGGTCAATGATCGGCCATTCCCCGCGGAATCATCGTTCCAGTAATCGAATATCAACAGGCAACCGCCTGCTTCGACTGCATAGCCGCTGTGGTCTAGGTACCAGACCTTCATGGTGATCACGCCTTCCTATCCGATCGGAACCGGTTTGTTCTTTCTTTTTACCACAAAAAGCACGTCTTCGCACCCCTGCGGGGGGTGCCGGTTCGTGTTGCCATGGGGATGCCTTGGTGGTATGCTGATAATGTTAGATACCAAATGATTGGGGTGAGGCATATCCGACATGTCGACAAGCGCCTGGATGAACGTCCACTGGACATGGTTTTCGCCCATGTCCGCCACTTGCACCACCATCGGTCGGTGGCCATGTTCGAGGAGCTCGGGCTGCTGTTCGGCCAACCGCCGGTCCTGTTCCATCTGCAGCAGCGGGACGGGCAGACGCAGGCGGAGCTTGCCCGCCAGATGAACCGGACCCCCGCGACCGTGACGGCCACCCTGACCCGCATGGAAAGCGACGGATGGATCGAGCGTCGCCGTGATCCCCATGACAACCGGGTGCTTCGCGTCTTCCTGACCGAGAAGGCCTACGGGATTCAGGAGGAGGTCGCCAAGCGGATGCGGCAGATCGAGGCGGTCACATTCGCAGGATTTTCCGATTCCGAGCTGGCACTCATGCGGCGCTTCTTCCTGCAGATGGAGGAAAACCTCGAAATAGTTTGATGACGAACAATCTGGATGCGAAAACAACGACAGCAGGCTTGATTCGAGCAGATCAAGGAGCGAATGTGCATGAGATCAAAGCGCATGGGAGCTGAGCCACTCACCCCGAAACCATCGAAGATACGCTTGTCGCGCTACATCAGGCCGTACTGGAAGGCAACCGTCGCGGCGCCGCTGCTGATGATCATCGAGGTCGTCTGCGACCTGATGCAGCCCAAGTTCATGCAGCGGATCATCGATGAGGGCGTCGCGCGGGCAGACATGGCCGGCATCCTGCGTTTCGGCGCGCTGATGCTGGCGGCGGCGCTGGTCGGCATCATCGGCGGCGCCGGCTGCACCGTGTTCTCGACGCTGGCGAGCCAGCACTTCGGTGCCGACCTGCGCGAGGACCTGTTCCGGAGGGTGGAGTCCTTCTCCTTCCGCAACCTGGACAAGTTCTCCACGGCCTCGCTCATTACGCGCCTGACCAACGACGTGACCCAGCTGGTCGGCATTGTGCAGATGATGCTGCGCATCATGGTCCGCTCGCCCATCCTCACCATCGGCGGCATCGTCATGGCGTTTTCGATCAACGCGCGGCTGGCGCTCATCTCGCTTTCCGTGCTGCCGGTGCTGGCAGTCGTGATCTTCTTCATCATCACGCGCGGTTTCCCGCTGTTCCAGGTCGTGCAGGAACGGCTTGACCGGCTCAATCTCGTGCTGCGCGAGAACCTGACGGGCATCCGGGTCGTGAAGGCGTTCGTGCGGGCCGGGCATGAGCAGGCCCGTTTCGGCAAGGCCAACCGGAACCTGTCGGACATGACGATCCGCGCCACACGCGTCGTGGGCACCAGCATGCCGCTGATGTCCCTGATCATGAATGTCGGTGTGCTGCTGGCCATCTGGTTTGGCGGTTTGCATGTGCAATACGGCTCCGTGCGCGTCGGCGAGGTGATGGCGCTGTTGAACTACGTCACCCAGATCCTGTTCTCGCTGGCCATGTCCGCGATGCTGTTCATGAGCTTCTCACGCGCCAAGGTCTCCGCCGACCGCGTTCGCGAGGTCCTCGGGGAGGAACCGGACATACGGGACGGGCAGGCGGAAGTGAACAAGGCTGCGGAGACCGATGCCGGACTCATGCCGGTTCCCGGCCGGGTCGAGTTCGATCATGTGTCTTTCCGGTATGCGGGCGCGCAAGGCGACCGGGTGCTCGATGATATCCATTTCACGGTGGAACCCGGCATGACGGTCGCCATCCTTGGTGCGACGGGCGTCGGCAAATCCACGCTGGTCAACCTCGTGCCGCGGTTCTACGACGCGACGGAGGGCGTGGTGCGGATTCACGGGCGCGATGCACGCACGTTCCCGTTGGCGGCATTGCGCGGATCGATCGGATTCGTGCTGCAGGAGTCGATTCTGTTTTCGGGTACGATCAGCGACAACATCCGCTGGGGTGACCGCACCGCCACGGACGAGCAGGTGGAGATGGCCGCAAGGACGGCGCAGGCGCATGATTTCATCACCGGTTTTCCGGATGGATACGGCACCATGATCGGCCAGCGCGGCGTGAATCTCTCCGGCGGCCAGAAGCAGCGCATTTCGATCGCGCGGGCCCTGCTGCGGAATCCGTCGATCCTGATCATGGACGACAGCACGAGTGCGGTCGACCTGGGCACGGAAGCACGGTTCCGGCAGGCGCTGTCCTCGTACCTGGCCGACACGACGGTGCTCCTGATCGCGCAACGCATCCAGTCGGCGATGAGCGCCGACCGCATCGTGGTGCTCGACAAGGGGCGTGTTTCCGGCATTGGGACGCATGAGGAGCTGCTGGCGGAGAACGAGGTGTACCAGGAACTGTACCGGTCTCAGGTCGGCGAGGCCGATCTGGACATGCTGGAGGAGGTGACGGCACATGTCTGAGAACCGCAGGATCGGAATGGAAGGCGCGGCAGGTGCCGGTGCCGGCGGATCCGGGGGCCCCGGTTTTGGTCCGCGTCCAGGCGGTGGTCCAGGCTTTGGACCGCGCCCCGGCGGAGGTCCTCCGGGCATGTTCCTCGGCGCCAAGGTCAAGGCAAAGAACATCAAGGGAACGATCCGGCGAGTCTGGGAATACCTGCGCAAGGACACGCTGCGTCTGATCATCGTCACGCTGCTGGTACTGCTTGGGTCCGGCGTGCAGATTGCCGGTCCCGTCCTCATGGGCAAGGCGATCGATGCGATGGCGACACCGCTGCTCGATGGCAGCGGCCTGACGGGTGTCGACTTCACAGCCCTGTGGACGCAGGTGCTGCTGCTCGGCGCGACATATGTCGTGGGCGCCGTGGCGACATGGGGCCAGATGTGGCTGATGGTGCGCGTTTCACAGAACGCCGTCCGTTCGCTGCGGTCCGACCTGTTCGCCCGCATCCAGCAGCTGCCGCTAAGGTACTTCGACAGCAGGCCGCACGGCGAGCTGATGAGCCGCCTGACGAACGATGTCGAGAACCTCAACAACGTGCTGACGCAGAATGCGACCCAACTCATTTCCAGCGGGGCGATGATCGTCGGAACCCTGGTGGTGATGCTGGTCTACAGCCCCGTTCTCACGCTGGTGACCGTTCTGACGGTGCCACTCGGCATCCTGGTGACGAAATTCGTTACCAGGCATACGCGCCAGTATTTCAAGGACCAGCAGCGGGAACTCGGCGAGCTCAACGGATATGTCGAGGAGTCCCTGTCCGGCTTGAAGGTCATCAAGGCCTACGGCATGGAGGCGGAGACGCAGGCGCATTTCCGCGCGGTGAACCGGCGGCTGAACACGGCCGGCATCAAGGCGCAGATCTATTCTGGCGTCATCGGGCCGTTCATGAACGCGGTCAACAACCTCGGCTTCGCGATCGTGGCGGTGGCCGGCGGCCTGCTGGTCATGAGGAACCTCATCACGGTCGGCCTCGTGACCACGTTCACCGGGTTCTCCCGCCAGTTCTCGCGGCCCATCTCGGAAGTCGCGAACCTGTACAACATGATCCAGTCCGCGATTGCGGGCGCGGAGCGCGTGTTCGAGGTGCTGGACGAGAGGCCGGAGTTCGAGACGGAGGAAGGGGCCCGTCGCAAGGCGGATGCGACAGGCACACAACCGGATGCGGCGAACGGCGTTGTAGCGCATGCGCCGAAGACCCGCAAGCCGGCCTTGTCCAAGGGCTTCGAGGTGGCAGTCCCCCTGACGCTGACCGCACGGGAATCCGGCATCCGCGGCGAGGTCGAGTTCCGTGACGTCAGCTTCGGCTATGATCCGGACGTGCCGGTGCTCAAGAACATCAGCCTCAAGGCGGAACCGGGGCACACCATCGCATTGGTCGGTCCCACCGGATCCGGCAAGACGACCGTGGTGAACCTGCTTTCCCGCTTCTATGACATCGATGGCGGCACCATCCTGGTTGACGGGCAGGATCTGCGGGCCATGCCCAAGGAACGGCTCCGGTCCTCGATGGGCATCGTGCTGCAGGACAGCCGGCTGTTCAGCGACACAGTGCGCGAGAACATCCGGTACGGCCGGCTGGACGCAACCGACGAGGAGGTGGAGGCCGCCGCCCGCATGGCCGAGGCGGATGCGTTCATCCGCAGGCTGCCCGCCGGGTATGACACCGTGCTGGGCGAGGATGCGGGCAGCATCAGCCAGGGGCAGCGGCAACTGCTGACCATCGCGCGCGCCGTGCTGGCCGATCCGCCCATCCTGGTGCTCGACGAGGCGACCAGCAACGTCGACACGCTGACGGAGATGCACATTCAGCGCGCCATGCGCAAGCTCATGGCGGGACGGACAAGCTTCGTCATCGCCCACCGGCTCAGTACGATCCGAGATGCGGACGAGATCCTGTACCTGCGCGACGGCGAGATCCGCGAGCGGGGCAAGCACGAGGACCTGATGGCGCAGAACGGCTTCTACAGCGCGTTGCACGCGCAGATGGCCAGACATTGAGGTGAAGCGAGGTTCTGGACTGGTGGCGGAGACGCGGAAGAAGCAGGCCTGAACGCCGGCATGAGAGGGCGATATGCCGAACTGCCGGGTTTGAGCAGGAAAGACACATGATCGTGTGAGATCCGCGACAAGCGGGGACGTCGGCATCCGAACGGCGTCCCTGCTTGTTTTTATGTTCGCTGAAAGCAACGTGTGCGTTTGGCAGCGCAGTCGCTTGGTCACATGGCACAAGTGTGCGGGGATTTTCTTGCTATGGTAGGCTGTCAGCCTACTGGATTTCGCCTCGCTCCATGTCATCATGGGGTTGGCGATGGAACCGGCAGGATTCGATTCCATCACCAACCGGAACCGTCAAGGCGTGGTTCCGGTGACACGGGAACCCCGGAGAGGGGAGGAGGTTTCATATGGGCAGTGATCGTGCGATTCAGGTACTGGCCGCGTTGGCGCAAGGTGTGGATCCGTCTTCGGGAGAATGCCTGCCGGAGGCAAGCCCCTACAATGATGCGGATACCATCCGTGCCCTGTATACGGCACTCGATGTGCTGCAGTACGGCATGACGCAGATCTGCATCTCGGATTTGAGCAAAACGGGCATGGTGCCGGCAAGCCCGCTCGGCGGCATGAAACAGGCGGCTTCGGGCGGCGCGGTGATCCCGGTACCCGCCAGTCCGCTGCCGCTTGTGTTTGCAGGACATATGCCTGCGCCTTTCGGTGTGCGCTCTGACGCGAAGACGAATCGCGGTGTTCCCGATCCGATTCCGGAGATGGATGATCGGCAGGTGCGGCTTTACGAGATGCTGAAGACCTGGCGAAACGAGCAGGCCCGCAACGAGCGGGTTCCAGGCTACCTTGTCTTCAACAACGCGACCCTCGGGCGCATTGCCATCGCCTGCCCGGATACGCTTGCCGGCTTGGCCAGGGTCAAGGGCATCGGCGAGGTGAAACTCGACCGCTATTCCGACATGGTGTTGGATACCGTCAACAGCTTCCTAGAGATGGAGGATGATCTCGATGCAAGGGGTGCGATGGGCGCGATGGGCGCTGTCGGTGTGATGGATGTCCTTGGGCCGGCGGACCTGTTGGAGATGGCCGTGGGGTGATGAGGGAGGCGTAAAGCCGGTTGCTCAGGACATGACAAGGTGACAGGATCGCGACCTGCGGTGAGGGGATCGTATGCACAATGGGACAAATCCGGGCCTGCGGCAGGATGCGCACGCTTGCGATTGACTCACATAAGATCATTTGATATCATTTGGAAAACACTTACTTTCATGCATCGTGTGCCCACTGATAGCAACTTCCATGGCATGACGCAGATGAAGAACCGGAGCCTTCCGACGCGGGAAGGATCATGTTGTTGGATGCTCCGTCCATCAGGTACGAGGAGGATGGCTGTTCATGTGCATGAAGCGGAGAAGCGTGCGGTTGTGCGTGGTGTTGCTCATCGTGATGACGATGCTTGGAAACGGCCCGGCCGTGATGTCGAATGCAGGCACAACAAAGGCGTTTCCGGACGTACCGGCACATGCATGGTATGCAGGAGACCTGAACTATATCACATCCGATACCCGCCGCATCCTTGAGGGCAGCACGGACGGGAGATACTACCCGGAAAGCCCCCTGAGTGTGGAGCAGTTCATCAAATGCACCATTGTCGCAGCCGGATTCAGACCGACTGCGACAGGCGGGCATTGGGCACAGCCCTTCATCGACAAGGCGCTGGCGCTGGGCATCATCCGACAGGGGCAGTTCGATACATTCAGCCGCGGCATCACACGGGGAGAGATGGCGGTCGTCATTCTATCCGCGTTGACGGCCATCACCGGGGAAGCGAAGCCGGGGTATGATGTGGTGGACATTCCGCGCAGGATGGCCGACTATGCCTCGTTCACGGCGGACATCCGTGTTCCGGTTTGTCAGGCGTACCACTTGGGCATCCTCACCGGCTTGACGGATGGAAAGTTTCATCCGGAGCGCATTCTGACACGCTCCCAGGCGACTGCCGTCATCCGGCGGGTGATCGACGCATCCGCAAGGATCAAGTTGCTTCCGTATGGAACCGTGGAAGGCGAGGACATGTGGTCCGATGCCGAGTTTCAGCAGTTCATGGCGACGGAGGACTGGAAGAAGTATCTCAATCCCAATCCGTTGCAGGGCATGACGAATGGAAAGCTCATGTTCTATGAGTTCAAGGACATCACTGAGGAGGAGATCGCGGCCGGAAAGCCACAGAAGGTACCAGTGCTGCTGCAGGAGCCGGAGTACTCGATGTACTACGAGATTGCGAAGAAACTGGCTTATTATGCGAAAAAACTGGGGTGTACCGCTTCGGTGGGTTATGTTCCGGGTTGGGGAGGTTATGCAGATTTCGACTTAAGTTCGTTGCCACCCTGGGAGGGATATGGAAGTCGCCTATGCTTTAGCTTACGAATAGGTGCAGTATCTCTCTTTAACAGTCAAGTCAAGAATACCAATCAAGAACCATACAATGGAGATATAAAATACCGCTGGGAGATACAATCACTATATACGGAGCAAGATGCAAGAGAATATGAGCCAGCTGGTTCACAAAAGCATAGTGATTGGTCGATTGACAAGTATGTACGCGCATTATCATCAATAAGTACAACTATATATGGCAAAGAGAATGGCGAAAAATTCGCGTCATTCATGGTTGATAAATACGATGCCATTTTTTGGTATTATAACAATTTCTCATATTCACTAAATGATGATATGTCTGTTATACCTGCTCATGTTTTTGCTAGTTACCCCACCGCGGATAATAAGATTGTTTTTTATACTGCAGAGGTTGAAGAGTAATGCGAAGGTTATCATTACTACTTGCAGTCCTTCTTTGTATGACTCAGGTATGCAACGCTGATGCAAGCACGTTTTATGCAATTAGTGACAGCTATCAACGGGGATTCTCTGTTTTTACCGCTGGAAAGAGCTATCGCTTGAATCAAGTGGCACTATCGAATTACTATATTCTATCCTACGGTGACCCTTCTCAAATTGCCAATAATCGCTTCATGCCTGAACGAGATGGTTGGATGACACGCACGAATGAATCTTCTGAGCGTGGAGAGTATCAGATTCTGGGCTACAACTATTTGAATGTCCCCATTACAAATGACCGGTGGTTTTCCAGCATTGGTCACTTGGGAACTCAATTTCGGTCTGACTATTCCAATGTTAATTGGCTAGATGTCAATTCAGTTCAAGATAAGGTCGTAATCCCACAAGAGCGTTGGCAATATTTAGAGAACTTTTCCACCCCCATGAACAATTACATCCTCAACGCCCCTTTCTTCGACTCCGACCACCCAACGAAAGGCGAGACATCGACCGGCTTTTCGTTACGCCGCTTGCTGCCAAACCGTCAGTGGGTCACAAAAAGCTACATCCTGTCCCAACCAACACAGTATGAAGATGGAGCGGTCTATCTGCGCTACTCCCAGAATGGCCGTGAGAACTACAATACCATTCAGATTCCGGCGCTGCCTCGGGTCGAGTGCGTCATGCGTGCCACCGCCAACGTGACGGCCATTGAACGCGGCAAGACGCAGGATGTGGTCGTGACGATCGATACTGGTGACAGCTATGCGATTGTCTACCATGAGCAGGACAAGTCGGCCATTTCATCGCGCCAATACTGGGGCCGGGCAGGGGTGATTCCCGTTGGAGCCGCGGGCGCCTCATCCCCTCAATCCACATACCGGATCACGGTGCCAAACGTGGCGCCCAATACCGTTCTTCATGTGCAGGCATCGGTTTCTAGCGAGCGTGTGCGTCAGATGGGGCAGCCGGACACGGATACGAAATCGACCACGATCACGATAGGGGAGATCGCCCCGGTCAACGCCACGGGTGGATCATCCCTGGCAGGTTCCACGTTGGATGCCCAGGCAACCGGAATCCTCGCCGCGGATGACCGAGGCAAGGAACGTTTTGACGTGTCCAAGGGCATACCGGTGACAGATACTCTGTATGCAAGCGTGTCGGGGAGGCATTACCTCATCAGGCAGGCGTTTAGGCAGGTCAGCGGAACCATTGCCTATTCTGTCGCCGTGCGGCATCCGGATCCACCACAGGCAACGTCTGCACCGACTCCCGTTCTTCCAGACCCCACCGCGTCCCCTGCAGACCCCACCGCGTCCCCTCCAGCACCCACCGCACCGCCGACGCCGCAGCCAACGACTTACTCCACCTCGACGGTTTCGGTTTCACGCTCCTACTCCTTCTGGGAGATCAGCCAACTGGAGGTCTTCGCGCTGGCTTCCGCAGAAATCCGATCCGCGGTGCTGCCTGGCGGGAAGTTGCTGCTGACGCCCTCTTCCGCTTACCATGCGCCCGCAGTGGACATGGTCCATGCGGTGGACGATCTGTTGACGCATCATGTGCAGACGGGAGACACGAACCGTTCCACTAGCACCTCCTCGCATGATTCCGATGCGATTCGCAGAGCCGCTGAATCAGCGGTTCCGGTGCTGACAGTCCGCAACGACCGGTTGCGAGTCGACGGCGTGACCATCCTTTCGGATGCGGCCACGCCAAGCAATGGAGAAACGCCGATCTCCATGACGCCGGGAACCATGCCTCTGGATGCTCTCTTCGCCCAGCACCTGAAAATCCCGTCCGATGTAATGAATGGTACTGTTCAGTCCGAAGGAACCATCCGGTATGAACGGCTCGCAAGCCATATTGTCAACGGCGGAACGGATACTCGTGTGGAACAACCCATTGGCACGATCAATGCGGTGCGTGTGCACACGCCGGTTGCCCTTGTCGCAGGCTTGGTGTCCGACGATGTGCATGACCAGAGCGCAAGCGTTGCATCGCAGACAACCGGCAATGTGGGCGCTTCCGCCTCCGGCAGCACAACTGCCGCTGCGTCCGGCGGCGCGCAGCAGCGCACATCGGGCGCGGTTGTACTTGGCAGACCATTTGCATTGCGTCTCTCCAACACGGGAACCCATCTGCCGATCACCGGCTTTGGAACGCGTGACTATGCATCGTATGTCGGAGAGCGGGAAATCCGGCTCTCGTTCGATGCATACCTGGGTGCGCTGTATACCGGAAGATTTGTAAAGGCCGGAACCTGGCATCCATTGTCCGCGCTGGGGATTCCAGTGAGCGCGGAATCCATCGAACTGCGCACGCCATCCTGGGTTCAGCCGGGAGAGCACCTGATCGAGGTGCGTTCCCGCGCGGTGAATGATGCATTTGATGGTGAACGGTCGTCTGATGAGACGGCGGTCATGACTGAGACGCGCGCGTCACTGGACGGGGGAAAAGCGTCCGCGCCAAACACGCAGTTGTCATACCCACAACAGCTCCCCGCTTTGACCGGACGCATGCAGACCACATCCTCGGCCAATCTTGCGATAGACGATCACGCGGCGACCGTCCGCATACCGGTTCAGGTGGTGGGTCGCATGTACGACTTCCGCATCACGGATATTGAGGACCCGATGTGGGAAACGTTCTTTCGTACACAGAAAGGTGGAACCTCCGGCACAGGGCGCGTATTTGATGTCGGTTCCCGCAACATCAACGGAGAAACGGATCCGGCACGGCTGTTCACGCTGCCGGTCATGCCCGGCAAGAACGCGGCAGCCGGCATGGCGGACCGCGCGGTGAAGCTGGGGTATGGCGTGAAGTTCGAGATCAAGACGATCGGCGACTACTTCAAGCCGGATGACGTGATCCGCCTGCATCCGAGATTCCAGCATGTCGACGCATCCGGTGTCCGGCGCGATGTGGATTTGTACTACAGCCTGCCCGGAAAACCGCTGATCCGTATTGGGAGCGCGGATGACACACTGGTGTCCAAGGCGGGCATCGACCTGGGGTATCGCAGCCTGTCCGCCGGGGAGTTCACCAATACGGGAACCGCGCTGGCGCTGCTGTCCTCTGCCGCCGATCCGGCCGTATCCGGCAATGCGGTATTCCTGAACAATGAGGGGACAAGGTTCCTCAGGCAAGCCCAGGCCGGTGTGGACATGTTCCGGCCGTGGCGGATCCTCCTGGGCAGTGCGACGCGCACGTTCCGCGGACCTGCAACCGGAACAGGCTTTCAGCTTCCGGAGGAGGTCGATCCGACACTCGCATTCGCATCGATGCAGAAATGGTACGGTGAATGGCGGCTTCCCGCAGACACGCTGATCGTGCCTGCGGGAACTGATCTGTCGAAGATTCCGAGGATCACGGCGGCGAATCCCGTGTTCCTGAAAGAGGGATATCTTGCGGTGAACTTCCGTTCGATCGAGCTATGCCGAAATGGCGATTATGCGCATCCCGTCCTGCTGTATGCGGGGCGCGATGCCAGTGCGGCCGAATGGAACGATGACCTGCGCGCGGCAAACCTGACAGGCATGCAGCTCGATGAGGGCAACGGCTGGTTGCTCGAGGGATACAACCCGGCGCAGGGAAGCATGCCGCTCGTCGAAGGGGATGCGGTGCTCTACTACGCTGGTCGAAGAGCGACAGACGACCTGACGGGATTGGGGACACACTGATGTATCCTACAGCATGGCAAAACGAAGGAGAAAGATGGAACGACGATTTGATGAAACACCTGCTTTATCAGAGCAATTGTGATCCTCTCATCCGAGGAACGCATGCTGCTGTGTCCTGAAAATCGTTCATGCAAGGTGATGGTGTGACTTGCCGAAGACCAAGCGTTTCCATCAAATGTGCCGCTGTTCAAGGTGGAAAGCCTTGTTTGAAGGTTTCTTGCGATGACGGCTTGCGGATTTGGTCTCTTCCATCATCACTCGCATCATCACTCGGGATCTTGTGTTTTCATCGAAAACGCATGATTCCTGCACATCAGTTGCCTGTTTCCCCCACGATGGGGTAGACTGGGAGCAGGCGTATTTGTGTTTGCAACAACATGTATGGGTGGCAAAATGCCAGGGTAAGTACCAAAGGCAGGCATATGGACCAACCATCATGACCAACAACAAAAAGCAATCGCAATCAACAAACACAACATGCAAACACAAGCGCATGAGGGAGCACGATGGGCATCGTTGACGCATTGATGAAAACAGGCCTGACCCGCCATGAATCCGAGCTGTATCTGGCCTTGTGCCGCGAGGGCGAGGTCACCGGCTATGAGCTTGCGAAGATCACCGGCATTCCGCGAGCCAATGTGTACCAGGCGCTTTCCGCACTGGCCGACAAGGGTGGCGCACGGATCATCGAGGGAAATCCGCAGCGGTTCACCGCCGTGCTCCCCGAGGAATATTGCGCCATCAAGGAACGGGAGATGAAGGACATCCATCGGCTCATCCTCGCGGAAGCACCGACCCGCACGGAAGCGCCGGGCGGATACTTCACCATCTCCGGCCATGTCAACATTCTGGGCAAGATGCGGTATGTCATTGCCCACGCGACACAACGCATCTATCTGGCCATGAACGGCCAGGATCTTCCTTGGATCCGAGAAGAGGTGGATGCAGCCATTCAAAGGGGATTGAAGGTCGTGCTGCTGACATCCGAAGGGGTTGAGGTTCATGGCGCCACGCTGCACCCGTTCGGGCGCAAGCAGGGTCAGATTCGCCTGATCGCGGACTCGGCCGAGGTGATGACAGGGGCCTTGACCGGATCCGAGCATGACGTCTGCCTGTATTCGAAGAACCAGCCGCTCATTGATCTGATCAAGGAATCGCTCAAGAACGAGATCGCGCTGTCGGAGCGCAAGTGAGCAGCATGCTGCCGCACAGGGGCGTGCGTATGTCCGGCACAACGCCGCATATGCCATCATCGGGGATGCCGCCGTTGCTGATACGTCTGCTGCTGCGGTTGTCAGTGCTGTTTGTGGGAATCGTGCTATTGTTATCCTGCGGCATCGGCAAGGGAGCGGGGGATCCTTCTGTGGAAGAACAAGCATCGAGTCCACTCAACAGACAGCCCCAATCTGTCACGCCCGCTGCACCAGCTTCACCCGTCGCACCAGCATCGCCTGTCGCGGCAGTCACACCTGGCACGCCAGCCACGCCCGCCGCACCAGCCACACCGGCTGCACCAGCTTCACCCGTCACGCCAGCCTCGCCTGTCGCGGCAGTCACGCCCGTCACGCCAGCCATGCCCGCCGCACCAGCCACACCGGCTGCACCAGCCACACCGGCTGCACCAGCTGCACCCGTCACGTCAGCCTCACCTGTCGCGGCAGTCACACCCGTCACGCCCGTCACACCCGCATCACTACCCGCTTCTCCTGCATCACTCGACGGTTTCACCCTCTGCATCGACGCGGGTCACCAGATTGTCGGGAACAGCGATCTGGAGCCGATCGCACCTGGCTCGACAACCCTGAAGGCGCAGACTTCGTCTGGAACCTATGGACGTTTCACGGGTATTCCGGAATACCAGCTCAATCTCGATGTCGCATTGCTGCTGCAGGCGGATCTGAAGGCGCATGGCGCGAATGTGGTCATGACCCGCGAAACCAACGACGTCGACCTGGGCAACATCGACCGGGCGGAGATCGGGAACAATGCGGGAGCGGACCTGGTTGTCCGCATCCACGCCGATGGATCTGAAAACCCGGATGTGCACGGCATTTCCGTGCTGGTTCCCGGTGAAATGCATGTGGGAAGTAATATTGCCTCCCTCAGCCTCTCTGCCGGCAACTGCATCTACGAATCACTGCTGGATGCAACCGGCGCTAAAGGGCGGCGTGTCGTGACGCGCACCGATCTGACCGGCTTCAACTGGTCAAAGGTGCCGGTTGTGCTCATCGAGCTCGGATTCATGACGAACGAGAAAGAGGATCGTATGCTGCAGGATGCGTCATACCGGCAGGCGTTGGCGGATGGCATCGTGGCGGGAATCCGGTGCTATCTGGCGCAATACGCACGAGGCGGGTGACAGCGAGCAGCCGCGGCCAGCACGAGGCGGGTGACAGCGAGCAGTTGCGGCCAGCACGAGGCGGGTGACAGCGAGCAGCCGCCAAACAGCAGGGTTTGCATCCGCTTGGATAGAATCGTCCCGGTCTTGAGCGTGAATCCGCCATTGTCGATTGTCCGGGAGGGGCGTAATGTAGAACATGCGTAACGAAGGCATTGCAGGCATGTGCGGCATCGCCTGGCACGATTCATGCCTTCTTACAGTGCCTGACCCCATTCGTGCTGCACTGCCTGGCACCCGGTGCCTGACGCCTCGTGCCTGCCCCACCCCACGCCACCAGGAGATCGACATGCAAACGCTCAGAGTTCCCCGCACCTGGCTTCGCAAGGACGTTTTGCACCTGACGCTTCCTGTCATGCTCGAGCAGACCTTCCTGATGTCGCTGGGCATCGTCAACACCATCATGGCCAGTCGCATCGGCGAGGAGGCGGTATCCGCCATCGGCATGGTGGACTCGATCCACAACATCTTCATCGCCTTCTTTTCGGCCCTCGCGGTCGGCGGCACGGTGGTCGTCGCGCAGCTGACGGGCCAGAGCCGCACGCGGGAAGCCAACGACGCCGTGCAGCAGTCGCTGTTTTCAGGCCTGCTGCTGTCGATTGCGGTGATGGTCGCGCTCATCTTCGTGAAGCATCCGCTTATCGGGGCCGTCTATGCGTCGGCCGAACCGCAGGTGCTTTCCAACGCTTATCTCTACTTCGACATCACGGTGCTCACGTACCCGCTCATCAGCCTGTCGACCATTGCCTACGGCGTACTGCGGGGAGCGGGGGATACGCGCACCCCGATGAAAATCAATGTCGCCATCAATGTCATCAACCTGGTGCTGAGCTACGTCATGATCTACGGCATCGGACCGCAGGGAGAAGCGCTGGCGGCATCGCCCTACGCGTTCCATATCAACGGCATGGGCGTCAAGGGCGCTGCCATTGCGGTTTCCATCGCGCGCGGACTGGGAGCGGTCGCGGTGCTGTTCGTGCTGTTCCGCGGCACCAAGCAGATCCGGCTTGGCAAGATCCACCGGTTCCGCTTCAACTGGGGGTTGCAGCGGTCGATCTTCGGCGTCGGCATTCCTTCCTCGCTCGAATCGCTGATGTTCAACTCCGGCAAGCTCATCACGCAGGTGTTCATCGTGGGCATGGGCACCGCCGCCATCGCGTCGAACTACATCGGCGGGTCGATGAACTCGCTGACACTCATTCCCGGGAACGCGCTCGGCATCGTGGCCACAACGATGGTCGGACAGGCGATGGGGCGCAAGGACACAAAGGAAGCCAACTTCCTGATGTGGTACCTGTTCTGGGTGTCGAACATCGTGCAGGCGGTGATCCTGGCGATTTTCTTCCCGGTCGCGCCGTTGATGGCGACACTCTATTCGCAGGACCCCGAGGTCATCCGCATGTCCTCGACCCTGTTCCGCATGGCGCTGGTCGCCACGCCCCTCGCCTGGAGCGCGTCCTTCCTGCTGCCCGCGGCGCTCAAGGGAGCGGGAGACGCAAAGTACACGCTCATCACGGCCGTCATCGGCATGTGGACCTTCCGCATCGGCACGGGCTGGCTGTATGCCATCCCGCTGGGTTTTGGCGTGGCAGGCATCTGGATGGGCATGTTCACCGATTGGGTGGTGCGCGGCATCCTGTTCGCGCTGCGCGTGCGGAGCGGCAAGTGGAAGGAACGGCGGGTGCTGGCCGACGACGGGGAGGAGCCGCGCAAGGTGGGGGCCTTCGAGGTCTAGGCATGCTGCATATGGTGCCAACGATGATTGAACTGCAGGCTTTCTCCATGTGAATCCGGCAAAGGATGACGTGCAGCTGGGTATTGGACCCATGCCCGGCGGCATCCGCGTTGCGCGGCGGGTTCATGTTGACGATTGACCGGAACCCGCTTGACGGATAAGATGGGTGTGCCGGAGGAATTGGTCATGCACTTCATATCATGCAAAGTACAATATCGCCATTCCATGCCCGGTCGATATCGATTGTGCATTCTGACCGTCATCCTGTTCTTGGTGATGATCATGGTGTGCCGGTCCGTCGCCTATGCGCAGGATTTGGGCACGGAGCCGGAAGTCCCCATGTCGGAGGAAGCATCGGATGCCATGCCTGATGTTCTGGACGCGGATCCGGAAGTCCCCCTGTCGGAGGAAGCATCGGATGCCATGCCTGATGTTCCGGACGCGGAGCTGCAGATTGGTGACATCATCGTGATGGAGGATGAACCAATTCCCTATGACGCATCCCTCATGCCTCTCACATTGAGCGGATCGGACGCGCAGCTGCCGCATACCGCCGGCATGCCGGCCGCATGGCTGTTGCATGCCGGCGGATGCCTGATCTTCCTGGGCTTTCATCTCAAGCTTCACGGTTCGTAGCAATGATCATGCAACACAATTTTCATTGTTTTTTCTGCAAGGATTTTCATTCTGTATCCTCGGATACACAAACGACATTATCCGCACATTCTCTGTTATTGACTTTTATCATCGACTTCACATATAATCATGGCAGACAGAAAGCCCGTTACGTCAAGCATCTCTCGAATTGAAAAAGGCGACCCGCATCGAAAGAGCGGCACGCAAAGCATGAAGTCTAACCCCGCAAGGGCATGATGGTTCGGCTGCCATTTTGAGCAACAAAATGGCAGCTTTTTTGTCTTTACAAATGAGATTCATGCCCACAGCAACATATGGATCCATACCACAATTTGAGGGAGGTTTACCATGAACAAGAGAAAGCTGGTCGCAATTATCACGACCCTTGCCATGCTGGTTGCCATGTTCTCCATGGTCAATGCGGCAGAGAAGGAGTACAAGGCGTACGGCAAGGAAGATGGCCTCTGGAACAGCAGCACCGCGCTGTTCCATGTCAAGGAACTGAATGGCCAGAATCTTGTCGGAGCTCAAATCAACGCCTATTGTGCCGACGATGACACAAGCATCGACTACAGCAAGGTTTACACGCTCGGCAGTATCGGGAATGATGTCAACAGCAACAAGGTTCGCGCCATCCTGAACGGAAGCTACCCCGCCATTGATCTGGGTGTGCTGAAGACCCGTGTCAATGCATGGACACCCAACAATCTGGGCAACATCCAGGGCCAGATTTCGAAAGAAGAGGCCATCACCGGTACGCAGTGGGCCATCTGGAATTACACGAATGGAACGACACCCGATTATGGCTGGTTCACTGACAACGAAGACCTCATCTGCAAGTACCTGCTCTCCCTTTCTGGCATGCCCTCCTCCTTCACCCAGGCGACTGCGTCCGTCTCCGTTTCCGGTCAAGCCCAGGCTGACGGCAGCGCAGTCTTCACAGTCAGCTACAGTGCACTCGCCAGCGACGGCAGCACGGTCATGACACCCACGATCGTTTCCAACAAGCCCTACACACAGAGCGCCGTCACCGGCACCACTACGAAGACCTTCACCGCCACCGTTGCCAAGGCCGATTTCAACACCGACCTTTCCTTCTCGGTCACGGTCGACGGCACCCAGAACTTCACCGAAATGCTGAAGTTCGTTCCGAAGCTCAAGAGCAACAACAAGCCGGAGACCCAGGCGCTGGTCGGGTCTGCGACAAAGTCCTACCCGGTGACGATGTCGGCAAGTGCCACCGTGACCTATGTGCCGCCGACGACCTAAGCTCCGACCACCGAAGCTCCGACC
>JAEXRM010000088.1 GCA_023440865.1 Bacillota bacterium
ATCACGCGGCGACCGGCAAAATAAATGTCGGAAATGGCCATCTTGTTCTTCATGCTCATGGATGCGACATCCTTTCTTGTTTTTGGCCCCTTGGATGCGGGGCGGGCGGACCGGCAGGCTCTGCCGGTGCCGAAGCGTATTTATTGTATACTGTATGAACCTATTTTTTCAAGGGAGCTTGTGGCCGTCCGATATTTTTTTGTCAATCATGCCGCCCGCAACGCGTAAAAACGGAGGGCCGTCTCACGGGGAGACGGCCCTCCGGTCGGTGCGGAAATTGGCAAATTATGCGTCCACCTTCGCCATGTGGCAGATGAGGTCGACGACCTTGTTGGAGTAGCCCCATTCGTTGTCATACCAGGAAACGAGCTTCACGAAGTTGTCGTTGAGCGCGATGCCGGCCTTGGCGTCGAAGATGGAGGTGCGGGGATCGTGGGTCAGGTCGGTGGAAACGACCTCATCCTCGGTGTAGCCGATGATGCCCTTGAACTGCTCGCTCTCGGAAGCGGCCTTCATGGCGGCCTTGATGGCTTCGTAGGTGGCGGGCTTCTCAAGGCGGACCGTCAGGTCGACCACGGAAACGTCGAGGGTGGGCACGCGGAACGCCATGCCGGTGAGCTTGCCGTTCAGGGACGGGATGACCTTGCCAACGGCCTTTGCAGCGCCGGTGGAGGACGGGATGATGTTGTTCAGCACTGCGCGGCCGCCTCTCCAGTCCTTGTTGGACGGAGCGTCGACAGTCTTCTGGGTGCCGGTGGTGGCGTGCACGGTGGTCATGAGGCCTTCGACGATGCCGAAGTTGTCGTTGATGACCTTGGCGAGGGGTGCGAGGCAGTTGGTGGTGCAGGACGCGTTGGACACGACGGTCATGTCCTTGGTGTACTTGTCCTGGTTGACGCCCATGACGAACATCGGGGCATCGGCGGACGGAGCGGAGATGATGACCTTCTTCGCGCCGCCCTTGAGGTGGGCGGAAGCCTTCTCGGTCGTGGTGAACACGCCTGTGGATTCGACGACGTAATCGGCGCCGCAGCTGGCCCAGGCGATTTCGCCGGGATCCTTGCAGGCGAACACGGTGATCTCGTTGCCGTTGACGACGAGCTTGCCGTCCTTGGTGGAGATGTCGCCGGCGAACTGGCCGTGCACGGAGTCATAACGGAGCATGTAGACCATATACTCCAGATCGATGAAGGGATCGTTGATGCCGACAACCTTCACGTTGGGGTTGACCAGCGCCGCGCGGAACACGAGACGGCCGATGCGACCAAAACCGTTGATACCCATTTTCACTGCCATGTCTGATGCCTCCTGTCGTAGATGTATATTGATATATTGATCACAAAATACCAGCGATATTCTACCCGATATCTCGGTTCAATGCAAGGGGCGGGCCCTGAATCTGCATGTGTCAGGGGACGCTGCCACCCCGTTTCCAGTAGGGAAGGGAAAAATACGCGACCAGCAGCACAAGTGTCAGAAGCGCGAACCACAGTTTGGCATTGGCATGGATGGGAAGCGGCGTGAAGAATCCCTCGATGGCGCCGGCAAGGACCAGCAGCAGCGCAATGCCGGGTATGAGGGAGGCAGCCTTCGTAGCGCTGCGTGCCAGGGCGTTCCCCCGGGTATACTCCCCTGGAATCAGGAGCGCCTTGCCCAGGGACAGGCCCGCGCCGCCGGAGATGAAGATGGCCGTCAACTCCAGGACTCCGTGCGGCAGAATCAGCGACCAGTAGTGTACGGCTGCTTCCCCGTGATCGAGCACCAGCGCAGTCAAACCGCCCAGCATCGTGCCATTGGCCAGCAGAATCCAGAACGTGCCGGTTCCGGCCGTGATCCCCGCGGTGAACGCGAGGATGGAAACCCGGATGTTGTTGATGGTGATATAGCTCGAGAGGATGGGGAAGCTGTTCCGGTCCACCGTCGCTTCCCGGTTCGACCAGTCCGTACGGCTTGCCATGTCTGCGGGCAGGAAGTACCGCGCCGCACCGTTGTCCAATCGAACCATGACAAAGCTCAGGATTGCCCCAAACAGAAAGACAACAAAAGCGGCAAGCACATACCGGCGGTATTCGCGAAGCAGTGATGGAAACCGCCTGACCAGATAGGTTCCCACCGACCGGAGATCGAATTTGCGAACCACATAGAGCTGATTGTGGGCTCTACCCGAGAGACTGTTGAGGTAAGCGGCCAGTTCGCTGCCGGGGAAATGGGTCCGGGCATAGGCCAGGTGATGGCTGGTCTGACGGACGAGGAGCAGAAAATGCTTCAGGTCCCGCGGGGAAAGCGCCGGAGCGCCTCTTCGCAAAAGGGTCCGCACATAGGCATCCAGGGTGTCCCACTCGACCTTGTGCCTTTCCATGAAGGCGCGTTCAGTCTGCATGCGCCCCTCCCTCCGCTTTGTGTCCGATTGTTTCCTGGCGCATCGTGTGACTTCCGGACTGGCCGGAATTGTTGCCGGATGTCTGGTCAGCCGTCTGGCCTGCCGTCCGGACTGACGACTGCACGGCCCCAGGGCTTGATGGTTGTACTGCGGCCAGCGCATACAGCTCCTCAAGGAAGTGGCGTGCATCCGTCCGCTCCTCAAACCCGTATTTCTTCCGATAATACCCTGCAATCCGCGCCTCAAGGGAATCCCGGTTGGACAGATTGTGCCTGCGGGCCAGCCAGGACTCAAGCACGCCGTACTCCTCACGCGTCATCGGATACCGCTGTTTCCCGCCCAGCGAGGCAGCATCCTCCGGCAGGACCGGCATGGAGAGGGAAGCCCGTTCCTCCTCGACGACAAGTGTCGCGGCGGCCAGATCCCCGAGCCGTTTCCGCTGCCGGTTGAACAGCATGAAGACCACCCCCGGCCCGAGCGGATCGATCGTCATCTTCATGAATTCACGTACCACCGCGTGGACGGGGGTGATGGCCTGACCGTTCGCACGGATGACACGCAGGGAGAACAGCCGCTTGCCCGGTGTTTGTCCCCGCATGAGCAGATCGAAAAGGATGGAATAGCCGTATTGGATGAGAAAGATAGCGGCAAGTCCCATCGCAAGCAGCCAGGAATCCAGCTCGACTGTGAACAGGTCCGCTCCGTAGATGAGCCACGCACCCAACAACAGCAGGGCGTATGCGGCAAGTTGAACCAGCATGTCGACCACGGACGCCAGGAGCCGGATTCCCACGGAAGCCAGCGTATACTCGAGTTCGATGTTGTCCGGTGTCAGCACTCTGACTGTGTCCATTTCCTCCCCCCTCACATGGCCAGATTTTGCCGTTTCAAGGCGATGTAGCGGTTGATGGTGTCGGTCCCGAGATCCTCCGGCAGGCATTCATGGCACATGACACCTGTCTTTCGGATACGGGAGAGAATGGCATGGCGCTCCTCCAGCATCTCCAGGGCGGCCGTTCTCAGGAAGATGCCCGCATCATCCTTCGGCACGGCCTGCGCCAGTGTCTCCACCTTCTCCGCCACCATCATGAAAATCATCACCAGATGCCGGCTGCCAAGAAACGGCAGGCATTGCAGCAGATCATCCGCCTCATCGGCCGTCTCGAACTCCGTGAAGAGGACCAGGATGCTCCGCTTTTTCACATGACGCCCGACATGTCCGAACAGCAGTTTCCAGTTCGATGTATCCCGTGTGTAGTCAACATCGAAGAGACCTTCCATCATCTTCAGCCGGTGTGCGGAACCTTTCCCGGGGGCGATCCAGGTTCCGATTTCCGTGTTGAACACCAACAGACCGCTCCTGTCCCCCGTCAGGTTTGCGATGTCGCTGAGGATCAGCGCGGTGTTGACCGCCAGATCCAGCTTTCTGCATCCACGCACCTCATAGCTCATCGGCCGGCCGGCATCGATCACGGCGATGATGTCCTGGTTCCGTTCCACCTCGTATTGGTTCACGATCGGAACATTGGTGCGAGCCGTTGCATTCCAGTTGATCTTGCGGTAGGAGTCGCCGCTCACATAATGCCGCAGGCTTTCGAACTCCATTCCCGAGCCGCGCTGGTTCCAGATACGTTTCCCCGATGCGGACAGATAACCGCCGAAGACCATCAGCCGGTATCTGTGCAGATCCTTCAGGTTCGGATATACCTTGAACCGGCCCGGAAGCTCCCGCCGGAGGTGATAATGGGATAAGCCGAGCCGTGTTGAAACCCGGGCATGCACGGCCGGAAAATCATAGATGCCACGCTTTTTCGGTACGAGCCCGTACTTCAGGACGGCTTTCCCATGCGGCGGGATGACGGCGCCGGTTGCCGGTGCACGCACTTCAAAATGATAGTCCGGCACTTCGTCCCCTAGATCGATCCGCAGCGGGCATGCGGATCGGTTGTAGACTTCAAAGGTCATCTCTTCTTCCGCGAACAGGGACAACCGCCCATCGCCTGTTCGGCGGATTTCGAAATCAGGTCCGGATTTGAGGCGATCCAGCAGGATGACGCCGGCCAGCAGCATGTTCAGGAGCACGAAAGCCAATGGCGCCATCCCAAAGGGTGCCGCCGCCGCAACGAGCAGAAGGATCAGTATGGATGCATAAACGGTTCGCCTCGACAGCTGCAAGTCATGACCTCCTCAACAGGGCATCAACCCCCTGATCCGGGTGCGCAAAGTCACTCACGCCTCAACGAGGCACCTTCGCCTGATCCAGGATTCCGGCGAGAACGTCGTCCGCCTTTACGCCGTCCAGCACCACTTCCGGTTTCAGGATCAACCGGTGGCGAAGCGAGGGAAGGGCGACCTGCTTGACGTCTTCCGGCAGCACATAGTCCCGCCCCGCCATCACCGCCCAGGCCTTGGAGGCTGTCAACAGCGCGATGCAGCCGCGCGGACTGCTGCCGTTCTCCACGAGCTGGCTTTCCCGCGTTGCCCTGACAATTTCCACCATGTATCGGATCAATGCATCCTCCACCTTGACCAGACTGACGGCCTTTCGCATTTCCAACACCTGTTCACCCGTGCAGACCGGAATCACCTCGCAGTTTTCCGGTGTCATCTTCGCGGCATGCAGTCCATGGAGGCGTTTGAGCACTTCCGTTTCGCCGCCTGCGGACGGATAATCCATGGATACCTTGAACAGGAAACGGTCAACCAGGGCTTCCGGCAGGGAATACGTGCCCTCGTATTCGATGGGGTTCTGCGTGGCCATCACCATGAACGGCATCGGAATGGCCATCGTTTCTCCGTCAATGGAGACGGATTCGTCCTGCATGGCTTCCAGCAGGGCGGACTGCGTCTTCGGCGGTGTCCGGTTGATCTCATCGGCCAGGATCAGGTTGGCGAATACAGGCCCTTTTTTCAATTCGAAAATCCGTTCCTGCATGTTGAACATCCTGGTACCGATAATATCGGAAGGCATCAGGTCGGGCGTGAACTGGATGCGGTTGCAGGACAGGCTCATCGTCTTCGCGAAAGTCCTTGCGAAGAGGGTCTTCGCCAACCCCGGCACGCCCTCGATCAGCAGATGGCCGCCGCTGAGCATGGCAGCAATGCAATAATCCGCCACTTCCTCCTGTTCGATGATGACCTTGGCGACTTCACCCTTCAGTTGATGGATGATGGATTGGATTTCTTCATGCTCCACGGCGGTTCCCTCTCTTCGTCATGATTTCTTCCAGTTCCTGCAGCATCAGAATGATCTCCTTCTGCATGCGTGCTTTCCCCTTTGCCGGCCCGACAGGTTCCCTCAGCTTTCCGTTCAGCGTCGCCACGCGCCTGGCCAAATGAATCCCGGCGTAGCCTTCCTTCTCCCAGCATGCAAGCAGGTTGTCGGAGGTTGCCCTCTTTCCGGACGGCATATGCTTGCCCAGCTTCAACAAAAAAGCATGCCAATGGCTTTCCAGCGCCAACTCCCAATGCCCCGCACGATGGTAGAGGTCGCCGACCGCGCGTGGATATTGATCCTCTGCGGGCTCTTCCTCCTCCAGGTATTTTTTCGCCTTTCCGAATCGTTTCCCGCGATACTGGAAAAAGACAGCCACGACAAGCAGAAGCTGGCAGACGAGCATCTTCAGCCACATGGGCATATCCATCCACAAGGAGGAACCATCGGGCGTCCAAAGAAGATAGTATTCATCATGAAGAATCCCTTTTCCCTCGGCATACGGGAATGTCTTCGTGAACAGAAGATAGGCATAGGATGGATCATCGGCGATCATTAGGTTGATGAGCGGATCGAGGCTTGCGGTCATGATGACGGAACCATCTTTGGATGCCCACTCGGCTATCTCATAGGTGACGTCATCCGCGCTGGTGAAGGTGAGAGTGGACGCCATGGAGTAGCCGGCTTCCGTGTAATCCCCGAATGCATAGGCATCACCGGGGTAAAGAATGAGGACATGGGAACCTTTCCCCATCTTCTCCGGAATGGAACGGCCGACGACTTCGGATCCGGCGTTGCTGCTGGATAAGGCCAGCGTCCGCAGGGCATCCCCCTGAAGCGATTGAACGGGGACATTGGCATAGCGCGTCGTCAGCCCCAGATCCTCCAAAGTTCGGGTATAAAGGGATAGCCCGGAGAGGCCGGTGTTGGCAGCCGCGAAATCCATCTTCGACTTCTTCGAGATCCGGTTCCACCCAAGGCCAATGCAGGCGAGAACGATGAGAAGGCACAGTCCGATATGGAGAAGGCGCTTCCTGTCAAGCTTCTTCATGACAGCGCCTCCTTCCAGAAACGTTCCTCAATCAGCATCCACTGCCGATGGGTCTCCGCGTCGATATCCGTCTTCCCGTACCAGCTAGCATTGAAGGCACGGACAAGCCCCTCGAAGGATTCCGCCGCCCGATATCCATCGCCGCACAGTTTCCGGACCATCTCCGAACCGGTCATGCTCTCGTCGTGATGCAGCATGTTGCCGTCATGCAGATACAGAAGGATTCCAATGAAACGGTAACGCACCGCCAGACGGTACTCACCCTGCCGGACAAGAAGGGCTGCCTTCTCCTGGAGGGAAGGCACAGTAACGCCTGCCTCAAGCGTCTCTCCAAGAAAAGTCCGCCGTCCGGGGTTTCGTCGCAGATGCCTGAGGATGATGCACAAGACCGCCAGAATCACGACGCCGACCAGGATCACAAACCCGATGGCGAGGGTGCGTGCCCATTCCCCGCCTGTCTCCCCGGCTGATCCCAGCGAGAGGGTGAGAGACTCCAGATAATCCGAGACAGCCTTCACAAGATCCCGATAAAGGCGCAGGAGGACTTTTTGGAACTGGAGATGGTCCATCGATTGGATCTGCCGGTTCAGTGCATCCACATAGGTCTGCCGATCCGGGCATGCCGTTGCATTCATCATTCGACATCCTCCCCCGCAGGCGGAGTCGCCCAATAGGGAAGTCCGTTCGCCACGATGGATTCAGGCTGCCTGAGGGGCGGTGTTCCTTCCAATGCGCGAAGGTTCAACTCAAAATCGTATCCTTCCAGGATGAAACGCCGGTTGTAGTATTGGTGAGCGGTGAACAACGACGGAATCGGCAAGGCGATCAAGGAGAGCACGGTCTGGATCAGGGCCAGGATTGCCTGGTTCATCACCATCTGGGTCATGTCTCCCTCTCCGGTCGAGAATCCCGGCACCAGGACAAGAACCGCCTGCAGGATCGCGACAATTGCGGAAAGGCACATGTAGAGGCCGGCGAAGGAAAGCAGGCTTCCGATCTGCTGGAACAGGAGTTCCCAGAAAACGCCTCTTGTCAGCTGAAAACTGCGAATCAGACCCTTGATGAAGTATTTCTTCTCAACGGCGCCTGCCAGAAACGCGAAAAGACAGCGAATCGCCAGAAAGATCACGCATGCAGCCGCCAACAGTCCCCACGCGATCAGAAGTGCGATCCTGAGCGCCGATCCCTGTTCGGTCCATCGAACCAGGAAGACGAAAATCGCCGTAAACACACCCACCGGGAGGAGGTAGCATAGAAACAACGCCGCGCCAATGCTGAGCATTGGAAACACACGTTGGAACAGGCAGACGAACATGTCCCCAAACCCGCACTTCCTCCCATTCATGTCCTGTTCGACCATTCTGTAGAATCCGCACCCTTGCGCCTTGTACAGGCACAGCCAGCCGATGGCGAGCAGCAGAGCCACCGTAGTCAGGGTCGCATTCATCCAGGTATATCCACCATCAATGAAGGGATTTCCGTTTGACAGCGCGGAAAACAGGAGGAACAAAAGCGAAAGCGGAAAGGCGAGAAAACCGATGCAGACCATCAGGAGAAAGCTGGAGACAAGGCTGTATCCGAGCAACGGGAAAAAGCCCCTTCCATACAGGGAATACGCATGTCCCATCATCTGGTTGAAGCACATGGTCCGCTTCATGCATCCTCCGGCAGGGTGCCTCTGTGTCCTGTGCGCCATTGGTTGACTCATGCCGCACTCGGTCATTGTACATCGGCATGCAGGCAGGTGGAACCCTTTCCCACAAAAAAAACTGAATGGACAACAAAACAAAATGTAGGTAAAATGGTAGGGATTTCGCAAGTCCTTTCGGGAATGCCTGATCACAAGCAGTCCCCCCACCGGGGAGCAACCATGCCGGACGGGTCAGCAAAAAACGGCTTCAGTCGGCAGAAAGAGGACAGTCAATGGAAGCGCCGATCTACCAGCAAGCTCCGCCCACACTGAGCCGCAACACGGATCTCCGCCGTTATGCCAGAGAGTGCCTCAGGGGCAACTGGGCGATCATGATTGCCGCATTTGTCCTGATCGGCATCATCACCATTGCCGTCATGATCCCGTATTATGCCGAAAGCATCTCGGCCGCTTTCCGCAATCTGGCAGGCGGGGACTCTTCCACCGACATGCCGACGGGCATCACGCCCCTCTACTTTTTGACCCTGATCGCCCAATACCTGATCTCTCCCGCCCTCACCATCGGCTCGTGCATGATGTGCCTTCGTCTGATCCGCACCAGACAAGCGGAAATCAACGACCTGTTCAAAGGCTTCCGCATCATACTGAAGGCATTTGGCGCGGCCTTCATGGTGGGGCTCTTCACCCTGCTCTGGATGTTGTTGTTCATCATACCGGGCATCATCGCCGCCTATCGGTACTCCCAGGTGCTCTATATTCTGGCCGATCATCCGGAAATGGGCATCTTCGACGCCATCCGCCTCAGCAAGGCCATGATGGCCGGCGCCAAATTCAAGCTGTTCTGCATGCACCTTTCCTTCATCGGTTGGGGCCTGCTTTCCCTCCTGACCCTGTACATTGGCATGCTTTGGCTGGTTCCCTACATCAGCGTCAGCACAAGCGCCTTCTATGAGGATGTGAGTCGCCGCCATGCTTTCATGACACAGCCCTTCCAGCCGCAGTTCAATCCGAACGGGTACTGAATCCGAAGCGGAAAACCTGCATTCGTGCAATCAGCCTGTCGGAACCCTCCGACAGGCTGATTCATTGACTCGCGCGATCTGCCTTTCCGACGCACGACAAACGTCAGCGGCAGTTTCATGCCATGGCTCCCGGATCAGTCCGCCATACGCCGCTGCCGGAGACTCTCGTACATCAGCATGGATGCTGCGGATGCCGCATTGAGGGATTCGGCACTTCCCGCCATCGGGATCATGACCGCTTTGTCCACACAGGCCAGCATCTCCTCAGAAATGCCGTTCGCCTCGTTTCCAATGACGATCAGCACATCCCCAGCCAGGGGTGCGTCCCAGCATGGAGCAGCCTCGCGTGGATGAGCGGCAACCGTCAGGATACCCGCCTTCCGCGCTTTCCAGATCAGCCCCGGAAGATCAGCCGTGACAGATACGGCCACATGCCAGACGGAACCCATGGTGGCACGCAGGACCTTTGGCTGCCAGGGATCCGCCGAGTCGGCGGAGAGTAGCACCGTATCAAAACCGCAGGCATCCGCCGCACGGATCATCGATCCGACATTTCCCGGATCCTGCACCCGTTCCAACGCCAGAATACGTCTCCCCGTCCTGAAAGGCAGTTCGACCGGTGCCGGAAGCCGCACAACGGCCAGGATACCTTGCGGGGTTTTCGTATCGGAGAGTTTTGCGAGGATTTCCGATGATACGGATACCGGTTCGGGCAACCTGTGTGGCTGCGGCAAATCAGCCATGATGGCCACCAGCGATGCCATCCCGCCCTCATCTGCCAGCAGGCGTTCGATGGGTGCGCCGGAGAGCATGGCTTCCCTGACGAGCCGCACACCTTCCGCAAGGAAGCAGCCAGCCTCCCTGCGGCCTTTCCGTTCATGCAGCAGAAGTATCTCCCTGACGAGTGGATTCTGGACACTGGTGATGCGTTCCATGCGAATCTTCCTCCAACTGATGCAGATGCGGTGCGCACAGGAAATCAAAATCCCCCCGCCTTTCCTCATTCGGACGGGCGGAGGGATGTCATTGACGTCGTTCCTTGCCGGCACTCCGTGAAGAGAACCGGGCGTGCGACAAAGGTTCTTACTTCTTCACCGAAGCGACGAGCTGGGCGAAACCAGCCTTGTCGTTGACCGCCATGTCGGCGAGGACCTTGCGGTTGAGCTCGATGCCGGCAACCTTCAGACCGTTCATGAAACGGCTGTAGCTCATGCCGTTGATGCGGGCCGCCGCGTTGATGCGGGCGATCCACAGCTTGCGGAACTCGCGCTTCTTCTGCCTGCGATCCCGGAACGCATAGTTCAGGGATTTCATGACCGCCTGGTTCGCTGTGCGGTAGAGCTTGCTCTTGGCTCCGAAGTAACCCTTCGCGAGCTTCAAGATTTTCTTGTGACGGGCGCGCGTGCGCATTCCACCCTTGACTCTGGCCATGATCTACACCTCTTTTCCTTTATGCGTAGGGAAGCAGCTTCTTGACGGTGGCAGCCTGCGTCTCGTCGACGAAGTTGCCCTTGCGCAGGTTGCGCTTGCGCTTCGTGGACATTTTTGTCAGAATGTGGTTCTTGCCCTGCATGGTCCGCTTCACCCTACCGGTAGCGGTTACTTTGAATCTCTTCTTGGAAGCGCTGTGGGTTTTCATTTTCGGCATGTTTCCGACCTCCTTACGGCGTTTTCTTATTGGGGACCAGGATCATGGACATGCTGCGGCCTTCCATGAGCGGCGGTCTTTCCACCTTGCCAAATTCCTGGATGGTTTCCGCGAACTTGTTGAGCACCTCGCGGCCCAGGATGGAATAATTGATCTCACGACCGCGGAAGCGGATGTAGACCTTGACCTTGTCGCCGTCCTCGAGAAACTTCTGGGCGTTCTTTGCCTTGAAGGCAAAGTCGTGCTCCTCGATCTTTGAAGAGAGGCGGATCTCCTTGAGCTCGACCACGATCTGCTTCTTCTTGGCTTCCTTTTCCTTCTTGGCCTGCTCGTAAAGGAACTTGCCATAGTCCATGATCTTGCAGACGGGCGGGTTCGCGTTCGGCGAAATTTTCACCAGGTCCAGCTCTTTTTCGTTTGCACGCAGCTGCGCCTCACGGGCCGTCACCACTCCGATCATGGTGCCGTCGGCATCGATCAGGCGAACTTCCTTGTCTCGGATCTGGGCGTTAATCTGACCTTGTTCCTTTTTGATAACCAACACCTCCGAAGGGTGCCCCCAAGACGATCTGCCTTGCCGGGCTCGCTGCAACAAAAAACAGGTGAAGCACCTTCACCTGTTGTCAATCTCCATGATGGCGCGAACCACTCGCACCGGTCAAAGACCCGATTGACCCGCCGAAATCCTTTCGGTCAAGGTGAGAAGCAAGGCTTCTTCTTTGTTGCTCAATCATTTTACATGGGCATCCCCATGCTGTCAAGCGGTTGATCAAATCCGAACGGCATGGCGGGAGGCGCCGCACACACGAGGCCACCCCGCCATGCCGCATTCAGGCGGCCGCCCCGCCAAGCCGCGGCTCCGGCAGCTTCGCATACCGGATGACGAGAAACACCAGCACGAAGGAGATCACCAGTTCAGGCAGCAGGTATGAGCCGTTGTAGAGTATGGAGTACAGCAGCGGGCTCTGTCCTTCCGGCGCATAGGAGGCAAAGACCACGACGCCCGACAGCACGTGGCACAGGAAGCGGCCCATCAGCGCGATCAGCGTGCCGAGTGCGAGGCCCGCCGGCTTCCGTCCGAAAAAGCCGGCAATGCCCATGAAGCCGAATGCGACCGGATAGTCGAAGATCAGGGAGACCGGATGAAAGGAGTACTTCGCGCCCAGCGTGAAATCCAGCACGCCATACAGCGCACAGACCAGCATACCGCGCAACCCGCCCCATCGATAGGCGAAGATCAGCAGCGGCACCATCGACCCGGCGGTGACCGATCCGCCCATCGGCATCTGAAAGATCTTGATCTGACTGAGCACCCAAGCCATAGCCAGCGTGATGCCCGCCTCCGCGAGCATCCATGTATTCGTCCTTTTCATGTTCCATCCTCCCCATGCCGTGCGGCATGTTCTGACAGCCAATCATCACGTCGCGCCACCGGTTGCATGTCTGTCGCTCCATTCCGGTCAGCGCGCGCGTATGGCCCTGTACGGGGTACCGTGCAGCCGACGTGAAAACGAAAAACCTCCTCGTCCGATGCCGGACAAGGAGGTCTCATGGTGCGCCATTTCTGGTGCTCTCCCTACGCCGGCATTACCCGTATCAGGTTCATGGGTCGGAACGATGAAGTTCCCTCTCAGCCGGTCTTTCCAGCTCCCCAGTCCGTATGGGAACGCGTTTGTGCCCGTCGGCCGCGTTCATGTCCGTACCGCCCCGGGGCGATACGCGTTTTCACGTCGTTGTCATGGTACAGGATGACAGGCCGGCTTGTCAAGGACGAACAAAACCGGCCTGTCAGGGACGAACCAAACCGGCTTTCCGGCGTCGGCGCCCACCGGCTGGTCAGGGTCGGGATCCGCCGGAACCGGTCATGCCGTCGTTCCGGTGCTTCGCCGCCTGCCTGCGGTCAAACCAGGCAAGCAGCGCCAGCATCGGCGCGCTGACGGCCGCCGCCGCCCCCTTGACCAGATGGGGCAGCCGGCTGAAGGCCTCGGGCGTCTCCGCCATCAGATGGGTCCAGGTGGCCGAGGGCGCCGCCGGCCCGTACGACCCGGTGGCCGAACCGTCCTCCGCCACCGCCTGACGGAACCCATCGCATACGCCATCCGCGACATCGCGCCACATGGCCTCGTGCGATCCGGCGACCTGCTCGTGGAACACATCCAGCGGATTCATGCCGCCGAATGCCGCCAGGTGGACGCCCTCCCGGATGGCGGCGACCGTTTCCAGATGCGTCGACCATGCGCGGTCGAGCACCCGCAGCCACACCTGCCGCTCGATGCGCTCCGCCGCAGCACGCCCGCACCGGGTGACGCACCGGGCAAACAGCTCGGGCAGCAGCGATTCGGCGGAAGGCTCCGGCCGGCCGCCGGCAAGCACGCGCATGCGGCATGCGCGCATCGCCCGGTACTGACCGTCGGGCATGTCCTGGTACCTTGTCAGCTGGGCGCGCAGATCCTCATGGTACCCCTCGACAATGCGCTGTCCGGTACGGAAGGCCCTTGCGAACGCGGGATCCGCGGCATCCGACAAGCCTTCCCGCACCCGGATGCGCACCCGTTCCGGCACGAGCGCCCCGAACTGGAACCGTCGGTACAGCTCGTCCTCGAGGCTGACATGGAACCGGCTCTCTCCCGGATCGCCCTGCCTGCCGGCCCGTCCGCGCAGCTGCAGGTCCACGCGCCGGTGCTCATGCAGCGACGTGCCGAGCACCAGCAGGCCTCCGGCTCCGGCCACCTGCTCCCTGCGGGCTTCGTCCGATCCGCCGAGGCGGATGTCGACCCCACGTCCGGCCATGTTCGTGGACACGGTGACGGCGCCCGGCAGGCCGGCCTGCGCGATGACGGCGGCCTCGTCCCGGTCGTTGCGCGCATTGAGCACCCTGCACGCGACACCTGCCTCACGCAGGCGTTCCGCCAGGCGTTCGGACTCCGCGACATCCACGGTGCCGATCAGAACCGGACGGCCCCTGCGATGGTTTTCGAGCGTTTCGTCGCATACGGCCCGGTACTTGTCCTCCAGGGTGGCATGCACGACATCCGGGTGGTCGATGCGCCGCAAGGGGGCATGAGGTTCGATCGGCACGACCGTGAGGCCGTACGCGCGCCGGAACTCATCCGATGACGGCGTTGCGGTGCCCGTCATGCCGGACAGGCGCGGATACTGCCGCAGGAAGTGCCGCATCGTCATGCTGGCAAGCAGGCATCCGCCCCGGCTCACGGCCAAACCCTCCCGTACCTCCACCGCCTCCTGAAGCAGAGCCGGCCAATGACGGTTTTCCGCGACCCGCCCGGTATGCGGGTCCACGAGCAGCACGCGGCCGTCCCGCACGATGTAGTCGCGGTCGCGCCGCAGCAGAAAACGCGCGGTGAGTGCGGCATGCAGCTTCGCCAGCAGTTCGGTTTCCGACCCGTCGTAGAGGTTGTCGACGACAAGCAGCCGCTCGGCAAGGCGGATGCCCGCATCAGAAAGCGTCACCTGCTGCTCGTTCACATCGAACAGCAGGTCGGTATCGGGTGTCATGGCCGCAGCCGTCTCCATCGCGCGGTATGCCTGGGCCGCATTCTCATCCGACGCGCCGGCGAGCACCAGGGGCGTGCGGGCCTCGTCGATCAGCAGCGAGTCGGCCTCGTCGACGATCGCAGCCCGGTACGGACGTTGCACCTGCGCTTCGGGTACAAGCGCCATGCCGTCGCGCAGGTGGTCGAAGCCTGCCTCGCGGGCGGTCAGCCAGACAATGTCCGCGTCATAGGCAATCTTGCGTTCCGCGGGCGGACGCCGCGCGGTCACAAAATCCGTCGAGCATCCGAGCCGGCGGCAAACCGGCCCCACCCATCCGCAATCACGCTCGGCCAGATAGTCGTTGAAGGTCAGGATGTGCACGCCGCCTTCCGCATGCACCAGCCAGCAGGCCGCAAGCGCGGCGGCGAGCGTCTTGCCCTCGCCGGTGGGCAGCTCCGCGACCATGCGCTCCGTCAGGCAGAGTGCCGCCGTCACCTGGTTTTCATGCACAATGTACCCGAAGGTGCGGCGCGCCGCCTCGCAGGCGGCAGCCAGAACGGTTCTGCGCGCGGCCGCGTCTGCCGGACGGCGCCCTGCCGATGCCGCCGCATTGTGCCCTTCCTGTGCCATGGAGGCGAGCTCCTGGTCGGAAAGGGATGTCAAGTTCCGGGCCAGCGCCGCAATCATGTGCGCTTCCCGGTTCAGCTCCAGTTTTGTCATGAGGATGCCTCCCATCCGTTCGTTGCCGATGATGCATGCGTCAACGGAGGAAGGCGGCCAGGACGGGCCGGCGCACGGCGCCGGAACGGTCGAGCAGGGGAATGAGGCGGCTTGCCAGCGCAAGCCGGAGAAGCGATTGGACGCGGTGATTCCCCGGTGCTGCCGGACAGGCTGCACCCCGGGCGGAGACAATGCCTTGCGCCGGAGGAACGGCGACCGGCCGAACGCTGTCAAGATTGCGGTATACCGGCAAGCAACGCAGTTCGACGGGAATCCGGGCCAGCATCGATGACCGGCGCGGCGCACGCGCGATGCGTCCGCCCGCAGAGGCGGTGCGCCGCCCCCGGGCCATTGCACGCGGGTTGCAGGCGGATACCGGCTGGAAAGCGGCATGCGGCTTGCCGGCACACCGCACTTCCCCCTTCAGCCGCCATAGGGGCAGCAGCAGGCGCAGGATCCAACCAAGGATCGTCTCCATGCAGCCTCCCTTCCCGACATGAGCCGACGTGTGCCGTCATGAGCCGACGTGTGCCGCCGTGCAACTTCATGTGCCGCCTGCTTCCGCTCAGACCACCTTCGTCGTCCAATCCTCGGCGTTCCAGACATCGGTGATCCAGTCCCGGTAAAACTCCGGTTCGTGGCAGACCAGCAGGATGGTGCCGCGGTACTCCGTGAGGGCCCGCGCCAGCTCGTCCTTCGCGTCCTGATCGAGGTGGTTCGTCGGCTCGTCGAGCACCAGGAAGTTCGACTCGCGCAGCATCAGGGCGCACAGGCGCACCTTGGCATTCTCGCCGCCGGAAAGCACCATCATCTGCGAGGTGATGTGCTCGGTGGTCAGGCCGCACTTGGCGAGCGCCGCACGCACCTCGCCGTTGCCCATCGATGGGAACGCGTGCCAGATCTCCTCGAGCGCCGTACGGCTGTTGTTTCGTGCCGATTCCTGCACGAAATGCCCGACGACCACATACGGATCGAGCGAGACGGTGCCGGCAAGCGGCTTGAGAAGCCCAAGCAGGGTGTTCATCAGCGTGGTTTTGCCAAGGCCGTTCACACCGCGCAGCGCGATCTTCTGCCCGCGTTCGACCGTCAGGTCGAGCGGACGGGTCAACGCCTCTTCATACCCGATCACGAGGCCGTTTGTCTGCACCAGCACGCGCCCGGGCGTGCGCGCCTCCGGGAACCGGAACGACGGCTTGGGCTTTTCCCGCGCGATGGTGATGATGTCCATCTTGTCGAGCTTCTTCTGCCGGCTCTTGGCCATGTTGGTGGTCGCGACGCGCGCCTTGTTGCGGGCGATGAAGTCCTCGAGGCGGTCGATTTCCTTCTGCTGCTTCTCGAACGCCGCCTGCACCTGCGATTTCTTGAGCTCGTACATGGCGCGGAACTGCTCGTAGTTGCCGGCATACCGGGTGACCGCCGCATTCTCGGCATGATAGACGACGTTCACGACATCGTTGAGGAACGGGATGTCGTGCGACACGAGGATGAAGGCGTTCGGATAGTCCCTGAGGAAGCCCTTGAGCCAGGTGACATGCTTGTCGTCGAGGAAATTGGTCGGCTCGTCGAGGATGAGGATGAGCGGGTTCTCCAGCAGCAGCTTCGTCAGCAGCACCTTCGAGCGCTGGCCGCCGGACAGCTCCGCCACATCGCGATCAAGCCCGATGTCCCCCAACCCCAGGCCGTTGGCGACCTCCTCGATGCGGGCGTCGATGGTGTAGAAACCGCTGTGCTCGAGCTCGGACTGGATGTCGCCCACATCCTCCATCATCGCGTCGAGGCGAGCGGGGTCGGCCTCGCCCATCGCATCGTACAGGTCGAGCATCTCCCGCTCGAGGTCGAACATGTGCGCGAATGCCGTCCGCAGGATGTCACGGATCGTCTTCCCCCGCTCCAGGACCGTGTGCTGGTCGAGATAGCCGGTCGTGATGCGGTTGCACCATTCGACCTTGCCGGCATCGGGCATGAGCTTGCCCGTGATGATGTTCAGAAAGGTGGACTTGCCCTCGCCATTGGCGCCGACGAGGCCCACGTGCTCGCCCTTGAGCAGGCGGAAGGAGACGTCCTCGAGGATCTGACGGCCCCCGAAGCCGTGGCTGACGTTGCTGACCGTGAGTATGCTCATGAAAGAAGGTTCCTCCACATGTTCGATTCCGGCCGCCGCACAGGCGATGCATGCAGCGCGATGCTCCATGGAACGGCGAACGGAGGCATATCATTATATCATCTCGATCCGGTCGGGGAAACAACCGGCTCGAGATGTCCCCCTGTTCAGCCGAGCATCGCGGACACCCATGCAACAGCCTGTTCGACATACTGGGCGACCGGTCTGTTCTCCACACCGGCCACCTGCACGCTGCACCGGCTGACGGGGATCAGATACTTGCGCGCTTCGCTGGCCCCGATCGCGCCGGCC
>JAEXRM010000124.1 GCA_023440865.1 Bacillota bacterium
GTCCGGCATCGACGACATCTCCATCATCGTGCGCAAGCAGCACCTCGATGACGAGAAGAAAAGCCGCATCATGGAGCGCATTTCCAAGGAGCTGCGGGTTGACAGCGTCGGGTTCGAGTACGATCTCGCCCTGGTCATGGTCGTCGGCGAAGGCATGAAGCACCGCATCGGTGTCACGACGCGCGTGACGAAGGCCATGGCGGAAAACGGCATCAACATCAACATGATCAACCAGGGCTCGTCCGAGGTCAGCATCATGTTCGGCGTGAACGAGGCGGAGGTGGACCGCGCCGTCGTCGCCATCTACAATGAGTTTTTCGGCAACGGGCACGCCGGCTGAGGCGGGCGGTTCCCTGCCGCAGGTCGCCTGGTTGACCATGATGTTGCCAACTGCGGCAAACAGGTCTATCATGGGTGCATGGAACGATGGCGCATCACCCTGTACAGCATCTGGTTCACACAAATCATCTCGATCATGAGCTTTTCCCTCGGCATGCCGTTCATGGTGTACTACATCCAGGAACTCGGCATGACGGAACCCAGTCAGGTCAAGCTCATGGCCGGCATCCTCAACGCCGGCCCTGCCATCACCATGGCCGTCATGGCACCCATCTGGGGACGTCTGGCCGACCGGTACGGCAAGAAGCTCATGGTGCTTCGGGCACTGTTTGCCGGCAGCCTGGTCATGTTCGGCCTTGGCTTGTCGAACCAGGTCTGGCAGCTGGTGGTGCTCCGGATGGTGCAGGGCGTGTTCACCGGCACCATCACGGCCTCGATGGCCCTCGTCGCCTCCACCGTGCCGGAAAAGCGCATGGGCTATGCGCTTGGTTTCATGGTATCCTCCACGGCCATCGGCAACTCGCTCGGCCCGGCCATCGGCGGACTGCTCGCCGAATGGCTGGGATACCGCTACAGCTTCCTGCTGGGCGGCGTGCTGCTCTTCCTCGATGTCCTCGTGGTGGTCTTTCTGGTGCAGGACGTGCGGGAACCTGCCCAAACCGCGCCCGTGTCCGCCAGCCCGCCTGCACGACGCCGCCTGCGCGACACCTTCGTGTTCGCACCCTGGTTTCTCGCCGCCATGGCCATTTTGCTTGTCCATCGGTTCGCGACCTCCATCTTCGGACCGTACATGCCCATTCTGGTGCAGACGAAGCTGGGCGGTCTCGAAGGCGCCGCGGCCACCACGGGGCTGATCAACGCCTTCATCAGCGCGATGATGGCGGCCTCTGGCATTCTGCTTGGAAAGCTGGGAGACCGGCATGACCGCATCCGCCTGATGCGGCAGTATGCCATCATTGGCTGCGTTCTTGCCGTACCGCTTTTCTGGACCGGATCCTTCGGTTCCGTTTGGCTGCTGATGGCCAACTACGGTGTCATGATGTTTTTCGTCTGCGGTATCGAACCGGTGCTGATGGGTGCGACCACCAACCGCATCCCCAGGGAGCAGCGCGGCACCCTGTTCGGCGTGCAGGCGCTCATCGGCAGCGTCGGCTGGGGCATGTCCCCGATGCTGGGCGGCCTGCTGTCGATCCGCTACTCCATCTATGCGGTGCTGGTCGCGATACCGGTCCTGCTTGCGGTGGAGTGGGGCCTTGCAAGGACGGTCGGCCGTTCTCTTGCCGCTCCGGCCGTGGGCATGCCCGTTGTGGCCGAGCCCGCATCGGACGCGGTGCCCGACTGACAAGCCATGACGGATGCACGGGAGGCATGCGGCACGCTCGTGCCGCTGCTGGCCGGCCGGAACCGCTGCGCTGCACGCAATGCGGTGCAAGCTGAACCGAAGTGTTTGCCACATTGTGAAAAACAAGATATAATGATCAGGATAAAGGGGAGTAGCTTCAAAGAGCCCGGTCAACAATCGGCGTACCAGCGCCTGGCCCGGCCTCCTGAACGGATAGCAAGACCTTTCGCATGGCAGTGCCATGCGAAGGGTCTTTTTGTTTTCGTCAGTGTCATCCGCCCATGCCTGGTCACTCTTCCAAAGGGCGGATGGACAGGGGAAACAGCCGCAGCGGGAAAGCGCCCGATGGAAAGGAAGCGTCACATGTCGCAGAATCCTGTCACACACAGCATGACTGCAGCCGATGTGCTGCAACGGCTCCAGTCCGCTCCGGAGGGGCTGACGACGGCGGAGGCCGCCAGCCGCCGCGCGACCGTTGGTCCAAACCTGCTTCGGGAGGGTCGGCGCAAGACGATGGTCCAGCGGCTGATCGAGCAGTTCGCGGATGTCATGATCCTCATTCTGATCGCCGCGGCGCTCATCTCGCTGTTCATGGGCGAGATGGCGGACGCATGCATCATTCTGGGCGTCGTCGTCATCAACGCGGTGCTTGGCGTCCTGCAGGAATCGCGAGCGGAGAAGGCGCTGGACGCGCTCAAGAAAATGTCCGCGCCATTCGTCCGGGCACGGCGGGACGGACAGGTCGTCCGCATCAAGACCGAAGAGCTGGTTCCCGGCGATGTGGTGCTGCTCGAGGCGGGCGACGTGGTGCCGGCGGATGTCCGGCTGATGGAGGCGGCGTCCCTGAAGGTCGAGGAAGCCGCGCTGACCGGCGAGTCCGTGCCGGTGGAAAAGGATCCGGCGGCCGTGCTGCCCGCGGACGCCGTTCTCGGCGACCGCATCAACATGGCGTATTCGGGCTGCAATGTGACCTACGGCCGCGCAACCGCCGTCGTGGCGGCAATCGGCATGGATACCGAGGTCGGCCGCATCGCCGGAAACCTTGCGGCCGAAGGGGCCACCGCCACCCCGTTGCAAATCAAGCTTGCGGAGATGGGCAAGGTGCTGACCATCGGCGTGCTTGCCATCGCGGCCGTCATACTCGCCGTAGGCATGTTCAACGGACATGAGCTGATGGAGATGTTCCTGACGGCCGTCAGCCTGGCGGTTGCCGCCATTCCCGAAGGCCTGCCGGCAGTCGTCACGATCGTGCTGGCGATGGGCGTGCAGAAGATGGCCAAGCGGAACGCCATCATCCGCAAGCTGTCCGCCGTGGAAACGCTCGGTTGCACCCAGATCATCTGCTCGGACAAGACCGGCACGCTGACCCAGAACCGCATGACGGTCAAGGAAGTCTACATGGACGGCACCCTCGGGGGCATCTCCGGCTTTGACGCGGACGAACCGGGGAGGGACCTGTTCGTGACCGGGTTCATGCTGTGCACCGATGCACGTGCCTCTCTGACCGACGCCGGTGTGAGGGAATGGATTGGCGATCCCACGGAAACGGCACTCGTGGCGTTCGCCGACGGCAAGGGCTTCGACAAGGAGGAAACGGAAGCGGCGCACCCGCGTGTCGCGGAACTGCCTTTCGACTCGGACCGCAAGCTCATGACGACCGTCCATCCGTATGGCGACGGATTCCGGTTCATCACCAAAGGCGCGCCGGACGTCCTGCTCGACCGGTGCGACCGCATCTTCCTCAATGGCACGGTCGTACCGATGACCGCCGCGCTGCGCGACGAGGTGTTGTCCGCGAATCGGGCGATGGCGGGCAAGGCGCTGCGCGTGCTGGCGCTCGGACAACGGGAGCAGGACGCGATGCCGGAGGTTCTTCGGGCCGATGCGGATGAAAACGGACTCGTGTTCATCGGTCTGGTCGGCATGATCGACCCGCCCCGGCCCGAGGTCATCGATGCGGTTCGCGTCTGCCGCGAGGCCGGCATCCGGCCGGTCATGATCACCGGCGACCACGCCGATACCGCCGCGGCCATCGCGCGGGAGATCGGTATCCTCAAGGACGGGGACCGTGTCATCACCGGCGCGGAATTGTCGAAGATACCGGAAGAGACCTTCGAGAAGACGGTATCCGACTATTCCGTCTATGCCCGCGTGGCGCCGGAGCACAAGGTCCGCATCGTCAAGGCATGGAAAAAGAACGGAAAGGTCGTGGCAATGACCGGTGACGGCGTCAACGACGCGCCGGCCCTGAAGGCGTCCGATATCGGCGTGGGCATGGGCATCACCGGAACCGAGGTGTCCAAGGGCATTTCGGACATGGTCCTGGCCGACGACAACTTTGCGACCATCGTCACGGCGGTCGAGGAGGGCCGAAAGGTCTACGGCAACATACGCAAGGCCATCCAGTTCCTGCTATCCTCGAATCTGGGCGAGGTCATCACCCTGTTCGTCGCCACCCTCTTCAACTGGAGCATCCTGGCGCCCATCCACATCCTGTGGGTCAACCTGGTCACCGACACGCTGCCCGCCCTCGCCTTGGGCATGGAGCCGGCCGAGAAGGGCGTCATGCGCAAAAAGCCGCGTGGACTGAAGGAAAGCTTTTTCGCCGACGGGGTGGGTGCCAGCATCGTCTACCAGGGCATCGTGGAGGGTCTGCTGACCCTGACGGCCTATTTCGTGGGCATGTCCACCTGGGGACACCCGACCGGCGTGACCATGGCATTCGCCTCGCTGGCGCTCATCCAGCTGGCGCATTCGCTGAACGCCCGGTCTGCGACGGAATCGATCTTCTCGCTTGGCCTGTTCCGCAACCGGCACCTGATGGGCGCCATCGGCATCGCCATGCTGCTGCAGGTCGGCGTCATCGTCATACCGGGTCTGAACAGCCTGTTCCGCGTGTCGCACCTCACCGGCGCGCAGTGGCTCGTGGTCGCAGGCATCTCGATCGCCATCATTCCGATCGTGGAGGTGGTGAAGCTGGTCAAGCGCACCGTGCGCTGCAGCAAAAACATGGAGCAGTAGGCTCCCGTTCCTTGCGCATCGCCGGACCGGCCGGCTCCTCCGTCACGCCTGGCGTGCCAGGAGCCGGCCCATGGGGTGCTTGCCCGCATGAAGCTGTATGATTGACATGGCCGCATGCCCGGTGTTACTCTTGATAAAACCTTGATGGCGCGTGATTGCAGCCGCATGAAGAACGGTAATACGGTAGGGGAGCGTGGTGGCATGGGAGAGTTGCATGTCGGCGTGGGCGGGCGGTCCTATACGATCCTGATCAGGAACGGGCTGTTCGACGAGCTGCCGGTCCTGCTGGCACAGCGGCATGCCGGTCGGAAGCTGGCCGTCGTCTGTGACGACACGGTACGGGCCATGTATGGCGACCGATTGGCGGATGGATTGGCCCGGGCGGGCCTTGACGCGTTTGTCGCATCGTTTCCCGCCGGCGAGGAAAACAAGACGCTCAAGACACTGGCGAACCTGTACGGTGTGCTCGCGGAGCGCCGGTTCACACGCAGCGACGTCATCGTGGCGCTCGGCGGCGGCGTCACCGGCGACATGGCGGGGCTTGCGGCCGCGACATTCCTGCGCGGCACAGTGTTCATCCAGGTGCCGACGACACTGCTTGCCATGGTGGACAGCAGCATCGGCGGCAAGGTGGCCGTCGACCTGCCGCAGGGCAAGAACCTTGTCGGTGCTTTCTATCAGCCGCACGCTGTCTATACCGATCCCCTGCTGCTCGACTCGCTGCCAGACAGGCAGTTTGCCAACGGCATGGCGGAGCTCGTCAAGCACGGGTTTCTGTTCGATGCCGGCCTGGTGGACCGCATCGCGGCGGACGGCAACCGGGCTGCGCTTCGTTCCCGACTGGAAGCCCTCATTGCGGAGAGCTGCGACTGGAAACGCAGGGTCGTCGAACAGGATGAACGCGACGAGGGGCCACGCCAGCTGTTGAATTTCGGACACACGCTGGGGCATGCCGTCGAGAAGGTCACGGGTTTTGCCGAAATCGCCCATGGCGAAGCCATCTCCATCGGCATGTGCGTGTTTTCGCGCATGGCCGCGGCGCGGGGATGGTCGGAACCAGGCACGGCCGAGCGTGTGGCGACCGTGCTGTCGGCCATCGGGCTGCCGACCGCGTTGCCTGAACTGGACGCAAGCCGCCTGTTCGATGCGATGACGCTCGACAAGAAGGTTCGTTCCGGCGCCATCACGATCGTCACGCTCGACCGTATCGGCGCGGGCCGGCTGCGCACGCTGACCATCCAGGAGCTGAAGGAGGCATTGCATGGGCATCTGCACGGTTGAACCGGGAACACTTTCCGGGAAACTGCTGGTGCCGCCCTCGAAGAGCATGGGGCATCGCGCCCTGTTCTGCGCGGCGCTGGCAAACGGAGAAAGCACGGTCGACAATCTGGTGCTTTCCGATGACATGCTCGCGACGATCGCCACACTCAAGGCACTGGGCGTTGCCGTCTCCGTGCGGCAAAGCGGGCGATATCCGGGACGGATGGTGGCGCATGTCCGCGGCACGGGACGCATCGAGCCGACCGGCGAGGTCATCGACTGCCATGAATCGGGATCGACGGCGCGGTTTGCGCTGCCGGTTTCCCGCCTGTCTCCGGAGCCGGTGACCTTTACCGGGAAAAACGGGCTGCTGGAGCGGCCTTTCGGCATGTTTCGCAGCATCTTCCACGGCAAGGGCGTCACGATGACGGATCGCGACGGACGCCTGCCGGTCACGCTTTCGGGCGCGCTTGCCCCCGGCACGTTCCGGCTGGCCGGCAATGTCAGCTCGCAGTTCATCACAGGCCTGCTGTTCATCCTGCCGCTTCTGTCGGCCGACTCGGAAATCCTGATCGACGGACCGCTGGAGTCGGCCCCCTATGTCGCCATGACCATCGAGATGCTGCGGCATTTCGGCGTGACGGCACAGCTGGAGATCCTGGATGCTTCCTCCGCACAAGCGCCATCCGATGCGGGCCTCGGGGCACGTCTCGCGGTTGCCGGCGGCCAGGCCTATCGGGCGGCAGCGGTGGATGTCGAGGGCGACTGGTCGCAGGCCGCCTTCTGGGCCGTGGCGGGCGCGCTTGGACACGATGTGACGCTCTCCGGCCTGCGCATGGATTCCCTGCAGGGCGACAGGGAGGTGGTCGGCATACTCGGGCGCATGGGTGCGGAGGTGCGGGTCGAACCGGACGGATTGCGTGTCGCCGCGCCGCGTGGCGGAACACTGGCCGCCGTCGACATGGACGTGGCCCAGTGTCCGGACCTCGTGCCGGCCCTTGCGATCGCCGCAGCCCATGCCGCGGGCACAAGCCGCATCCTCAACGCGGCACGACTTCGCATCAAGGAGTCCGACCGGCTGGCAGCGATGCGCACGCAGCTGGCGCAGCTGGGCGCGGACATCACCGAACGGCCGGACGGGCTCGACGTGCCGGGCGTGCCCCAGGGGCTCTCCGGCGGCGCGGTCGACAGCTGTGGCGATCACCGCATCGTCATGGCCATGGCGGTTGCAGCCACCCGTGCGACGGGGCCGGTACGCATCGAAGGCATGGAAGCTGTCCGGAAATCATATCCCGGCTTCTGGGACGATTTCCGCCTGTTGGGAGGGTTTGCGCATGAGCAGCATCTGGGGTAGGAACATTCGGATATCCGTATTCGGTGAATCGCACGGCGCCGGCATCGGCGTGGTGCTAGACGGTTTCCCTGCGGGGCTTGTGCCCGACATGGAGCGCATCGCGGTGGAAATGGGACGTCGCAGACCGGGAACCGGCGCACACAGCACCACGCGGTCCGAGGCCGACCAGGTGGAGATCCTCAGCGGCGTCCACAAGGGTCGGACGACCGGCGCGCCGCTGTGCGGCCTCATCCGGAACAACGACACGAAATCCGGCGATTATGCGGAGCTTTCAAAGCTGCCGCGCCCCGGACATGCAGACTATACCGGCCAGGTCCGCTACCACGGGTTCAACGATCCGCGCGGCGGCGGTCATTTTTCCGGCCGGCTGACCGCCCCGATCGTCTTCGCAGGCGAGATCTGCCGGCAGTTCCTCGAAACCCGCGGCATCGACGTCGGATCACACATCCAGCGCATCGCCGACGTGTTCGACTGCCCGTTCGACCCGTGCCATGTGACCGAGGACCAGCTTTCCCTGCTGCGGACCATGCAGGTGCCGGTCAATGACCGTTCGTGCGCCCAGGAGATGCTCGATGCGGTCGAGGCGGCGCGCAGCTCGCTCAACTCCGTCGGCGGCATTGTCGAGACGGCGGTCACCGGCCTGATGCCCGGCATCGGGTCACCGATGTTCGGCAGCATCGAATCGCGGCTATCCTCGATGCTCTTTTCCATTCCCGCCATCAAGGGCGTGGAATTCGGGGAGGGCTTCGGCTTCGCCGGCATGACCGGAATCGAGGCGAACGATCCGTTCTTCATGGAGAACGGACATGTCCGCACACGCACCAACCACAACGGCGGCATCAACGGCGGCATCTCCAACGGCATGCCGGTCGTGTTCCGGGTGGCCGTGAAGCCGACGGCCTCCATCTTCACCGAGCAGGACACCGTGGATCTCGAAGCGGGCACCGATGCGAAGCTGTCGATCAAGGGACGCCATGATCCGTGCATCGTCATCCGGGCTGTTCCGGTCATCGACGCCGCGACGGCGATCGTCATCGCGGACCTGCTGCTCGACCCGAATCCGGAGCCGGAGGAATGAACCCGCTTGTCCGCATCGGACCTGCATACTGCCGCATGGCGCTTGCCGGCGGTGACCGGATGCCTGAGCGCCGTGCGGCGGAAGATTCGTGCCGGGGGAGGCATTGAGATGGATGAGTTGGTCAAGGCCCTGTTTGACGAGTTGAGAAGCCGCATCGACGCCATCGATCGAAACCTGGTGCATCTGCTCGAGGAGCGCATGCAGGTCGTGACGCGCATTTCCGATCTCAAGGCCAGGCATGCGATCGCCGTCCTCGACTCGGGGCGAGAGCAGATCGTGCGCGACAACATCCGCAACGCGGTGCGCGACACGTCATTCGAGACATACCTGCTGCAGGTGTTTGACGGCATCATGGCCGCTTCGCGCGCATACCAGCAGACACGCATCGAAACGGGCGCCGGGGGGGAGACGGGTGCTTCGGGCGCACGCGGAACCGCCGGCATCTTGCAGGATCCGCCGGTCCGGCTGGGCCTGCTGGGCGCCGCGCTGTCGCACAGCCGCAGTCCGGAAATCCATGAGACCTGGTTCCGGCGGCATGGCATGACGGGTTCCTACGAGCTGCTCGAACGGGAACCCGGCGAGCTGGCGACCCTGCTGCCCGCATTGCGTGAGAAGGGTTTTCGCGGCATCAATGTCACGATCCCCTACAAGACGCACATCATGCGGCATCTCGACGTGATTTCACCGGAGGCCCGACGCATCGGCGCTGTCAACACGATCCTCATCGGCGAACGATTTGAAGGGCACAACACCGACTACGCCGGTTTCGGCCGACTCGTCAGAAGCATCCTGCCGGACCGGGAGATTCGCAGCGCCGCCGTGTTGGGTACGGGCGGATCCTCGCGTGCCGTGATCTGCTGGCTCGAGGACAACGGCGCCGAACAGATCACGCTGGTGTCCCGCGATCCCGACGAGGCATCCCTGAAGTGGCCCGGCCTGCATGCGTTGCCTTATGACGGTTTCCGCGCGCATGGCATCGACCTGGTCGTGAATGCGACACCGCTCGGCATGCATCCGCATCCCGACGCATCCCCGTTGACGCCTGAACAGCTGGCGGGCGCGGGCTGCGTCATCGACCTCATCTACAACCCGGAGGAGACAAGACTGCTGCGCGACGCGGCCGCCTTGGGCATCCCGGCGGCGAACGGGCTGACGATGCTGGTCGCCCAGGCTGTCGAGGCGCAGGCCCTGTGGCAGGACATACCCTATGATGCCGCCGACACCGAGGC
>JAEXRM010000226.1 GCA_023440865.1 Bacillota bacterium
CCTCAAGCTTGGTGCAAATGGCCGCCTTTTCCCGTATGACGCAAATCCTCCCGGATGTGCTGCCCGGTCTGCCGGATTCGCTCCTCGATCATGGGCGCCAGATCCATCCGCTGATTCGTGTCGTAAAAGGCGAGGCGATCGAACAATCCGGGCTCTGATTCATAAACGACACGCCCCTCCTGTGCGATTGCCGCGCGAAGGATGGGATCCGCTCCCGCAAGATCGACAAGCTCCATCTCCGCCTTCCGGAAATGGAAAATCAGATCATGCAGCAGGGCTTCCTGTTCGGGGAAGGTCAGCATACGGTTTCCCAGCCATGCCGGATCGATGTCGCTGTCCGCTTTCTCCCGTTCGGTTCCATCGCTTCCGAACAACACCAGCAGCCGAAGATCATGCCGGCGAACGACTTCATCCAGCGAATCCAAAGGAGCATATCGCTGCATGTGTCTCCCTTCCCGATCCCGACTCGACCTTCATTCCATGCGGCAAGCCGGCCGCATCATGCAAGGTGCCGATGGCCGCTTGCACGTGCATGCCGATGACCGCTGCCTTGCCCCCATCGTACCGCGCGCCCTGTCACTTTGCGACGGCGGCATCGGCCGCCGCGGTCGCCTTGAGGTATTTCTCCAGGTCGCGGTCCCATGCCGCATATGCGGCCTCGCCCCGGTGATCGGGCAGGTTGTAGGCGTCCAGGAACGCGAGCAGCTCCTTCGTACACTTGGCGGCCCCCTTGCCGTTGGTGTGCCCCGGGTCGAACATGTCGGTCGCGAAATCGAGTTCCATCGCGTCAAGCCGTTCATTGAGGTTGAGGACCGGAATGGCCGGATAACGCGCCCTGACATCGGCCAGGTAGTTGTCGAAGTACACGGTATAGGCCGCCGGCGTCATGGTGAACACCAGCTGACAGCCGTTTGCTTCCGCCAGGGTGACGAGGCCGTCCAGATAGGGCAGGTTCACGTCATACTGGGCATGGTCGATCGGGAACGGGTCGCCTGTCTTGAGGGCCTGCGGCTTTGTCTGCGGCACGTATACGAAGCCCTTGTAGAATGCCGGCTCCACACGGCCCAGCAGCACCTTTGCCGCCGTTGTCCAGTCGCCGCGCCCGAGCTCCTTCCACCGGCTGTGGTAGGTGAAGAAATCGAAGAAGGTCGACGGCCAGGCGTTGATGCGCTTGCCGGCCATGGCCGCATCCAGCCTTCCATAGAAACCGGTGACCGCCGCGTCATCCGTATCGGCCGTCACCTTGTCCTTGAACGACAGGCCGCGCAGCTCGACGACCGCGACCTTTGGTTTTTGGGTCGCCAGGCAGTTGCGGAAGGTGACGAGCGTTGTGTTCATGGGCTGTTCGGGTCCCGCGACGACATAGCTTGCCAGGCCCTTTTCCTGCCAGGCCAGCATCGGCGAGAACGAGCAGTACATGTGGGAGGAGCCCAGAAACAGCACATCGATGCTGTCCCTGGTCTCCCGCCGGAACTCCTGGATCTTGAAGCCGGAGGTGCCGAGCTTTTCGGGCTGGAACACGAGTCCGAAAAAGAGGATGCCGGCCAGTGTCACCAGCAGGAACACCAGCGAGGCGACCGCGTTGCGTCGGGCGGAAGATGGCTTGTGTGACAGGGTATGACTCATCCGATGGCCTCCTGTGGCATGGCGGTTTCATCTGTGCTTGCGCGGCGGTCTGCTAGAACTGGAAATACAGGAAGCTTTGCTCTGCGAACATGCCATACCGGCCCAGGACCAGCACCGCGAACAGCAGGCACAGGTAGGCGGCCCACCGGTAGACAAGAGGCTGGGCGACCAGCACGGCGACGAGGTTCTTCCGTCGCTGCGTCACGCCTTCCACGGCAATGACGCCGATGGCCGAAGCCATGCCGAGCACCAGCTCCGGCAGATCGAGTCCCAGCCTGAGCAGGGAGCCGTCCGTCCATTTCCACAGATCGGGCACCCACATGTGGCTTGCGACATACAGTGCGTCGGGCAGTGTGGCCGCACGGAAGAACACCCACGCCGTCATGGCCAGCAGGAAGGTGACAAGGACCTGCATGCCCTGATGGCAGGCCGACTGCCGGTCGATGCCGGCCACGCGCAGCATCCTGTCCCTCACGGGCAGGGTGATCTCCCCGATCATCTGGTACAGGCCGTTCAAAAGACCCCACACCACGAACGTCATCGCGGCGCCGTGCCACAGGCCGCTCACCAGGAAGACGACCAGCAGGTTCACGTACTTGCGTGCAAGCCCCTTTCGGCTGCCGCCCAGCGGGATATACAGGTAGTCGCGGAACCAGGAGGAGAGCGAGATGTGCCAGCGCTGCCAGAACTCACGAATGTTTCGGGACAGGTACGGACTCTGGAAATTCTGCATCAGCGAGAAGCCCAGGATGCGCGCGCTGCCGCGGGCGATGTCCGTGTAGGCGGAAAAGTCGCAGTAGATCTGGAACGAGAAGCACACCATCGCCACAAGCAGCTCCACGCCGTCGTACTTGCGCACATCAGCGAATACCGTGTTGGCGACCACGCTGAGCCGATCCGCAATCACGAGCTTCTTGAAGAACCCCCACCCCATCAGCAGCAGGCCCGAACGCATGCGGTCGAAGTCGAACCGGTTCGTCTCCCGGAACTGCGGCAACAGCTGGGTGGAACGGGCGATCGGGCCGGACAGCAGCTGAGGGAAGAACGCGACAAAAAGCGCATACGTGATGATGTTCCGCTCCGGAACCGTCTTCCCGCGATAGACATCGATCAGGTAGCCCACCACCTGAAAGGTAAAGAAGGAGATGCCGACGGGCAGCAGGATGTTCAGGCGGCCGTCCGCGAGCTTCATGGCGAACAGGGCGTCCGCAAGCGTGCGGATGCCCTCTGTCGTAAAGTTCCAGTACTTGAAGAAGTACAGCACGCCCAGATTCAGCACCAGGCAGGCCGCCAGGATGCCCCGTTTCCCCTTGCCCGTCTTCGCCCGTCCGATCAGCAGGCCGCCGGCATACGTGACTCCCGTCGCTGCCAGCAGCAGCAGGGCGAAGGCCGCGTTCCAGTTCATGTAGAAGTAGTAGCTGGCGGCAAGCAGCATCGGATTCTTCACCGGCTTCGGCAGCAGAAAGTACAGCAGCGCGACGACCGGCAGGAAGACCAGATAAGCCAGGGAGGAAAACAGCATGAGGTGCCTCCGAACGGTGGATGGTGATGGTGATGGGGTGCGGGCGGACTCCGGCCGGATCATCCGACTGCCGGAACCCGCCCGTTCCATGCGCCAATCAATGACCTTGTGCCGAGTCCGGCACGGGATGAACCGCCTCGCCGTGGCGTACGAACAGCACGCAGCAGAACGCGCAGACGAAGGCGGCAATGGCGTAGACGAACAGGGTCGAGTAGTTCTGCGTCAGATCGCGGATGAAGCCGAACAGGATGGGGCTGACAATGGCGGCGCTGAACGAGAAGAAGTAGTAGTAACCGGTGAAGGTGCCAATGCGTTCCTTGGTCGCCATTTCCACGACCATGGGCAGTGAATTGATGTTGATGCAGGCCCAGAAGATGCCGCCCAGCAGCAGCAGGATGCGCAGCACCAGCAAATTCTGCACGAACAGCATGGGAATGAACGCGACCGTGATGCCGATCAGGCCGGTCAGGATCACCGTGCGTCGCCCCAGCTTGCCGGCAAGGATGCCGGAAGGGAGCGCGAACGCGACGAACGCCAGGGAATATACCGTCAGCAGGCCCGTCGCCTTTCCGGCCGTGACGCCGAGGGTGTTGGTCGCATACAGCGTGAAGAAGGTTTCAACGGCGTTGTATCCGCAGAACCAGAAGAAGATGGCGCACAGCAGCAGGACGAGGCTGCGCTTCTCGCCCGGCTTCCAGTTCTTGATCGCCTTGAGGCCCTTTCCGGCCGGTTCCGGCTGGACATCACCGGCTTCCCCGACAACCGCCGCCCCGGCATCGGCGGCCTGCAGCGCCGCCTCCGGCGCTTCCTTCGGTTCGTGCCCGCGCCGGCTGTCGGGCTCGCGTACAAACAGCAGCAGCATCACGAGCGCGAAGAGCATGACCGTGGACCCCATCACGAACGGTGCGTAGAGGTTCTCGTTGAGATCCGCCAGCACGCCGCCCACGGCGAAGGCCACGATGCTGCCGACGCCGCCCATGAGATTGATGACGCCATTGGCCTTGCTGCGCAGCGGCGCTGGCGTGACATCGGGCATGAGGGCGACCACCGGGGAGCGCCACAGCGACATGATGAAGTTGAAGCCGATGATGACCGACATCATCGCCACGAGCGTCGAGGCGCGTGGAATGAAGATGAACGCGATGGCGCACAGCGGAATGCCGATGAGGATCCAGGGCATGCGCCGCCCGATGCGGGTATGGGTGCGGTCGCTGAGCATGCCGACGATGGGCTGGAAAATGACCCCGAAGAAATTGTCGATGGTCATGATCACGCCGATGAGCGTCGAGGCCAGCAGGAACCGCTGCTCGAGCATGACGGGGACGAAACTGTTGTACAGGCTCCAGGCTATGGAACTGGCAAAGAAACCGAACCCGATCAGAAAAGTCTTGCGGTAATCCAGTCGCATGGCTACATCCTCCGTATGCCCTCAAAGCGCTTTGCGCTTTTCGCCTTGGTCAATCCCGCGTCACGCCCGGCTGTCAGTCGAGCACTCGGATGGGTACGGTCAAGCTGGCCGATGTCGTGGCGCCGGCCGGTGTGACGCTTGCACCCAGAACCTTCATGATACGCTTTTCCGCCTCCACGGGCAACGCGCCGGCGCCTGCGAGCCCCAGGGCCGCTGGGTCCGCGATCGCGCGGCGCACAGGCACCACGCGGTGCCGCAGTTTGCCGCCAACCCGCTCCTTCACGATCGTCGTTCCCAGAAAGCCCGCCTCGCGCACCCGGACGGAGCCATCCGCATCGCGGACGATGACCGCGCGGGCGATGATGGCATCGAGCGCGTAGCCCTTCGTGCCATGCGTGTTGAAATCCATGTTCGAGAGGAACCCGCCCAGGGAGTAGAACACCAGCGTGGACCGCCCTGCAGCCCCGGAGGTCACGACCGACACCTCCTGCAGCACATGGGGATGCAGGCCGAAGATGATGTCCACACCGGCGTCGGCCAGGAACTGCGCCATGTCGCGCTGGCGCCGGTTGGACACGGTCACGTACTCCTCTCCCCAATGGGGCAGGAACACGACGCATTCGGCTCCGGCCTCCCGCATCTGCGCGATGCGGCGCTTCATGGCCTCGAGATCGCGGCGGTAGCGCTCCGGCCGGGAGGGGTTGAAGCTGTCAATGAGCGCCTCGGCGCCCTTGGGCAGCGGATTGCCGTTGATGGTGCGCTGCGTTTCCGTTCCGACGGTTTCCCATGTCCAGGCGGTGAAGCCGATGCGGATGCCCTTCACCTCCTCGATCACGAAGGACGGATCCTCCGGTGCGGCCCGTGTGCCGACCACGCGCATGCCGGCCTGCGCAAGGATCTTCGGAGTTCTGACGAGTCCGGAGAGCTTGCGGTCGAGGGCATGGTTGTTGGCGGTGGTGACCACATCGATGCCTGCCGCGGCCATGGCGGTGGCAATGGCATCGGGTGCGCCGAAAAGCGGATACCCGGAGTAGGGCGGGCCGTTGAGCGTGCCCTCGTAGCCTGCGATGGCAAGATCGGCCGATGACAGGATGTCCTTCGTATCGGCGAACGCCGTGTCGAAGCGATACGTGCCGTCCGCCTGCTTTCCGCCATCGATCACCGCCTGGTGCAGGATGAGGTCGCCGACGGCCATCAAAACAACTTCCGGGGACGATCCGGACGCGGGCGCCGCGACACCGGCCCCCGGCGCGACTGCCGGAGAAGCCGCGGCTGACGGTTGGGACGGCGCCATGGAGGAAGACGAGGCCGGCGCCACGGATGTGGAGGCGGCCGGCGCAGAGCCGGAAGGTGCAAACGGCGGCATGCCCGTTGCGCTGTCCGCTGGGGTGCCGGAGGAGATGAGGTGCTTGTCCGGGATCGCCGGCGATGCCGCCGGCATTGCGATGGCGGAACGAGCCGGCGCTTGCGCGGAGAGTCCCGCGGAGGCCTGTGCCGCCGGCAGGCAGGCAGCCAGAATCATGACTGCGGGCAGGACGATCCGCATGAGGGTGGTGGACGGCGTACGCTTCATGACACTCCCATCGGCGGTGCGGTTGAAGTCCGGATCCATCGGGGACCGCATTGCCTGATGACATGATACCATATTCCCCGGACACTGCGCGCGCAGGGTTTCCCGGTCACGATCCGTCAGATTGAACAGATTTCCGTCATCCATCTGCAACAGAAATGTCATAAATGATTGCGGAACCGCATCCCGGTTGGTATAATGGGCAGGACCGCGGGCAGTTCCTGCGCCGCGGCCTGCCAGACAAATCCGGCCACGGTCGGCAATGTACATGGCACGCAAGGCTGAGACCCCGCGCAAAGCGGGGTGCGGAGGACCCACTTTCGGGGCGAATCCAATGCCAAAAACCGATCCGGCGCCATCCACACGGACAGCGCGCCAACAGGCGGGATCGGTCGGCGGACGCGGTAGGCAACCTGATGCCGAGCCCGGCAGCTAACTTCGTAAGCACACAGGAGGAACCATGCCAAAGCGTCATCCCGCAGCGCGCATCGCGCTGCTGACACTCGTTTGCGTCGCATTGCTCACAACGGCCGCATCGGCCGCAACCGGCACAGTCAATGCCTCCGATGTCAAGTTCCGCCGCCAGGCGGACACTTCTTCCGAAATCATCGACCTGCTCGGCAAGGGCACCAGCCTCACGATCGTCAAGAAGACGGGTGACTGGTACCAGGTGCGCATGGGTGACGTGCGTGGTTTTGTGTTCGCCAAATACCTGACAGTCAAGGCCGAAGCCACGGACGGTAAGACGGCCGCCGCGGCTGCTTCCCCGGCAGCATCCCCCGCCGCTTCCCCGGCAGCCTCCCCCGCCGCGTCTCCCGCAGCTTCTCCCCCCCCGTCCCCGGCCGCGTCGACC
>JAEXRM010000228.1 GCA_023440865.1 Bacillota bacterium
TGCGGCCGGTGCGGCCGGTGCGGCCGGCATGACTGGCACGGCCGGCGCCTCAGCGTCCAGCGGCGCCGCCGTCTGCGCGGCAGCGCCGACCGGGTTCGCCGAATCAGGCGCCATGGCATCCGCTGGATCCGGTTCTCCGACCGGTGCCGCCGGTACCGGCTCCGGCGCGGTCTGCCGTGCACCGCACTCGGAACAGAACAATGCGTCGGACGGCAGTTCCGCACCGCATTGGGTGCACTTCTTCATGTCATCCATCCTGTGGCCCTCCATTCTTTCCTGTCCGCTGGCGTGAGCCATCACGGACTTCCTGATGGTATCTCTCCGCGCCGGTTCTCCCGGCGCGGCGTGAGTCGGGTGCGGCAAGATGCTGCAAGGTGCTCCTTCCGGGCGTGTGGCTGTCAGCGTTGTCCCTTGTCGTATGGAATGCCCTCCGCCTTCGGCGCCCTCGACTTGCCCGAGGTGAACGCCAGGACGACCATCGTTGCGATATACGGCAGCATCTTGTAGAAGGTCTGGTTGATGCCCAGATTGGCCAGGAAGGGAATCAGCGCGACCGAGTAGGCGACGGTGCGCAGGAAGGCGAAGAACAGGGCGGCCCAGAAAATGCGGACGGGTTTCCACTGGCCGAAGATCATGACGGCCAGCGCAAGGAAGCCGAAACCCGCCACGCCGGTATGTCCGTTCGCGTTGCCGTCCATGACGCCCACCGCGTAGAAGAAACCGCCGATGCCGCCGAGAACGCCAGAAAGCGCAGTTCCCGCGTGCCGCATGCGGTATACGTTGATGCCGACCGAATCGGCCGCCTGGGGATGTTCGCCGCAGGCCCGCAGGCGCAAGCCGAACCGGGTCGTGTACAGCACGACCGTTGAGACGACCAGCAGCAGCAGGCCGATGTAGACGGTGATGTAGGTGTTCCTGAAGAACAGGTCCCCCAGAACGGGAATCCTCGACAAACCGGGCACCTCGCGCAGGTAGAACTCCACATCGGTCGTGATGCCGTCGCTGGCGAAGAACATTTTCGAGAACAACAGCACGACGGCCGGTATGAGCATGTTCAGGGCGGTGCCGGTGATGGTCTGGTTCGCCTTCATGTTGACCGCTGCAAGCGAGAGAAGCAGCGAATAGAGAAAACCGCTCACCATCGCCACCAGCATGCCGATCAGCAGGACCACCTGCGGATCGATACCGGATCCCTGGATGAAGAACACGCACAGGCAGCCGAAGAAGGCGCCGACCAGCATGATGCCCTCGAGGGCGATGTTGATGATGCCGCTTCGTTCGCTGAACATGCCGCCGAGTGCCACGAGCAGCAACGGGATGGCGACGGGCAGCGTATTCTGGACCAGATAGTACAAGGTATCCATCGCTTACCCCTCCCTCTTGGCTTCATTGGAGCCGGCATCCGCGGGCGTGGCACCGTCACTGCTTTCGGAATCGCTGTCCGCCTCCCGCGGGGTGGAAGGCGATTCCACGGTGATGGCGGACGCCTGGGCCGCATGTGCCGCCTGCCGCTTCGCGCGCTGCCTCCTCACCATGTTCACCACCGCCAGATTCATCAGCATGGCAAATGCCGAGAAGTAGATGATGACGGCGATGACGACGTCGATGATCTCGGGCTTGTAGCCGAACAGGCTGGCCATGGTGCCGCCGCGCTGGATGTAGGAGATGAACAGCGCCGAGAAGATGATGCCGACAGGGCTGGAGTTGCCAAGCAGCGCGACGGCGATGCCGTTGAAGCCGTTCGCCGCGATGACGCTGACCGGCTCATACGTCATGCTGCTGCCAGCGATGGTGGATGGCGCCAGGATGGCGAAAGCGCCGCCGAGTCCGGCAAGGCCGCCGGCGATGGTCATCGTGAGCATGATGTTGCGCTTGCCGTTCATGCCGGCGTATACGCTGGCGTGCCGGTTGAAGCCGGTCGCCTTGAGCTCGTAGCCGAATGTGGTGCGGTTGAGCAGGATGAACAGCAGCACGGCGATCAGAAGCGAGATGATGAACGAGATGTTCACGCTCGAGTTCGGTATGCCCAGCGTCGGTATCTGTGCGGCAGCAGGCAGGTAGGCGGTGCGGGTCTTCGTCGACACGTACATGGTCGCGTTGCCTTGCACGAGCATGTCCACCAGATACATGCCGATGTAGTTGAACATGATGGAGGTGATGACCTCGTTCACGTTCAGCAGCGCCTTGAAGATGCCGGGAATGAATCCCCAGACCAGACCGCCGACAAGACCGGCCAGAACGCAGGCGACCCAGTGCACATTGTCGGGCAGATCCCACATGAAGCCCACATACAGGGCGAAGAACATGCCCATGGTGTACTGGCCGGACGCCCCGATGTTGAACAGGCCCATCAGAAACGCGAACCCGACCGAGAGCCCGGTCATCATGATCGGGGTCGAGAAGTAAAAGACATCGCCCAGCCGCCGGATACCGCCGGCGAGCAGCATGCCGAATCCGTTGGCGGCGTTCTCGGGACTGGATGCCAGCATGACGACAAACCCGAACACGAGCCCCAGCGCGATGGCAAGCAGCGCGGCGGTAAAGGCGGAGAACGCCTTGCTGCCCGTCACCCGGGACAGCACCGGCCGCCGGGTGGATGGAGGATTTCCCTTTTGCATCTTCTTCCTCCTATGCGCTCATGCGCTTTGCGCCGGACATGTAAAGGCCCAGCTCCTGAACCGTCGTGGTTTTCGGATCGAGTTCGCCGACGAGTTCGCCTTCGTACATCACCAGAATGCGGTCGCTGACATTCATGATCTCCTCCAGCTCGAGCGACATCAGCAGCACGCCCTTTCCCTCATTGCGGCAGGCGACCAGCTGTTGATGGATGTACTCGATCGCACCGACATCAAGTCCCCGTGTGGGCTGCACGGCGACGAGCAGTTCATGCTGCTTGTCGATCTCCCGCGCGATGATCGCCTTTTGCTGGTTGCCGCCGGACATGCTCCGTGTGGGCGTGACCGGCCCCTGTCCGCTGCGCACGTCGTACTGGGAGATGAGCTTGTCCGCGTAGCTGCGGACCGCGCGGCGCCTGATGAATCCGTTCCTCTGAAAATCGGGCTGCCAGTAGCGCTGCAGCACGAGGTTGTCCTCAAGCGTGTAATCCAGAACCAGCCCATGCTTTTGCCGGTCTTCGGGGATATGGCTCATGCCGGTTTTGGACCGCATGCGGATGGGCGCCTTCGTGATGTCCTGTCCGCACAGGTGAATCGAGCCCCCGTCCGGCCTCTCGAGTCCGGTGAGCGCGGCGATGCATTCGGATTGTCCGTTTCCCTCAATCCCGGCCAGACAGACAATCTCACCCGCCCGGACATCGAAGGAGACATGCCGGACCGCGTTGTTGTGATGCACCTTCGAGGGGACCACCAGATCCTTGACGGAAAGCACGATCGGTCCAGGCTTCGCCGGTTCCTTCCGAACCGTGAAGGTGACATCACGCCCCACCATCATGCGGGAGAGTTCCTCCTTGCTGGTTTCCGGCACATTGACCGTGCCGATGCAGCGGCCCTTGCGCAGAACCGTGCAGCGATCCGCGACCGCCTTGATCTCATTGAGCTTGTGGGTGATGAACAGGATCGACTTGCCCTCGGCGGCAAAGCCTTTCATGATGGACATGAGCTCGTCGATTTCCTGCGGGGTCAGCACGGCGGTGGGCTCGTCAAAAATCAGGATCTCGTTGTCCCGGTACAGCATCTTGAGGATTTCCACCCGCTGCTGCATGCCGACGGAGATATCCTCGATCAGCGCGTCCGGGCTCACCTTGAGCCCATACTGCGCACTGAGGCGGAGAATTTTCTCGCGCGCCTCCTTCTTCTTGAGAAAGCCCATCTGGTTGGGTTCCACGCCAAGGATGATGTTCTCCAGGACGCTGAATATCTCCACGAGCTTGAAGTGCTGATGCACCATGCCGATGCCGAGCGCGTTCGCATCGTTCGGGTTCACGATGCGAACCGGTTTCCCGTTCTTGCGGATTTCGCCCTGCTCCGGCTGGTACAGGCCGAACAGCACACTCATGAGCGTCGACTTGCCTGCGCCGTTCTCACCGAGCAGCGCATGGATCTCCCCTTTGCGCAGACGCAGTGTGATGTCGTCATTGGCTCGGATGCCCGGGAACTCCTTGGTGATATGGAGCATCTCGATGATGTAGTCTTCCATGTGCGACCACTCCCCCATTTCTGTTGTAAACCGCAAAGGGGAAAGACATAAGCCTTTCCCCCTTGGAGCTTGTCCCGCAGTCCGGATGCGCCGCTCCTTCGGCTCAATGCCGGGAGCGGCGCATCGATGGAACCCGGGTCGACTTCCAGTTGCCGTTCAGTCGATATTGGACCGCGGCAGCGGCCGTTCCGGTCTGCGCCCTGGCAAGCAGGGATCCAATCCGCCTGCGCCTTGGCTTGGCAGGCACCAGCTTGCTCAATGCATTCCAGAAAACAATGACCACATTCGTCATTCTTTTCTGGAAAAGAGCAAGCAACTTCCCGCCTGCGCCTTAGCGGACCGTGATGGCGAGCTTCGTCAGGCTGAGGCCGGAAACAAGCTCGTCGGCCGTGGCGATGCCGTTCGGATCGGCCACGGTGATGGTGCGGAGCGGAGCCACGGAGCCATTGGCGAGGGTCTTGAACACGGTGTCGTAATCGGCCTTCTTGAATGTGCTGAAGCGGTCGAACGCATTTGCCTTGTCATCTCCGATGACGACGGTGGGCAGGCCGACGCCGTTGTTTGCGGCGTTGAAGGTCGTGGTCTTGCCGGAGAAGTCGGCCCATTTGTTCGTCTTGTAGATGGCTTCGAGAACCTGCTGGACGGAAGCGCCCAGGCCCTTGGTGGCCGAGGTGATGACCGTGGTGCTGTCATAGCGCTGGTCGACGTCGACGCCGATGACCTTCTTGCCGGCCTCGGTGGCGGCGGACATGACACTCTTGCCGACGGAGCCGCCGCAGGCGAAAATGACTTCGGCGCCTTCCTGGTACATGGTCTTCGCAGTCGCCTTGTTGGTGTCGGTTTCAGCGAAGTCGCCGGTGTAGTGGTAGGTCACGGCGACAGAGCCGTCAGCCAGCCCCAGTTCCTTGGCGGCCGCCTCGATGCCCTGCAGGTAGCCGTAACCGAATGCCTGGACTGCCGGAACGGCCATGCCGCCCATGAAGCCCAGCTTCGTCATGCCGTCCTTGACTGCGGCATAGCCGGCCAGGTAACCCGATTGCTCCTCGGCGTACATGACGCTGGCGACGTTGGCCTCGGTCTTGAAGGTGGCGTAGTCCGCCGTATGCGGCGCGCCGTCAAGCAGGATGAACTTCACGTTCGGGTACTTCGTCTGGGCTTCGTAGATCGGCACTTCGAAGAGGAAGCCGGGCGTGACGATGACCTTCGCGCCACCGGTGACGGCCAGGTCGATCGCGGCGAGATAGCCGGCATCGGACGCTTCCTCGGGCTTGTAGTACTTGTGGGTCTTCTTGTTCGCCTCGGCAAACGCGACCACACCTTCCCAGGAGCCCTGGTTGAAGGATTTGTCGTCGATGTTGCCCTTGTCGGTGATCAGCGCGATTTCGAAACCGGAAGCGCCGGTGCCGCCACAACCTGCAAAGAGCGTGAGTACGGAAACCAGAACCAGCAGGATCGCGAGACTTCTCTTCATGTAAACCCCCTGTTGCCCATCCGGGCGCGTAATATGACGTAAGTAATTGTATCACTCCGTCCATGTTTTTCAAGACGCCCTTTTCATCGGGATTCGGACCATCGGCCTGAATCCGCGGCTGAACCGGGGAATTTGCATGCACATCTTCTGATTCCTTCAAGCCGGCCGGAGGGAGAAGCCCCTGCAACAGGCGCCGGCAAAGGCTTGCAATTGTTGGTGGCCATGGTGCGGAATCGGTGATGGATGGCGATGACACGGGCATGATCATCCGGATTGTGGTTATATAAATGTTGAGAATACAATAAATCAAATGAACAGATGACGTAAAAATGCCAACTTGCGCAAACATCCGGCTTCCGGTTGCGGCATCCCTTCATTCCCGTGTCCGCCTGCCCGCATCCAGTCCCGGGGAAAAGATTCATGACGGGGAAGGATCTGCTGCAGCAGGGGGGTCACCGCAAGGCTGCAATGGTTCGACTGTGAACTTTCACAAGAATTTTTTCATGCATTTTCACATTACGGCACGCTTCCGTGCAAGTCACGTCATGGCTAAAAACCTCTTTTTTCGAGCACTTCAGCACAATGCATCAAGAATCCGGCGTGCAGGAATTCCTGTATTTCTGTGGATTGCACAGATTTCCCTCGACAAAGTGCGAGGGGCGCCATGGTGCCATTCATGCAAATCGTCGTTTTACCACTTGCGTTTTTTGTCGAAATTCCTTATAACATTGTTTATAAGTGTATTTGTGAAGTGGTATCATCCGCCTCGCACATCCACCAATTTGAACAGGAGGAAGACCCATGAAAAGAACGCTCGCACTGATCCTGACAGTCCTCGTTCTTGCCACCTCTTTCGCCGGTTGCGGCGGCACCGCGGCCACTGGCGCGAAGGGCGGCACCCTCAACATGAACCTCGGATCCGAACCCCCGGAGATGGATCCCCAGCTGTCCACCGACACCACATCCTTCATGGTGCTCAACGCCACCATCGAAGGTCTTGTCCGCTATGACAAGGATGGCAAGCTCACCGCCGGCGCCGCTTCCGAATGGAAGGTCTCCGACGACGGCCTGACCTACACCTTCACCATGCGCAAGAACAACAAGTGGTCCAACGGTGATCCCGTGACCGCCGCCGACTTCGAGTTCGGCCTCAAGCGCGCCCTCGATCCGGCCACCGCCTCCCAGTACGCCTATATCCTCTATGACATCAAGAACGCCGCGAAGGTCAATGCCGGCGAGCTGGGTGTCGACGAGCTGGGTGTCAAGGCCGACGGCAACACCCTCACCATCACGCTCGAGCGCCCCACCCCCTATTTCGACACCATCATGGCGTTCGGCACCGCGCTGCCCTGCAACCAGAAGTTCTACGAAGAGAACAAGGAGACCTACGGCGCCGAAGCCGCAACGCTCCTGTACAACGGTCCCTTCGTCATGAAGGAGTGGGCCCACGAGGACCACATCCTGCTTGAGAAGAACCCCGCCTACTGGAACAAGAACGCCATCGCCCTCGACAAGGTCATGATGTACATGATCGCCGACAACGCGGCCGCCAAGGTCAAGTTCTTCAACAAGGAACTCGACATGATCGGCGTTCCGGGCGTCGACTTCCAGGAATACACCGACAAGGGCTACAAGCTCGCCGACTACAACGACGGCGCCACCTTCTACCTCGAGTTCAACACCACCGACAAGCTCATGAGCAACAAGAAGATCCGTCAGGCCTTCTCGTTTGCCGTCGACCGCACCGCCTACGTCAAGGATGTCCAGAAGGACCACTCCCTCCCGGCCCTGGCTTATGTCGTGCCCGGTCTGCCCGGCAAGGCGAAGACCTTCCGTGAGGAAGTCGGCGACCTGATCAAGGACAACGCGCCCGAGGAAGCCAAGAAGCTGCTCGACGAAGGCCTCGCCGAAGTCGGCGTCGCGCTTGCCGATGCGAAGTTCACCATCATCATGGACGAAGGCGACACCCAGAAGACCCGTGGCGCCGCGCTGCAGGACATGTGGAAGAAGAACCTCGGCATCGACGTCGAGCTGCAGCAGATGCCCTTCAAGGCCCGTCTCCAGAAGATGACCGACAAGGACTTCCAGATCGTGTTCGCCGGCTGGGGCCCCGACTACAACGATCCGATGACCTTCCTCGACGTGTTCCTCTCCGGTGGTGGCAACAACCACACCTACTATGCCTCCGAAGCTTATGACAAGCTCATCAACGACGCGAAGGTGGAAGTCGACGCTTCCAAGCGCATGGACCTCCTCGCCTCTGCCGAGAAGATGCTGATGGAAGACATGCCCATCGCTCCGATCTACTACCGCGTCCGCACCTGGACCACCCAGGAAGGCGTCAGCGGCGTTGTCCGTCGCATGATCGGCGGCGATCCGGACCTGTACTACGCCACCAAGAAGTAATCCATCCCGGCACCATCAAGTTCTGCTTGGAACGGGAGAGCATGCGGTCGACGCATGCTCTCCCGGTTTCCTTGCTCGGAGGGGGAAAATCAATTGCAGCTCGCAAAATACATCCTTCGACGGCTGGGCATCTCCCTGATCACCCTGTTCGTCGTCATCACCGCCACCTTCTTTCTCATGAACTCCATGCCGGGCGATCCGTTCATCGGCAACAAGGCGATCCCGAAGGCCATCAAAGAGAACCTCTACAAGAAATATGGCCTCGACAAGCCGATCGGCGAACGTTTTGTCCTGTACCTGAAGAACACGGTATCAGGAGACCTCGGCATGTCGATGACCTACAAGAACCGCAAGGTTGTCGACATCATCAAGCAAAGCTTCCCGACCTCGGCTGACCTTGGCATCCGCGCGCTCATCTTTGCCACCATCGCCGGTGTGTTCCTCGGCATCATCGCCGCGCTCAACCACAACCGGACATGGGACACCGTCGCCATGATCATCGCCATACTCGGCGTCTCCCTTCCGGCATTCATTGTGGGCGCTTTGCTGCAGTACGGCATCGGCCTGCAACTGAACCAGCTGTGGAAATGGATCGTCCAGGATGAATATGCCATGCTCATCCCCACCACCGGTTGGGACAACTGGGCCAACAAGCTCGTGCCTCCCTTCGCGCTGGGACTCTCCGCCCTCGCAAGCATCGCCCGGTACATGCGCACCAGCATGCTGGACGTTTTGAACCAGGACTACATCAAGACGGCGAAAGCCAAAGGCTTGACAAAGACACAGGTAACTGTACGTCATACAGTCCGCAACGCCATTCTCCCCGTCGTCACGATTCTCGGTCCGATGACGGCTGCAGTCCTCACGGGTTCCTTCGTCATCGAGCTCATCTTCGCCATTCCGGGCCTGGGCAAGTTCTTCATCCAGAGCATCGGGCAGAACGATTACACGATGATCATGGGCCTGACGATCTTCTACGCGACGTTCCTGATCTTCATGAACTTCGTCGTGGACATCCTGTACGGCGTCATCGATCCGAGAATCCGGCTTGCAAAGGGGAAGGCGTGACATGAGCAGCATACCGAAGGATCAATTCAGCCCCATACCCAAGGATATCGCCTCGGCGCAGAAAATCCACCGTCCAAGCCTCTCCTACTGGGAAGATGCGTGGCGCCGCCTCAAGCTGAACAAGACGGCCATGTTCAGCATGTACTTTGTCCTGTTCATGGCCCTTGTGGCCATCTTCGGACCCATGATCTGGCCGGACTACCGCACGAACTATCTCAAGGAGACCTTTCTCGCGCCGAGCGCGCAGCATTGGTTCGGCACGGACGAGCTGGGCCGCGACCTGTTCGCGCGAGTCATCCGCGGCACACGCATCTCGCTGTTCATCGGCATCACCGTCTCGCTCATCACGACCGCGTTCGGCGTGGTGTACGGCGGCATATCCGGCTACTTCGGCGGTTGGATCGATGATGCCATGATGCGTTTCATCGACATCATCTCGACCGTGCCTGACATGATCATCCTGATCCTGCTGCTGGTCGTCATCGACCCGGGGGTTCCCACCCTGATCCTCGCCATGAGCTTGACCTCGTGGTCGGGCATCGCGCGCATCGTGCGCGGCCAGCTGCTGCAGATCAAGGAGCAGGATTACGTCCTTGTGGCAAGAACCCAGGGCGCATCCGCCGCACGCATCATTTCACGGCATCTCATCCCGAATGCCCTGGGACCGATCATCGTGCGCCTGACCATGGCCGTACCCGCATTCATTTTCGAGGAGGCGTTCCTCTCCTTCATCAACCTCGGCGTCCAGATTCCGGAGGCCAGCTGGGGCAACCTGGGCCAGACCGGCGTGCAGCAGTTCGTGCAGCACCCGCATCTGCTCATCTTCCCCGCCCTGTTCCTCTGCATCACGACGCTCGCGCTGAACCTGTTCGGCGACGGGCTGCGCGACGCCCTCGATCCCAAAATGAGAAAGTGAGACGTGTGCCATGCTGTTGGACGTCAAGGACCTTTGTGTTTCGTTCTACACCTATGCCGGAGAAGTGCAGGCCGTTCGCGGCGTGACCTTCCAGCTCGACCGCGGCGAGGTGCTGGCGGTCGTCGGTGAATCCGGCTGCGGCAAATCCGTCATGTCCCAAAGCATCATGGGCCTCCTGCCTCCGTATACCGGCAAGATCAAGCAGGGGCGCATCATGCTCAACGACCGGGATGTGACGAAGCTTTCGGACAAGGAAATGGAGAAGGTGCGCGGCTACGAGGTCGGCATGATCTTCCAGGATCCGATGACCACGCTCAATCCCACGATGACGGTCGGCAAGCAGATCGCCGAGGGCATTGTCAAGCATCAGAAGCTCAGCGCGAAGGATGCTTTCGAGAAGGCCGTCGAGATGCTCAAGCTCGTCGAGATCCCGAACGCCCGGGAACGCGCGCACCAGTATCCGCACGAGTTCTCCGGCGGCATGCGCCAACGTGCGATGATCGCCATCGCGCTGGCGTGCAACCCCGGTCTGCTGATCGCCGACGAGCCCACGACGGCGCTCGACGTGACCATCCAGGCACAGGTGCTCGACCTGATGAAAAACATCCGCGAGAAGACCAATGCCGCCATCATGATCATCACCCACGACCTTGGTGTCGTCGCGAACATGGCCGAGCGCATCATCGTCATGTACGCCGGCAAGATCGTCGAAGCCGGCAAGCTCGATGACATCTACTACCGTTCGCGCCATCCCTACACATGGGGTCTGCTGCGATCCATCCCCCGCCTCGACCAGGACAAGGACGTCAAGCTCGCCTCCATCGAAGGCACGCCGCCGGACCTGTTCAAGCCGCCGGTCGGCTGCCCCTTCGCCGATCGTTGCGACTATGCCATGCAAATCTGCAAGGACCAGATGCCCGAGGTCAGCGAGGTCGCCGCAGGCCACACCTGCTCCTGCTGGCTCATGCACCCGGATGCGCCGAAGGTGGAGCGTCCCGTTCTGTGACCGACTCAACCCCCAGGGAGGATGGACACATGTCCAACATCATTGAAGTCAAGAATCTGAAGAAATATTTCACCGTCAGCGGTGGCCGCCAGCTCAAGGCCATCGATGACGTTTCCTTCTCCATCCGCAAGGGTGAAACCTTTGGCCTGGTCGGCGAGTCCGGCTGCGGCAAGACGACCACGGGCCGCGTGCTCGTGCGTCTGTACGACCCAACGGGCGGCCAGGTGCTGGTGGATGACAAGGACATCTTCAAGCTCTCAGGCAACGACTCCAAGGCATTCACACGCAAGGTGCAGATGATCTTCCAGGATCCGTACGCCTCGCTCAACCCCCGCCGCACCGTGCAGGACTCCATCGCCGAGGGCATGGACATCCATGGCCTGTACCAGGGTGAGCAGCGCCTGCCTCGCATCTACGAGCTGCTCGAACTGGTCGGCCTGTCCAAGGAGCATGCCGGCCGTTTCCCGCATGAGTTCTCGGGCGGCCAGCGCCAGCGCATCGGCATCGCCCGCGCCCTGGCCTGCGAACCGGATATCATCGTCTGCGACGAACCGATCTCCGCACTCGATGTGTCCATCCAGGCCCAGATCGTCAACCTGCTGATGAAGCTGCAGAAGGAGCTGGGACTGACCTACCTGTTCATCGCGCACGACCTGTCGATGGTCAAGTACATTTCCGACCGTGTCGGCGTCATGTATCTGGGTTCGTTGGCGGAAATCGCCAACTCGAACGTGCTGTATGACGAGCCGCTTCACCCCTACACCATTTAGCTGTTGTCGGCCATTCCGATTCCGGACCCGGACGTCGAACGGTCACGCAAGCGCATCGTGCTCAAGGGCGAGGTGCCCAGCCCCATCAATTCCCCTTCGGGGTGCAAGTTCTTCCCCCGCTGCCCCAAGGCCATCGAAAAGTGCCGTCACGAACGTCCGCCGCTGATCGAGGTCAAGCCCGGCCACTTCTGCGCCTGCCATCTTGTACCCAAACAGGGTTGAGCCAAACCGACCGGTGCATCTCATCGGGAACCGCATCCATCGGCAAGCCTGTCGGATCCCCCTCCGGCACAGCGATCAAAAGGAGCTGCCCGCCATGTCGGACAGCTCCTTTTTTGCGCCATCGCCCTGTTCATGACATGGTGCCGGCCTCCCCTGCGCACCGTCAACAGGAGATCACCTGCATGCCGGGATCCTCTCCGAACGCCTGCCGGCATACCGCGAGCCAGCGACCCGCCCAGCCGTTGCGAAGCGTGATGGCATCTCCCCCCTGTGCCGACGCACCCACGGGAAACGGCTCGTCGAGATGCGCGACCACCGCGCGCACGCCAAGCTCCGCAGCCAGCGTCCGCATCGTCTCCTGCAGCCATGCCGCGCATGCTGGCTGCGTCAGATCGAGCCAGACCACAGGGTTCTCACGCGTCCGGTCCTCGAAGCAACGACCATTGCGTCCGACCAGGCAATAACCGCGCACGACCGCTTCCCGGCACAGCTCCGAGTCAAGGTTCAACAGCGGCATCACATGGATGGCTGCTTGGATGCCCTGCTCCGCAAGCTCGCGGACAAGGCCGGGCAGACCGCCATACAGATCCGGATCGGAACGCCAGCTGCAATTCGAGGTTTTGGACAGCAGCGTGCGACGCATGCCCTGCCAGTCCTCGATCCACAGCAGGGGCGATGGCGTTGATGCCACCTGCCTGCGGATTGCCTGCAGGCCACCCGATGCAACCGGCACACCCCTTCCCCGGGTCAGTTCGCCCGTCAGGCCGTTGTTCGCGGCGTCCCACGCCATCAGGAATGCTTCGGCGGAAGGCCCGCCATCGGCAAGGCCAACCACCAGCATATCGACCGGATCCCAGGACTCGACACACAGGCATGCATGCCCCCCGCCCGCACGGTCTTCGGCCTCCATGCGCCAGATGGCCAGTGACCGGCTCTGGAGCACCGCCCAGATGCCACTGTCCGTCCAGATGCCGTTGACGGGCGCAGGGTTGCCGTTATCCGCCCAGACGGCGTACCGCCTTCCCTGCATCACGCCCGCGCCGCCCGGGTGAACGACATCCCCGCCAGGAAGGGAGAGACGGAACCGGATGCGGTTGTGATCCCATGGCAACCCCTCCGCGCGGATGCGGCACACGCGGTCGTCCGCCTCGATGCGCAGCGCGACGCCCAGTGTCTGCCGCCGCCGTCCGGACGCAAGCAGGATGCGGCCGCCGTCGGGGCCTGTGCGGCAGGCGGCCGCCAGATGACGGACCGGACGGAGACGGTCGCGTCCGAAGGCGCGCATGCCCTTGCCCTTGCGCATGGCGGTGTTTCCACAGCCCGACTCGAAGAGGCACTGTCCGGGCTTGACGTAAAGAAGCGGTGTGTCATGGAAACTGATCCAATCGTCCTGCAGGCTGAGCATGCGGCCACCTCCGGATTTCCATTGTTTCCAGTGTATCCGGACTGGGCATGTTTCGCAACCGGCCCCGTCCGCGGGATGGGCGGATAAGTCGGAGAAAGGCTCTGTGTGTCGTTTGACGCTTCTTTCCTTCTTTGCATCCGTCTGATAAGATGAACGGGTACTCTCATGCGCGCGGCTACTCCCCACAGGGTGTCACCGCAGCCGGCGCACCCGCAAGGAGGGCTCCCCATGAATCCCGAACAGATCCGCCTTCTGGCCGACAGGGTCAGACAGAACGTCGCCAAGGTGATCGTCGGCAAGGATGCCGTCGTGGAACGGATGCTCATCGCACTCATCTGCCAGGGGCATGTGCTGCTCGAGGATGTGCCGGGCATGGGCAAAACCCTGCTCGCCAAGTCCGTCGCCCGCTCACTCGACTGCTCGTTCCGCCGCATCCAGCTCACACCCGACCTGCTGCCCTCCGACATCACCGGCATCCATTTCTACAACCAGAAGGAGAGCGATTTCACCTTCCGTGCCGGCCCCGTCTTTGCAAACCTCGTGCTGGCGGACGAGATCAATCGTGCCACGCCACGCACGCAGGCCGCACTGCTCGAGTGCATGGAGGAGCGGCAGGTGACGGTCGACGGCATCACGATGCCGCTCGAATCGCCCTTCCTCGTGATGGCGACCCAGAATCCCATCGACATCCAGGGCACCTTCCCGCTGCCGGAGGCACAGGTGGACCGGTTCCTCATGAAGTTGAGAATGGGCTATCCGCAGCCGGAGGAAGGCGTCTCGATCCTGCGCCGGTTCAAGGACCAGGATCCCATTGCCACGCTTGGTCCCGTGCTCGAACGCGCCGAGCTCATCGAAGCCCAGCGGACCTACACCGCGGTGCATGTCTCGGATGATCTGCTGGCCTATATGGTTTCGATCGCGGAAGCCACCCGCGTCCATCCCGACCTGATGCTCGGTGTCAGTCCGCGCGGCACGCAGTCGCTGCTGCGTGCGGTCCAGGTGCTCGCCATCCTGCGCGGGCGCGACTACGTCACGCCGGACGACATCAAGGAACTGGCGCAGCCCGTTCTGGCACACCGCCTCGTCGTCAAGGGCGCGCTCAAGCTCAAGGCGGGCATGGCCGAGGAGATTCTCGAAGGCATCCTGCGCAAGGTGCCGGTTCCCGCGGAGAGCCCCGCCGCCGTCTGAGGGTTGCAGGAAACCGAAAGGATCGCACATGGAATGGATGCTCCGCTTCATTGCGGTTTCCCTCCTCCTTCTGTTCATCGAGTCGTTGCTCTACCGCCGATGGGCCATGACGGGGCTTGCGTACGAACGCACCTTTTCCGTCCGGCATGCGTTTGAGGGTGAAACCGTGCAGATGCTTGAAACCATCCGCAACGCCAAACCCCTCCCCCTGCCGCTTCTGACGGTCGAATCGCGCATGAACGGCAACCTGCAGCTGTCCTCGCACGCCAACCTCGAGGTCAACGACATCAACTACCACAAAAGCCTGTTCACACTGATGCCGTTTTCGAAGATCACCCGCACGCATCAGGTCAAGTGTCTGCGCCGCGGCTATTACGAGGTGAAGTCGCTTGCCGTGTGCGCGCACGATCTGTTCGGCCTTGCCCGCGTCGCGGAGAACGAAGTCTCCGTGCAAGCCGGCATCGTGGTATATCCGAAGCTGTATGATCCCGGCGCTTTCGAGCTGCCCTGCCACAGCCTGATGGGCAACCTGGTCGTGCGCCGCTGGATCGCAGAGGATCCGTTCCTGCTCGCGGGCATCCGCGAGTACGAACCGGGCGACCCGCTGCGCAGCGTCAACTGGAAGGCCACGGCCCGCACGGGCGCCATGAAGGTCAATCAATACGACCACTCCGCCAATGCGCGGCTGATGCTGCTGCTCAACGTGGAGAGCTGCGAGGAGCAGTGGGGTTATGACGGCGACACCGCGCCCGTCGAGCACGGCATCTCGCTGTGTGCCACCCTGGCGAAGAAAGCCATCGACAACGGCATGGAAGCCGGATTTGCCGCCAACGGCAGCCGGTTCGACGGCTCGAAGGATCCCGTCATGCTCGCGTGCGCCTCCGGGGAGCAGCAGCTGTACGCTCTCTGGGAAACCATGGCGATGCTGGCGGTCAAGCGTTCTTCATCGTTCCACACCTTTTTGGGCAACCAGGTCGATTCGGGTCTGACAGGATGCGACATCCTCATCCTGACAACCTACGTCGACGAGGACATCGACAGCCAGGTCTCGCTGCTGCGCCTTGCCGGCAACTCCGTCGGGTACTGGATGCTCGAACCCGTCGCGGAAGGAGGTGCCGCATGATTCGCCATGCAAGGAACCTGTCCCGCAAGCGGCCCTCCCGCTTCGCGGTTGAAGGGAGGGCTTGCTGATGGGCAGAACCCTTTCGCGCATCATCCGCCTGTGGCTGTATCTGGTTGCAGAGCAGCTGCTCGTGTTCCCTCTGGTCGCCATCCTCGGAAACCTGTCCGGCCTGACACGCACACTGCAGTTCCTCGCGCAGTACCTGCTGATCGACCTGCTGGCGATGGCGGCACGCGAGCTGCTGCCGAAAGCCTGGCGCCCCCGCATCCTGGCTGCCGGTATCGCCCTCACGGTCGTGCTCTGCGCCTGGATGTCACCCGTCTGGCTGTTCCGCGGCATTGCCCCGCTGCTGCTTTCGCTTGTGCTGTGGCACGGGGTCCGCATGATCGACCGGGGGCATCCCAGCGCCTACTTCACGAGCTACATCCTCATGGGTTTTCTGTTGTATCCGCTGGCAGTCTGGCTGATTCACCGCATCGATGCGGGGCATCCCCTGCTTTCCATCCTGCCGGTCTCCGGAACGGCGGGCATCCTGCTGGCACTCGTCCTGCTCAACCGGCAGCAGATTCGCGATGCGGGCACCGTGCTGGAGCGCCGGCTGCACATTCCCGGCGTGCTGATGCGCAAGAATGCGCTGTACCTGGCCGTCTTTGCCATATTTCTGCTGGCCGGATAGG
>JAEXRM010000085.1 GCA_023440865.1 Bacillota bacterium
CCACGCGGGGGGGGTGCTCCCCCCCCCCCCCCGCCGCATCCGCATGGGATCATTGTCCTTCGTAGGGATTCTCCTTGAGATAGGCGTTGAACTGCCGGGCCACTTCCTCGCGCATTTTCTGGAACCCGGCCTGATCGTACTTCTTCTGGATCTTTTCGAGCTCGCCCTGGTAATCGGCGATCACACCGTTGCCCACAGCCCGCAGCAGCGACTGCAGGTCGTTCATCTTCGCCTGCTCGGTCTTGACGCTGTCGGAGACGAAGGAGAAGCCCGAGTCGATCGTGCGGTAGTACCAGTTCGTGTCACCGAGCTTGTTCATGATGGAGACGACATCATCGGGCATGGCACTGTCGTACCGGATCATCGTGGGGTTCCAGGTAAGGATGTAGCCGGGGAAGTTGTAGTTGGTCGCGGCATCCACGCCATCGGGCAGCTTGAACTTCGTCTCGCCGACCGCGTTCCAGTGCTTGCCCTCGATGCCGAGCTCGAAGAGGTCGTGGTTCTTCATGTCGCTGTAGAGCCAGTTGAAGAACGCCATGGTGCGGTCCGCATGCTTCGACGTCACCGGAATGCAGGCGAAATTCCATGCCTTGAAGTTGCTGCCCATGGTCTTGGCGGTGTCGGTGCGCAGACCCGGATGCTGAATCCAGTAGCCAAGCTTGGATCCGGGGATGGAGGACTTCAGTCGCAGCTCCACCGCGTTGTAGGTGTCGAGTCCGCGCGAATAGGATGCAGCCTTGCCGGCGATGAACAGACCCTCATGGTCCTTCTGGCTGAGAATGTCCTTCTCGACATATCCCTTTTCATACCATTCCCGCGCCAGGCGGAAGGCGCGCAGCGGATCGAGCCCGCGCACCTCATCCGGCTCGATGGCGTTGTACGCGGGATCGAGTCCGGGCACGACATGCTTGGCCGCATAGGCGGTGCCATCCGCGCCCACGGCAAGGCCGACGTTGTTGATGGTGACCGTGTTGTGCTTTTTGGTGACCGGGTCGGTCAGCGTCATCAGGAAGGGCGTCAGCAGGTCGTTGCTGCCCAGATGCGAATAGGGAACCATGCCCTTCTCGTTGGCGAGAATGGCGTCAAAGAAGCCGGTGAGCTTCTCGTAGGAGTCGATGGTCGCAAAGCCGTACTTCTCTGCGAGATCCTTGCGGTAATACACCACGGAACCGGCATCGAAGGAGTGGGCGAACGGAATGCCGTAGACATGGTAGGTGCCGCTCGGATCCGCGAAGCTGTTGTTCCTCAGGTATTCCTGGGTGAAGGCCTGCTTCAGGCCCGGGTAGGCATCGTTGTTGAAGTAGGGGTCGAGGTTGGTGAGCTGGTTGTTCGAGATCATCTGCATGATGCTCGGGTTGGTCCACTGGGCGCTGAATGCGGCGTCCATGGCCTCGCCGGAGGCCAGCTTCAGCGTCACCTTCTGGCCGATGTCATCAAAGGTGGTGAAGGTGTAGTTGATCTTCACGTTCAGGGTGTCGGCCGTCTGTTTGTAGAACTCGTCCAGCACCGCCTGGAAGTCGTTGACGCTGGTCACGGGCGCCGGCGCCAGGAACTCGAGGGTGACTTCCTCGGGCGGCGCGACCGTGGCCGCGTCCGAAGCGGCGGCCGACGAGGATGCCGGGGCCGCCGTCGCGGAAGCGCTCTGCGCGCTGGATGAGGCGCTTTCCTGCGGCACGGTGCCGCCGCATCCGGCCATCAGGGACAGCATCAGCAGCAGGGACATGCAGGTCATGAGGATCTGGCGTGCCTTTCTCTTCATGGGATGTCCTCCTTGTCCATTATAGCGATCCGGATTCACCGGATACAGCCCCTTGTCATGTTTCGTTCTCACCGGCCGCCGTGACGCCGCGGGTCCCTGGCTCATCGGCCATGGTCCCATTTGGTGATCCGCTGCCGCAGGCGCTGTCCGCCGGCCGCGCGTCAGCCCTTGACCGCCCCCATCGTGAGGCCCTTGATGTAGTACTTCTGCAGGAACGGATACAGCAGGATGATGGGGCCGATGGTCACCATGGCGGTCGCCATGCGGATGCCGACCGTCGGAATCGTGACGCTGCCCAGCGAGGCGCGCGCCTGCTGGTTGAGCGACGAGGTCAGGAAATCGACCTGCTGCTGCAGGCGCATGATGAGGAACTGCAGCGTGAAGAGCTCCTGCTTGTCGATGTAGAGCAACACCTTGTACCACTCGTTCCAGTAGCTCATGGCCGAAAAAAGTGCGATGGTCGCCAGTATGGGCTTCGAAAGCGGCAGAATGATGCGGAAGAATATGCGGATGTCCGTCGCGCCGTCCATTTTGGCCGATTCCGCCATCGATTCCGGAATGGTAGCGAAGTAGTTGCGCATCAGGAACAGGTTGAAGGCGTTGAGTGCACCGGGAATGATGAGGACAAGGATGTTGTTGCGCAGATGCAGCATGCGCGTGTACATGATGTAGGTGGGCACCAGTCCGCCATTGAAGAGCATCGTGGCATAGGCGAAGAGGGAGATGCCGTTGCGGAAGCGGACTGTTTTGACAGACAGCGGATATGCCATCGCAGAGGTCAGCAGCACCGTGAGTGCGGCGCCGCAGACGGTCGTCACACCCGTCACGCCATATGCGCCAAGGACGGAGGTGGTGCCTGTGAAGATGAGGCGGTAGCTCGTCAGGTCGGGCTGGGTCACCAGAAAGCCGTACCCTTCCCGCACCAATGCCCCCTCGTTGGTGAAGGACGCGGTGAGCGCCACCCACAGGGGAACCAGGCATATGATGGCAAAGCTGCCGGTCATCAGGTAGAACAGAAACAGCAACAGTCGATCGGATGCCGTATTCCGATGCATGTGCACCTCCTCGTTTGTTTGTCAGTGCGGGGCCGGTCCCGATGCATGCCGTACCGCGTGGCGCTTGTCAGAACAGGGACGATTCCCGATCGATCCGCCGCGTGAACGCATTGGCGCCGATCACCATGAAGAAACCGATGACCGACTGGAACAGCCCGACGGCGGAAGACATGCCGACATCGTTGTTCAGGCGCAGCGCCCTGTACACGAAGGTATCGATGACATCGGTCGTGTCGCGCAGCATCGGATTGTCGCCAACCAGCGCGTAGATCATGCCGAAATCACCGTAGAAAATCCCCCCGACCGCCATGATCAGCAGCATGACGGTCGTTCCCCGCAACAGGGGAAGCGTGATCGACACGATGCCCTGCAGCCGGTTCGCCCCATCGATGCGGGCCGCTTCGAACAGCTCCTGGTCGATCGAGGTGATGGTGGACAGGTAGATCACCGTGCCGAAGCCGACGCCCTTCCACAGGCGCAGCAGCACCAGCAGCAGCGGCCACACGCCCGCTTCCTGGTAGAAGTTCACGGGGGTGCCCCCGCATGCGGTCAGGATCTTGTTCACGACGCCCTCATCCGTGGAAAACAGTGCGAGCGACAGCACGGACACGACGGTCCATGAAAGAAAGTTCGGCAGGAACATGAAGGATTGCGCGATCTTCTTGAACCGCCTGTTGGCGATCTCGTTCAAGGCGACCGCCATGAAAATCTGTACGGCCAGCCCGGTGGTGATGAACAGCAGGTTCAACCACAGCGTGTTTGCCGTCACCAGCAGCCAGTCATTCGACGTGAAGAAAAAACGGAAGTTTTCAAACCCGACGAACGGGCTGAGCAGTCCGAACGCCCCCGCCAGCGGGTTGTAATCGACAAATGCGATGTAGAGACCGATCAGGGGCATGTAGCAGAACACCAGAAAATACAGGATGCCGGGAAGCGTCAGCAGATACAGATAGCGGTTTCGGGCCAGTTCCCGGACGAGTCCGCCCGGTTTTGTCCTGTCATGCATGGACATGCCTCCTGCGATGGTTTCCGCACCCGGGTGCCGGGGACACATCGATTGTGGCATTGGCCCATCCTGCTGAAAAGTTTGAATACAACGAAACGGGTGTATTCGGAAACATTCGATACACTCCGTTTTCTCACACAACTTGGTCCCGTTAGATTTTCATCGATGCAACAAACCCGGTCGCGATACCGGTTCCGGGGTGCCTCACGCGGCCAAGCGCCTCCACGCCGGATGCATCCGGACTCCGGCTCACACGCCGGATGCATCCGGCGCATGGCGGTATTCATCCGGCGTCATGCCGGTCGCCTTGCGGAATGCCGTATAGAAATAGCCGCCGCGCTGGTAACCGACGAGCCCCGCGATGCGGTTGGCCGGCATGTCCGTCGCGCGCAGCAGCCGCTTGGCCTCCTGGAAGCGCAACGCCGCGATGTGATCGGTGATCGACTGGCCATGGGCGTCCTTGTACAGGGTTCGCAAATAGTTCGGGGAAAGGCCGGCCTCCTCGGCCAACGCCTCGACCGTCAGGCTGACATCCGCAAAGCGCTCCTCCACATGCTGTCTGACCTTCGAGAGCAGCTCATCGTGCCGGGCCTCCCTTTTCTTGCGCACGCACTCCGCGACCAGGCCCAGATCGGCCGTCCAAGCATCACGCAGGCGATCGATCGTCTCAAACGAATCCGGTGCCGCCAGCATGCCCATCGGCGGGGCGCATGTCACACCGATCGCGCCATCGATCTGCCGCTGAACGACAATCGACAGCTGGGCCAGGGCCAGCCTCGCCTCCGGCGCCGGGTAAACGGCGACCTCGCTGCAGAAGCGCGACAGGGATGTCTCCAGCCGGGACGTGTCACCCGACCGGAGCGCTTCCATCAGCTCCCGCTCCAGTTCGACAGGATACCGATACGTCTTGTCGTTGCGTTGCCGCACATCGGCATGGAACACGATGGCGCCGGTCCCTTCCGTAAAGCGGCAATCGGCCGCCTGCCGCGCCTGCTGCCACGAGGTGCGGATGTCGCCGGACAGCGCGACCTCCCCGCCGACACCTGCCGAGACGGAGATGTCCAGATGGGTCCGGCAGGCTTCACGGATGCGCGCGAGCACATCCCGGATGCGACCGGCCTGTCCGGTCGGCACCTCGGTCGGATCCCCCACATGCAGAATCAAGCACAGCCATTCCTCCGACACCTCGCATGTCTCCACCCCCATCACGGCGCCGAACAGCTCACCGGCAATGTTCAGCACACCGAAGCGGAGCAGGGCCAGGTCATCGGTGTCATGGCGCTTGGACAAGACAGGCATGTCGTCAAAGCGGACGGCGATCGCGCAAAAGCCCTCCGACGCAAGGAGCCACGGCTTGTCCGGCAGGCAGCGGGCGATTTCCGCGCTGCCAACATCCTCGCCGTGCAGCATGCGCAACAGGCAATGACGACGCGCAAGCCCCCTGCCTGCCGTCTCGAACGACAGCAGCCTGGACACATCGGAGCTGAGCCTGTCGTAGGTCTGGGAAAGGTATTCCAGCTCGGACACGCCCTTGCGGGATTCATGCGACTGGCTGTCGGACAATGCGGGTTCCGGCTGGCGGATGCGGATTTTCTCGAGCAGGCTTGATACCGGCTGGTACACGCGTCTGCCGAAAAGCCACGAAACGATCAGGCTCAGGAGCACGAAAACGCCTGCAAAGAGCAGCACCTGCTGCTGAAAGGCACGGACGCCGGAGAACAGCAGCCGGTAATCGGCGGCGCTGACGAACCACCAGTCGATGTTGTCCTGACGGCGCCAGCGCTGCCAGGAGAGCATCCACCGTGTGCCGTCCCATTCGCGGATTGCCGATCCGACCGCCGCCGAGCGGTCCACCGCCTGCAGGAAGGAATCGGCCGGTTGACGGACCGGCATCGCACCTCCCGCCGAGTCCGCGACGATGGTGCCCTCATTCGTCACGACGATGAGCCGGGCCGACTGCGAAGCGTCCTTGTCCGCAACGAGGTTTTGCAGCACCTGCAGGTCGATGTTGAAAATCATGGCGCTGTGAAAGTCATTGTCGGTGTACAGCACGCTCAGCACGGCACCCTCGTACGGGCCGATGCCGTTCCCGAGCCTCATGCGGCGGATGGCGACCGCGTTGCTGGCGGCCGCCGACACCTTGAGCCGATGTTCACGCATCAGGGAAACCAGACCCTGGTCGTAAAACTCGGCGGATGACTTGACCGGCCCGAGAGAGGAGAAGAACGAATCGGTCATGCCGTTGTAGATGTAGACGGAATGGAACAGACCGCTGTTGTACACCATGTTGCCAAGATAACGGAACACCTCGCCCGAGAACACGGGATCGAAATCCTCCAGGTTCTGCGCATCCATCAGCAGCCCGCTCGTCAGAAACTCCTTGTTCATGTACCGGTAGGTGCTGTCCCACAAGGTCTCGAACACGCGGACGGACTGGCGGAGCCCATCCGCGGACGTACCGGTGATTTCCCGGATGCTGTTGGCCGTGAACTGACGGAACATGAACAGGGAAAACAGGATGACAAGCAGGGCACCCACCAGCGCCTGCGAGACGACAATGCGCAGGAGGAATGTCTTTCTGCCTGAAAAGGATGCGGTTCGAACACGTTCGGCAGGCTGTCGTTTCATGCTTGCCCTTCGAGGTCACGGCATGGACCACTGGAACCGTTCTTGTGCATAACACCGGCGCACGGGCGAATTTCCCGGAAAGACCAACATATGCACCCAACGCTATCACAGGAGCGGACAACCCGTCAATCGGCCGGCGGCATGTCATGACCGATGCGCTGCCTCGACCGGCTCATGCCCTTCCCGCCGCCTTCCGAACCAGCTCCCCCACAAACGCGCCATACCGCGCGGCTTTCTTCGGACCTGCCTGAAATGCCTCGAACAGGCCGAATGCCGCCATCAGCGAATGGCGATGCGTGCGCGCGACAGCCGGAAGGCTCCGCAGCCCCGTGAAGCGTGTCGGCGGAAAGCGGTCGGCATTGCGCGTCCCCAGATACCAGGCATATCGACGCCAGACCAGCGCCAGCGACGCGGCAAGCAGCACCAGGAACAGCACGGGCAGCACGCGGCCGTGCAGCGTCAGGTTGCCGAGCGTCGGCTTCCACCACACCTTGGCCCTGTTGATCTGAAAGTTCCACAGCAGATGGTCCCAGGTGACGGTGAGCCAGGTCACGATCGGCAGGAGCACGGTGACACCCCGGCGCCTGGTGTGGTAGAACAGCCCGGCGGCAAGCCCGACGGCAGCCGCCGTGCCCGCATGCCCGAACCAGATCATGTCGCCGTTGTAGAAGCTGCTGGCATACATTTCCGGGAACAGGCGGAACGGGCCGATCGCCCAGCTGACATCGGATGAGAATTTCGGCCACAGATACCCGTAGTCTCCCCGAGCGGCGCGGAACAGGTTCTCAAAAAGGCTGAAGCCTGCGCCGGACGCGGCGGAGAGAATGAGAAAATCCACCGGGGTGCGCACCTTCGCCATGGGCCGTTCACCCAGGCGGGTCAGCACGAACAGCAGCACCAGCGGCACAGCCGCCTTGAACAGTTCCTCGGTCACTGGCGCGACAACGGTCCCGGTCAGGTTCGTGCCGCCAAACACCGCCTTGCTCTTGAGAAACGCGGCGACAGGCTTCTGACGCACCAGCGCGTCCATGAGCGTGGCGGCCAGCCAGATCAGGGGCGACGTGACGGAGAGGCCGACAGAAAAGCCCGCACAGATCTCCCCGAACGTCACGGTACGGAAAGGGGCAAGGAAAAACCACAGCTGCAACAGGAACACGACGGGCCAGAAGCCTGCCTGAAACAGGTTCCACGGGGCAATGCCGCGCGCCCAGAGCAACAGGATGCCCACCAGCGCGGGCATCCAGGGGATCAGCAATCGCAGCGCTTTTTTGCTCACGTCTCCACCTCCAGAAAGATGCATGGTGAATCAAGGATCGTCAATCCGCATCGCGGGAGCCGGATCCCTCCCCGCGGAGGAAGCGTTCAAACACACTCGAACCATCGTCTCCCGCATCCGATCCATCCGATCCCGACGCATCCGCACCGCCTCCGTCCCGCGCGCCGTCCCGGTTGGCGGATTGCCCGCCATTGTACCCGTTCCCCAGTCCGGCGGACGCACCGGATGTGTCATCACCCAGCGTTGAACCGCCGCCGGCGTTGTCCAGGCCCCGCCCCGACTGATAGGGATCGGGCCCGTCCCCACCGTCGCCGGAACCATGCGTCCCCCCCGGGTCCTGCCCATTCGGATTGTCGTTGTGCGGATTCGGATTGGATGAACCGTCGGCGGAACCGCCTCCATCAGGCTGCCCGCCGCCTTGATCGCCACCGGGCCGGCCATTTCCACCTTGCCCGTCGACGTCGCCGCCCGGACTTTCGCCATTTCCCGCGTCACCGCCCGGTCCGTCGCCCTCTCCACCCTGCTGTCCGTCAGGACGATCCGTTCCGCCATTGTCATGCCCGCCTCCAGGTGTGTCCTCGCCTTCGGCACCCGACTGATCGGGCGTGCCGCCCTGGGACCCATGCTCCGCATCCGGCGAGGGACCGCCGTTTTCCACCTCGAAGATGTCCGGGCCGTCATGCCCGCCGGATCTTCCGCCCTTCCCGCCGCCCTTGCGCCGCTTGCGGCGCGCCAGCTCGGCCGCCAGGGCCGATGCGCCCATCAGGCCCGCGAAGCCGGCGATGGCCGCAATATCGGCGCCGCCAGCACCCCTCATCTGATCAAGAAGACTCTGCAGCATGCTTCCTCCCCGTGTTCCCGCGGCCCTGTCGGGCCATTGCGCCTGCATCATACCAAATCGCGCGGGGCGCCAGAAGTGCCGGACGGCGAGAATCGCGTGACGATTGGCGAATGCCGGACGGTCAGAGGTGCGGAATTGTCGGGTCATATCCTTTGCCATGCAGTACAATGGTCCTGTTCCCGGGAAGCAGAACGATCCGTCACTAACCGCTTCAACACCTGCCAAACCGCCACCGCCCGACAGAGGAGGACCGCCCGCATGTTCCACGACCTGCCGTTGCGCGCCGTCGTCGCCCACATCGAAACCCACCTCGAGCAGCCGCTCTCCAACGAAGCGCTTGCCAGGCTGACAGGATACGCCGACGGCTATTTCCGACGGTTTTTCCTTGCGGGAACCGGCATGCCGCCGGCCCAGTACGTCCGCTGGCGCCGTGTCTGCCACGCCGCATTCCAGCTGCGGAACACCACCCGGCCCGTCACGGACATTGCGCTCGACTGCGGTTTCGCCTCCCCGGACGCCTTCTCGCGGGCCTTCCGGCAGCTGACCGGCCAGAACCCGACCGAATTCCGCGCCTCCCGGCGCATCGTCAAGGGCGTCATCCTGATACCGGGATTCATGGCGCCCGTGCTCATCGACAAGGAGGATCATCCCATGAGCGAAGGAACCCGCATCCCCTCGTCCGACACCGCCGGACCAACCGGCTCATCCGGTTCCACCGGATCTGCCGGATCCGCCGGATCTACCGGCTCCACCGGATCTCCCGCTGCCGACGGCGGCGTCATGCTGTATGGCGT
>JAEXRM010000089.1 GCA_023440865.1 Bacillota bacterium
GGGAGGTGTGGCATGATCCATGTGGAAGGGCTGTCCAAGACGTACCGGGTTCCCAAGCGGAGCAAGGGCGTCAAGGCGGCGATCAGATCCCTCGTCCTGCGGGAAACCGTCTCCGTGGAGGCGGTCCGCGACATCTCGTTTCACATCGGCCCCGGCGAAATGGTCGGCTACATCGGCCCGAACGGCGCCGGAAAATCCACCACCATCAAGATCATGAGCGGCATCCTGGTGCCGGACAAGGGCGTGTGCGAGATCATGGGAAGAACCCCGTGGAAGCAGCGCGTCGAGCATGTCCGGAACATCGGCGTCGTGTTCGGGCAGCGCACCCAGCTGTGGTGGGACGTGCCGGTGCAGGACTCCTTCGATATGCTCCGCGACATCTACCGGGTGCCCGCCGCGCAGTATCGCAGCACCGCCGCGCTGCTGACGGAGATTCTCGATCTGGGAGAACTTCTCAAGACGCCGGTCCGCAGCCTCAGCCTGGGTCAGCGCATGCGCTGCGAGCTGGCCGCCTCGCTGCTGCACCGGCCGAAGCTGCTGTTTCTCGACGAGCCGACCATCGGCCTCGACGCGGTCTCCAAGCTGGCGGTCCGCCAGTTCATCAAGGAAATGAACGCCAAGGAGGGAACAACGGTTCTGCTGACCACCCATGACATGAACGACATCGAGGCGCTGACCAACCGCATCCTGCTCATCGGCAAGGGGCGCATCCTCTATGACGGCGGTCTGGACGACCTGCGTGGCCGTTATGACACCGTCAGGACCGTCACAGTCGACTATCGGGAGGGGCAGATTTTGCCGGATATCGCCGGAACCGAACGGGGGCTGGTCGCCGAAGGGCGGGCGCGATTCCGGGTGGACACCGCGGCTGTTCCGGTTTCCGAGGTGATCGGGCGACTGTCCTCGGAGCTGTCGCTGACCGATATCGCCATCGACGCGCAGCCGGTCGAGGAGCTCATCGTCCGCCTGTACCGGGAGCACCGGATATGAGCGTGATGGAAAAGCGGGATGCGGTTCCCGGAAGGTATGCCGCCTACCTGTCCTGCCTGCGCCTTCGTCTGATGCAGAACCTGCAGTATCGGGCCGCCGCGCTTGGCGGACTGGTGACCCAGTTCTTCTGGGGCTTCATGCTCCTCATGGTGCTCGAGGCATTCAGTCGCAACGCCGATGGCGCGCTCCCCATGACCCTGCCGCAGATGGCGGGGTACATCTGGCTCCATCAGGCCTTTCTGGTGTTCGTGGCGCTGTGGTACCGCGATGCGGAGATCTTCGGCCTCATCACGAACGGGAACGTCGCATACGAGCTGGTGCGACCGACGAACCTGTTCGGTTTCTGGTACGCCCGGCTGCTGGCCTCGCGCCTTGCCGGCGCCGCGCTGCGGTGCGGGCCGATCCTGGTCGTGGCGATGCTGCTGCCGAAACCGTACCGCCTGCTTCTGCCCCCGGATCCCGTGACGTTCCTGGTCTTCCTGGCGGCCCTGCTGCTGGGCGTGCTGGTCAACACGGCCATCTCGATGTTCATCTACATCCTCACCTTCCGGACGCTTTCCCACATCGGATCGCTCGCGCTCATCGGCACGATGGGCGAGTTCCTTTCGGGACTGATCCTGCCGGTTCCGCTGATGCCCCAGTGGCTGCAGGCGATCGTGAACGTGCTGCCGTTCCGGCTGGCAGTGGACTTCCCGTTCCGCGTCTGGACGGGGCACATTCCCCTGGCGCAGGCAGGGCCGGGTCTGCTGACGCAGCTTGTCTGGCTGACCGTGCTGCTTGTGACCGGCGAGTTCTGCATGCGGCGGGTGTTGCGGCGTGCGGTGGTGCAGGGCGGCTGAACAGCCGCTGGAAAGGAGAAACCCCATGCGCATGTATTTCCGATACATGGGACTGGCCTTCCGGGGCCAGCTGCAATACCGGGCTTCCTTCCTGATGACGCTCGCCGCGCAGATGCTGATCCCGTTCACCGTCTTCGCCGGCATGCTGCTGCTGTTTGGCCGGTTTCATCGCCTGGGCGAGTGGGCGGTCGACGAGGTGATGCTCTGCTTTGCGTGCACGCACATCGCCTTTGCGCTGAGCGAGTGCTTCGCGCGGGGGTTCGACCTGTTTTCCGGCATGGTGTCGCAGGGCGAGTTCGACCGGGTGCTGGTCCGACCGCGCAACACGGTGCTGCAGGTGCTGGGCGCGCGGTTCGAGTTCTCGCGTATCGGCAAGGTCGTCCTGTTCTCCGTGGTGCTCGGCATCTCGCTCGTTCGGCTGTCGCTGGACTGGAACCCGCTCCGCGTGCTGGCGCTGGTGCTGATGATCGCCTGCGGTTCGCTGGTCTTCACGGCCATCTTCATGATGGCCGCGACCGCCTGCTTCTGGACGATCCAGGGCATCGAGTTCGTCAACATCTTCACCGACGGCGGGCGCGAGATGTCGCAGTACCCGCTCGACATCTATCCGAAGGTGTTCACACGCTTCTTCACGTTCATCATCCCGTTCGGGCTGGTCAACTACCTGCCGCTGCGCTGGGTGCTCGGACGGCCGGACGCGCAGCCATGGCAGGCGTTCCTTCCCCTGGCGGCACTGGCGTTTCTGGTGCCGGCAGTGCTGCTGTGGCGGCATGGGGTGCGCCGGTACCAGTCGGCTGGAAGCTGAACAGTCCCTGACGCTCCTTGCGTGGCAGACCCTTCACCACGAGTCCGTACGACATGTCGACCATCCAGCGCACTTCCGCCTCGGGAACGGTTCCATCCGAGACTAGCCGGTTCCAGTGCTCCTTGTTCATGTGATAGGCGCCGGTGACGGCGGCATGCCGCGCGCGAAGGTCGGGTGCGAGCAGGGGATCGCATTTCAGGGACACGCATGGATGCCCGCCCAGCTCGCCGAAGAGCGCGAACATTTTCCCCCGCACCTTGATGACGAGGGTTTCCGGACCGAACGGCCAGTCCTCATAGGCGCCGGGCTTTTCAAGACAGGCTTTTCTGAGTTGCTCGAGCGTCATGACACCCTCCCGAATCGATGGAAACCGGTTGTGTCGCCCGCTTCGCGGCAGCGACCGCCCGTATCGGCATCATACCATCGCATGGCGGGAAGGGCAAGGAACAGGCGCGGGCGTTCATTCAACCCCGCTTGATGATCGGCGTGCATCATCGCGCATCCATGCAAGGAACTGCTGGCGGAACACGCGGCGGTCGGTGGCGCCGCATTTGCGGAAGAGGTTCTGGATATGCTTCTTCACTGTGGTTTCCGTGATGTAGAGGCTTTCCGCGATTTCCCGGTTGGGCACGTCCCCGATGAGCTTGAGGGCGACGTGGCATTCCCGTTCGGTGAAGCCCTGCCCGGTGAGGATGCGGTGGGCGGTTTCCGTGTCGACGCGAATGATGCCGGTCACCTCGATTTCGCCACCGTACATGGCATCTGCGGCGCCGGTGGTGCGTATGGTGCCAATGGTGCCTGTGGTGTCTGTCGTGCTGGCAGGATTCATGGGTTCGGCGGAACAGTCGGATCCGGGGTCGGCCGTGTCATCGGCGGCCTGCCCGGCATCCGTGGCAACCGTCTGCGGAACGGCGGATTCCGGCTCCCGATTCGCCTCCTTTTCAATCTCCGCCTTGGGCCGGACATCGAGTGCCAGCGACAGGATGCTGCCGTACAACAGCGGGATGAGCGCTTCGACAAGCAGTGCCAGTGCATCGGCGCCCTGGAATGAGTCGGGAGAGGAGAACAGCGCAAGCAGCTCGACCAGCGAGGTCAAGAGCCCCGAAAGGAACGCGTTCCACCGGGCGAGATCCAGCCGCTCGGGCCAGGATTGGCCGCGCTTGAACTGGATGCCCGTCAGCAGAACGGTTCCCGCGAGTATGCACAAAAAAGGGAGCGGAGCGAGCAGCTTTGCCGGATCGAACCGCATGATCAGCACGACCAGCGCCAGATAGGCCGCAACGCCGCCCGCATGGGAGATGCGACGCATCAGCCGGCCTCCTGGAGCGTGTCGATCATGGTGTTGACCCGTGCGGAGATGGGCAGCAGCAGGAAGGAGAACACGAGCGCGTACAGGAAGGTCAGGAGGGCAACCGCGACGGCCGGACCGAAACGTTCGGGCTTGTCAAGCGCAGACAGGAGCGCGACGGTTCCAACCAGCGTGCCCAGACAGCCCGACATCAGCAGGGTGCGGAACGTCAGCCGCAACGCCTGCCGGATGCGCTTGAGCTCGATCAGCGAGAAGGGGTTCGTCCGGCTGCCCATCAGGCGGAAGCCCTTGCCCAGGTCGGGCAGCAGCCCGGATGCCAGCAAAATGGGAATCGTGACGGCCAGGATCACGACGAGGCTTGCCGGGTCCACGAAGACCAGGAGGCCCGGAGAACCCACGAAGCCGGTCAGAAAAACCAGAAAGACTAGGAAAATGAGAATGCCGATCAGATACATGGTTTGTCCTCCTTCGACGCCAGGATGGCGCCACGCCCAGTTCCATCATACTCCGTATGGCTGTCGCCGTGCCATACTGCCCATGCATGTCATGTCAGCCACGGACGGAAGAGCCCGGCGCACCAACAGCGACCTCGATGCGTTCGCGCGGGTTCTTTTCGGATGGGCCTTCTGTGAGCTGGCTTCTTTCGTATTCGGCCCGCTGCGCGGGGGAGAGGAAGACCAGCAGCGTATGCTCCAGGATGCGCGGATTCGTGCCCGCCTGGATGCCCAGCACCGCCTCCATCACCATTTCCTTCAGACGAATCTCGTTGCGGCTCTTTTCGGCAAGCCGCCCGGCGACCGGCAGGGCGAAGAAGTTGGCCAGCACGGAGCCATAGAAGGTCGTGATCATCGCCACGGCCATCGAGGCGCCGATCATGGACGGGTCGTCCAGCGACTGCAGCAGCGTGATGAGGCCGACCAACGTGCCGATCATGCCCCATGCGGGGAAGTAGGTGCCCATCGACTTGAACAGGCCGATGCAGGTCTGGTGCCGGGCGTGCAGGTTGTCGAGGTCGAAGGTCATCGCCTTGCGGATGGTGTCCCCCTCGACGCCGTCGACAACCATTTCGATCGCCTTGGCGGCGAAGCGGTCGTCCTCCATGCCATGTCCGGATTCAAGCGCGAGGAGACCTTCCCGTCGCGCCTTCTGGGACAGGGAGATCAGCTGGCGGATCTGCCCGACCGGGTCGGACTTGTGGTCGAACAGCATCTTCGGCATCGCCTGCAGGGCCTGCATCATCGTGTCGGAGGACACGGTGACGGCGGTGGACACGAGTCCGCCGCCGACGGTCAGGATGAGGGAGGGAATGTGGAAGTATGAGGGCAGCTTGCCGCCCGATGCCATGCCATACACCAGGATGGCGCCTCCGGCGAGCATGCCCAGCAGGGTGTTGCGTTCCATTGGCGTTCTCCTTTCCCACTTGGCCAAGCCATGAGCGGACATGGTTGTCAGGACCATGATACCAGTGTAGGGGTGCCGACGGACGGTGACCATTCTCCCAAAGGAGAATCCATCGGAAACCGCTCCGGGGAAAGGGTTTCCACTGGCAGTGCGAGTGGGGGCGTAGGTTGCCATGGGCACATGCGGTGAATGACCATTGACAACGAACCGCATCGGGCGTAGAATGCCAAAAAAAGATCGTACAGGCCATGACGGGGAATAGTAGGCGCGAACACCCTCCAGAGAAGGATGCCTTGGCTGTGAGCATCCCGGGTCCGCTTCCGCCGAATGACACCCCGGAGCCTGCCGCCGAAAAGAACAAACAGAACGGATCGTTGCCTATGAGCGATGTACCGCCCTGCGTTCCCGGTAGACCGGCACGATTCATGCCCGTTACCGCATGAGCCGATCGGATGGGCATCCGGTTTCCAGGCCGGCAGCCATGCCGCCTTCCCGAGACCGCACATCCCGCCGGCGAAGAGAGGCACGACGCCCGTCGTGCAATTTGGGTGGCACCGCGAACGGCCCCTCGTCCCAAGCAGGAGGAGGGGCTTTGTCTTTTTCACCGTCGAACGGTGAAGGGAGGAGTCGCGCATGAGCAACCCGAACATGAGCCACCCGCACACAACTCTTGTGACACCCGCAGCCACCCATGTTCCCATGACGCTCGCGCTTCTGGCCGGGCATCATGCCACGCACCCCGACGAACCCGTCACTGTCAAAGGCATGGTGCACCGCATCCGACCGATGAGCGGGTTCTCGTTTCTCGTGCTGCGCACCGAACGGGAACTCGTGCAGTGCGTCGCGGACCATGAACTCGTATCGGTCGACGAAGTGACCGAGGGGGCGACCGTCGCCGCAACCGGTCTGGTGCATGTGGATCCGAACAGCCGCAGCGGGCCGGAGATCCAGCTGCGTTCGCTGGAAATCCTGTCGCGGCCGGCGGCGGAAATGCCGTTCGTCCTCGGCAAGAAGAAGCTCGACATTTCACCCGAAACGAACCTTGATCATCGCTCGATCGCCCTGCGACACCCGCTGGAACGGGCGCGCTTCCGCATCCAGGAAGGCATCGGCCGCAGCTTCCGCGACTGGTTCATCGGGCAGGGCTTCACCGAGATCCACACCCCGAAGATCGTTTTTGCCGGTGCCGAGGGTGGCGCGAACATCTTCCGCCTCGACTACTTCGGCCGCGAGGTGTATCTGGCCCAGAGCCCGCAGTTCTACAAGCAGGCCATGGTCGGGGTCTTCGGGCGCGTCTTCGAGGTCGGCGCCGTCTACCGGGCCGAGAAGCACAGCACCTCGCGGCATCTGAACGAATACATCGGCCTGGACATCGAGATGGGACCGATCGATTCCTTTGAGGATGTGATGCGCGAGGAGGCCGGATGGCTCGGGCGCATGATGCCGTTCCTGGCGGAGACGTATGCGGCGGAGCTGGACATGCTGGGCGCAAAGCTGCCGGATGTTTCCGGGGGCATCCCCGCGATCCGGTTCGCCGAGGCAAAGGCACTTGCAGCCAGGACGCTCGGGAATGCGTCCCTCGAGGACCGCGACGACTTGTCTCCGGACGAGGAGGTGGCCATCTGCAAGGCCGTCTTCAAGCAGACCGGCAGCGAGTTCGTCTTTGTCACGCATTATCCGACCGCGAAGCGCCCCTTCTACGCCATGGAGGATCCGGACGCGCCGGAGACGACGTTCAGCTTCGATCTGCTGTTCCGCGGTTTGGAAGTGACCACGGGCGGGCAGCGCATCCATGACTGGCAGGCGCAGGTCGCCAAGATGGAACACCGGGGCATGAATCCGGATCTGTTCGAGTCCTACCTGCAGATCCACAAGTACGGCATGCCGCCGCATGGCGGCTTCGGCGCCGGACTCGAGCGGCTGACGATGAAGCTGCTCGACCTGCCGAACGTCCGCATGACCTCCCTGTACCCCCGCGACCTCACCCGGGTCACGCCCTGAGGCGCCGGAAAGGAACTACCGGCTCTTTTTCAAAACGGAATGGCGAGTCTGGCCATTCCGTTCTGAAATCCATAGAGCAGGTTGTTTCTTTCCAAGCCTGAGGCGCCGGAAAGGAATTCCCTACTGCGCCAGCTCCTCCAGCGCGCTGAACTGCACCCGGCACAGCTGGCTGTAGCGTCCGCCCTGATGGAGCAGCTCGTCATGGGTGCCCGATTCCGCGATCAGGCCGTCCTCGATGACCAGGATGCGGTCCGCCCGCTTGACGGTCGAGAGCCGGTGTGCAATGACGAGGATGGTGCGCGTGCCGGCGAGCTCCTGGATGGCCTGCTGGATCTTGGCTTCGGTTTCGACATCTACGGAGGCGGTCGCCTCGTCGAGAATGAGGATGGGCGTGTCGCGCAGCACCGCACGGGCGATCGAGAGCCGCTGCTTCTGGCCGCCGGAGAGCTTGACGCCCCGCTCGCCGATCAGGGTGTCGTATCCCTCGGGCAGGGCGGCGATGAAGTCGTCCGCCCGGGCGATGCGCGCGGCGCGCTCGATTTGCTCCCGCGTGGCTTCGCGGCTGCCGTAGGCGATGTTGTCGGCCACGTTGCCGTTGAACAGGAAGACATCCTGCAGCACGATGCTGATCTGCTCGCGCAGCGACGCGAGTGTCAGGCCCCGGATGTCCTGTCCGTCAAGCCGGATGGCGCCCGCCACCGGATCGTAAAAGCGCGCCAGCAGGCTGATGATGGTCGTCTTGCCGACACCCGTCGGGCCGACGAGCGCGATCATCTGCCCCGGTTCCGCCTTGAAATGGATGTCGCGCAGCACGGGTGCGGACGGAATGTAGTGGAACGCCACATGATCGAATTCGACTTCGCCGCTGAGCCGGTCCACATGCCGGGCGTCCGGGCCGTCGCTGATGTCCGGTTCCGTGTCGAGCACCTCGAACACGCGCTCAGCGCCCGCCAGCGACATCTGCAGGTCCTCGGCGACGCGGGCGAGCGAGGAGATGGGCTGGTAGAACAGGCTCAGATACAACAGGAAGCCGACGATGTCCGAAACGGCCAGCTGGCCCTGCAAGGCCAGCCACCCGCCGAATCCGACGACGATGACGGTGCCCATGGAGGAGATCGCCTCGACGGAGGGATGGAACACGGCGCTCAGGCGCAGGGCGTGCAGGATGGCCGAGGCATAGGAGCCGGCCCGCTTCTCGATGCGCTTGCGCTCCGTGGGCTGCTGGTTGAAGACCTGGATCTCCTTCATGCCGGAGAGATTGTCCTGCAGGGTGGCGTTGAGGTCGGCCAGCGTCTTCTGGGCCTCCGAGAAGTTCGGCCGGATCTTTTTCGAGAACACGAAGCCGGCCCAGACCAGGAACGGAACGGGAATGAGGGTGAGCAGCGCCAGCTTGACATTGAGAAAGAACAGGATGGTGGTGACGCCCGCCAGGATGAGGATGTTGGCGGTCATGTCCGGTACCGTGTGGGCGATGAGGGCCTCGAAGGTGGCCGTGTCGTTGGTCGTGCGCGACATCAGCTGGCCGGTCTGCTTGTCCTGGTAGAACCGCAGCGACAGCTTCTGCAGATGGTCGTAGACCACCACGCGCATGTCGGCCACGAGGTTCCAGGCCGCCTTGTGGCTGAGGTAGTTGTTCAGGAACCGGAACACGATCTTGGCGAGGTAGGTGGCCAGCAGGATGCCCGAGATCGTGAGGATGCGCCGCATGCCGGCCTGTTCGAGCCCTTCGGTCAGCAGGGCGACCAGATCCTTGATCAGCCAGGGGCCGAGCAGGTTCAGGGCCGTGATCGCCAACAGGCTGAAGCCGGATACGGCGAGCAGGGGCCAGTAGGGACGTGCATGTCGGATCAGGCGGATCATGTGCTTCATGGATGTGCTCCCTTGCATGGTGACGTGTCGTGATGCCGGTATCCTGATGCGGTCCATCCTACCATTGCCGCATGACAACGGGCAATCGACATTCTTGGTGTCATGCCGGAGGATCTTGTCCGGATGCGTCTGCTGGATCGTGTCGTCCGAAACCGCGACGCCTGATTTCCGTTTTTGGCATGAAAAGAGGTGCCTCATTCATGATGAGACACCTCTGGCTTGGCACGAATCAGGCTAGAAGGAGATCAACGCCTTCACCGGAAGGTCGCCCAGCTTCTCACGCCCCGGGAGGAAACCCAGCTCGATGAAGTACAGCACGCCGACCACGATGCCGCCCACTTCCTCCACCAGCTTGATGTTGGCCTGCGTCGTGCCGCCGGTTGCGAGCAGGTCGTCCACGATGAGGACACGCTGCCCCGGACGGACGGCGTCGGCGTGCATTTCGAGCACGTCCGTGCCATATTCGAGCCCGTATTCGACGCGAACGGTTTTCGCCGGCAGCTTGCCGCGCTTGCGGATGGGCACGAAGCCCTTGCCGTGGGTGTAGGCGAGCGGCATGCCGAAAATGAATCCGCGCGATTCCGGCCCGACGACAAGGTCGAAGTCGCCGAACGAGCCCATGAGCTCTCCCATGGCGTCAAGTGCGAACTTGAGTGCGGCCGGGTCCTGCAGGACAGTGGTGATGTCGATGAAGTCGATGCCGGGCTTCGGAAAATCCGGCACGTGGCGCAGTATCTTTTTCAGGTCCATGGATGCCTCTTTCTGAACCGCCGTGATCCCTTGTGGTATCGGCGTCTCAATGAATCGAACGGGATAAGGATGGCGGCGGTCAGGCGAGCTCGAGTGCGATCTCCATCATGGAGGTGAAGGTGGTCTGGCGTTCCTCTGCTGTCGTTGCCTCATGCGTGACCAGCGAGTCGGAGATGGTCAGCAGGCACAACGCGTTCGCACCGGCACGCGCCGCGTTGAGATAGAGAGCGGCGGCTTCCATCTCGACGCACAGGACCCCCATCTTGGCCCACTGCTTCCATGAGTCGGCATCGTCATCGTAAAACACATCGGATGACAGGATGTTGCCGACCCGTACCGGGATGCCCTTGGCGGCGGCAATGTCGGTCGTCTTCCTGAGCAGCGTCCACGAAGCCGTGGGGGCGAAGGTGCCGGGCAGGCCGTACTGGGAAGCGAAGTTCGAATTCGTGCAGGCGCCCATGCCGACCACGATGTCCCGGATGTGGAGATCGGGCTGCAGGGAGCCGGCCGAGCCGATGCGGATGAGGTTCTTCACGCCATACCGGTTGATGAGCTCCCAGGAGTAGATGCCGATGGAAGGCATGCCCATGCCGGTTCCCATGACCGAGATGCGGCGCCCCTTGAATTCTCCGGTAAAGCCCAGCATGCCGCGGGTTTCATTGAACTGGGATACGTTCGAGAGGAAGTTTTCGGCGATGAAGCGCGCCCGGAGCGGATCGCCCGGCAGCAGGATGGTTTCCGCGATCTGGTTCTTGTCGGTAGCCTGGATGTGCGGAGTGGGTATCATGTGATCATCGTCCTTTCTGGTGGCCGCCGTGCGACATCTCATGCGCCTGCGGTCCGTGTGCCGTTTGGGGCCGTGTGCCGTATGGGGGCGGTCTGCCGCTCGAGTGGTCATGCCGCACGGGTGCCTTGTGACCAGGGCAGCCCGCAGATGGTCAGCGGTTGTGGAACAGTTCGATGGACTCTCCGTCGAATCCGTTGAAGAAGCCAATGCGGGCCGGCATGGGCGGCGTGCTGGCGATCACGATGTCCGTGGGTTCCATCGTAACCACAAGCCCGAACGCGCGCGCCGCGTCAATGACCGCATCGACATCCGCCGCTCGCAGTGCGAGGTGGTAGAAGCCGTTCGCGGGCGCATCGCCACTGCCGCCGGCAAACACCTCGAGGCATGCGCCGTCACCGGTGTCGAGCATGACGCCGCGTTTGTCGTCCGTCCCCCAGGCGGCGACCTCGGTGCATCCGAGCACTTCCTTGTACATGGCGACGGACTTGTCGAAATCGCGCACCTTGATGGCGACGTGATGGAATCCGCCGCCACCAAGCATCTTGTTGTACCCCATGGATATTACCCCCCATTGTGTGCTTCCGCACGTTTTCCGATCGATGTGATGCAAATCATGAACGGCAGCAGGCAGACCTGGAACCCGCGCATGCGCCGGCGTCCCGTCAATCCTTGCCCGCCTGCCGGCCTTCGCGAGCCGATGACTCAAGCCGCCGCAGCAGGGCGAGTGCCCGAGGGCCGTCCTCCGCCAGACAGTCGGTGGAAGCCTCGATGCTCACGCGTTCGTCATACCCCATGCGGACCAGCATGTCAAAGAAGGCCTGATAAGCGTCCTCGCCCTCGCATGACGGGTATGCGCGCCCCGTGCTGTTGGCGATGTGGACATGCCGCAGCATGCCCTGCGCACCGGTCAATGATTCGAAGGCATCATCTCCGCGCCTCATGTGGTAGAAGTCGGCCAGCAGCTTCACATGAGGGTGGTCGACCGCGCGCGTGAGGGCGATGCCTTCCCTCACGGAGAGGACCAGGTTCGTCTCAGCGGCATTCAGCGGTTCGATGGCGGCCAGGATCCCCAAGGGAGCGGCCGCTTCGCCGATGCGCCGCAGCACGTCCCGGAACTGTTCGGTTCCCTCCTCCAGGGAGACGCCATCAGGTACCCGCCGCGATCCGCCGCTGCCGATGACGGCGATCCGGACGCCCAGACGGGCGGCGCGTGCGAGTGCGAACGCGATGTACGCCTCGATCGCCGCGGTGTCGGCCTCAGGGCCTACCAGACGCATTTCCCCGGGAAAGAAGCAGTTCGTGGTTTCCGGCTTGATGCGCGACACGCCGATGCGCGCCGCAAGCGCCTCGAAATCAGCCTCCGGCATGGCCGTGATGCCGTTGAGGGAGAATTCGGCATAATCGAAACCGGCTGCCTCCACCTCTGAAAGGTTCCTGGGCGAGGTGCAGATGCCATAACGCATGATGTGCCTCCTGCTGCGGCATTGTCGCGACATGCATCATTATAACCTTCCGCGGGAGCGCGGGCAATCGTTGCCGCGCCGGTCCGCCCATCATGCCGGCCCGAGCAGGACGGAACATGTGCGCAGCACGCCGTTGTCGAGCTCCAGGAGGCGGTACCCGAAGGCAACGCCGTCCATCTCAAGGCACTCCGTGTTCGTTTTCAGTTGTGCGTAGGTGGAAGCGGTGACATACTGCGTGATGTTGCCCGTGTGGATTTCGTGCACGGCATGATAATGGCCGCAGAGAATCGAAACCGGGTGGGGCACAGCCAGAAAGAGGTCGCGCAGCGCATCGCGCCCTTCGAGCGGGAACAGCCGGTCCATTGTTGTTCCGCCGCAATCGAGAACCGGATGGTGGATGAACACGAGGAGTGGACGGTCGGCGGCGGTGCAGCGGGCGGAGATCCAATCGAGCTGCGCGCTGTCGATGAAGCCTTCGCTCGAATCGAGATACAGCTGCAGGAAACCATCCGCCGTCACGGCATGACAGCGGACATCCCCGACAAAGAGCTCACGGGCGGCGGGGCGGGTTCGATAGTCCTGCAGGTTGTCGTGATTGCCCAGCAGCACGCGGCAGGAGATGCCGGCGGAAGAGAGGGTTGAAAACAGCCAGTCGAGTGCCTCCGATTCACCGAGATCCCCGGTCAGCACCGCCTCGGCGACTCCGCGGCGCGCCAGGTCGGCCAGCACGGCACACAGATGGGCGCGCGTGTCGACGCCATGGGCGATGGCCAACCCGTCGTCGAGGTGGATGTCGGTCAGGTGCGCGATCCGTCGCATGGTGCCCTCCGGAGGGACCGGTTTCGCCCGAATGGAAACCGTTCGTCTTCATCATACCATTCCAGATGCCGGATTCACCATGCCGAGTGCGAAACCGTTGCCAGCACGATGTGCATGATCTATCATGTAAAAAGAAAAGACCGGTCAATTGCCGGTGCATGATATAGCAAACCAAACCGGCGCGAGCCGGTCCCAGGAGGCGCCATGCTCAACGACACGCAGATGGAACGGATGCTGGGCAAGATGACCCGGCTCGAGAGAACCTACGAACCGCTCATTTTCCGCAAGATCGGTGAAATGGAGACCCGCATGCTCGAAACGGGCGAACGGTTGCATGCGATCCCCCCCGCCGACGCCGGATGGAAGCCGGTCTCGGCCGGGGACCGCTGGGGCGGGGAGGGCTGCTATGCCTGGTTCGCCGGCGAGGTGCGCGTGCCGGAGGCATACGCCGGGCAGCGGATCTTCCTGCAGCCGCAGGTCGGCGGATACGAGGCGATGCTGTGGGTGAACGGCACCCCGTACGGCACCTTCGCCACGAAGATCGTCCAGACCGGTCATGGCAACCACTTCTGCGACCTCATCGCCCATGCGGCCGATCCAGGCAAGCCGGTTTCCGTTGCGGTCGAGTTCTACGCCGGCCACTACATCCTCGGCACGCAGCCTTTTGAAACCATCCCGCCCTCCGATTTCCGGCACTCCTTCCAGTGCATGGACCTGTGCGTGAAGAATCAGGACATCGCCGATTTCGTCTTCGACCTGCGTGCCCTCAACCAGCTGTCCGCTAAGATGGACCCGCTGTCCTACCGAAGGGCCGAGGTGCGCAACTGCCTGCTCGAGGTGTTCAAGGTCGTCGTCCAGTCACCGGACGATGCGGAGGAGTCCGAATGGCGGCCTGCGCTCGCCCGCGCCCGCGAGGTCATGGCCCCCGTCCTGGCGGCGAGGAATGCCGATTCCGCGCCTATTGCCGGCATCGTCGGCCATTCCCACATGGACACGGCCTGGCTGTGGCCCATCCCGGAGACCGTGAAGAAGTGCGCCCGCACCTTCTCCAACCAGATCAGCCTCATGGACCAGTTCCCGGAGTACCGGTTCATCCAGAGCTCGGCCTACCATCTGGAAATGATCCGTGCCAACTACCCTTCCCTGTTCGAGGCCATCCGCGAAAAGGTCGCCGCAGGCCGGTACGAGCCCAACGGCGGCGTTTGGGTGGAGTGCGACTGCAACATCACCTCGGGCGAGTCGATGATCCGGCAGTTCCTCTGGGGCCAGCGCTACACGCAACGGCATTTCGGCTACACGTCCGACGCGTTCTGGCTGCCAGACACGTTCGGGTACAGCGCCGCCATTCCGCAGATCATGCAGGGCAGCCGCGTGAAGTATTTCCTGACGACGAAGCTCTCCTGGAACGACACCAACCGGTTCCCGCACGAGACTTTCCGCTGGGAGGGCATCGACGGCAGCGCCGTGCTGACACACTTCAACACCATCCAGAGCTGGCCCGATCCCAAGTGCCTCATCGAGGCCATGGAAGGGCGCGAGTCTAACGATTTCATCCGCAACAAGCGCGTCACGAAACGCCGGCTCGTCACCTACGGCATGGGTGACGGCGGCGGCGGCCCGCAGTTCGAGATGGTCGAGATGTCGCGCCGTGTCCGGGATCTCGACGGCGCGCCGAAGGCGGAGCACATGTCCGTCAGCGCCTTCATGCAGGCGGTGGAGCGGGAGGCGGCCGAGCTGCCGGTCTACCGCGGAGAGCTCTACCTGGAGCTGCATCGCGGCACGCTCACCAACCAGCACGAGATCAAGCGGAACAACCGCAAGGCCGAGCTGCTGCTGCGCGATCTCGAGTTCCTGCTTGTCCGCAACGCGGTATCGGCGGGGCAGGCGGCATCGGGAGAGGTCGTGCGACCGCTGATGGAGACCCTGCTGGTCAACCAGTTCCACGATATCCTGCCCGGCACGTGCATCGCCTCGGCACACGACCAGTGTCATCAGGAAATGGGCAGGCTGCTGGCGGACGGCCGGGATTTGGTCGATGCGGCTGCCGGCGGCTTGCTGCGTGCGTCTGTGGCGGCTGCGACCACAACCGTGACGCTGGTCAACACGCTGGGCTTTCCGCGCACGGACGATGTCGTGCTGCCCGACCAGGAAGGACTCATGCCCGCGGACCCCGCCATCCGGTACCAACGGTATCACGATGTGGACGGGAACGCGCAGCTCGTGCTGGGTGGCGTGAGGATGCCGGCGTTCAGCGGCACGGCGGTTTCGCTCGTGCCCGAAGCATCCGCGCACGCCGGCCCCGCGCCCTCCCCGTTCCGATATGACGGGCGGTCGCTTGAAACGCCGTATGCCCGTGTGGCCTTCGATGAAACGGGTGCCATCGCATCCTTCGTGGACCGCCGCAACGGCCGCGAGCTGCGCGGTGCGGGACATCCCCTGAACACCTTCCTGCTGGCCGAGGATCTGCCGACCTCCTGGGACAACTGGGACGTCGACGCGGACATTGCCTGCAAGTACGAGACGCCGGCAATCCTGCTCGAGCGCACGGTTGTTGCGGACGGACCGGTGCAGTTCCGCCTGCGCAGCCGGTACCGCCTTTCCAGGCGGACGTCGCTCGTGCAGGACATGGTGTTCCATGCCGGTTCCGCCCGCGTGGACTTCGAGACGGTGCTCGACTGGCAGGACAAGCACCGGTTCCTCAAGGTCGGCTTCGACACGACGGTGCAGTCCGGCAGCGCGCGCCATGAAATCCAGTTTGGCCACTGCCTCAAGCCGACGACCCGCAACCATTCCATCGAGCAGGCCATGTTCGAGGTACTCAACCACCGGTTCACGGACCTGTCGGAAACCCGGTACGGCGTGGCCGTGCTCAACGACTGCAAGTACGGCGTGTCGGTGGAAGGTGGCGACATCCGGCTGTCCCTTCACAAGGGCGGCTGCCGGCCCGATCCGCGCGGAGACGCCGGCAACCACCGCTTCACGTACGCCTTTCTGCCGCACGAGGGCGGCTTCTCGGCATCCAACACCGTGTTGCCGGGGTATGAGCTCAATGCCGCCCCGATCGCGCTGGAGGGTGATCGGGCATTCTCCTCGCTGCTCGCCGTTTCGGCAGACCATGTGATTGCGGAGACGGTCAAGCCCTGCGAGGATGCGGAACGGGCGTTCATCGTGCGCCTGTACGAGAGCGAGGGCACCGTGGGGCGCACGGATGTCCGGTTCGGGTTCCCGGTTCTGGGGGTTGTCGAGACGAACATGCTCGAGGAACCGATGGAGAACGGCGCCATTTCGCTTGAAACGGAAAGGACGGCTGCGGTGGCGCGCGATCTCGTGTTCCGTCCGTTCGGCATCCGCACGCTGAAGGTGTTCTATTGAGGGGATGCCGGGTTCGGTGAAGGGAAGTCGCGTTCGACCGCAAAGATGACGGATGGACAGCGCGGGGGTCGGCCGGCGCATAGACAAATCGCATGCGCACGCGTATGTACGGATGAAATTGACGCATGCGGAGATTGGCATGCGGAAGGGGATTGCGGATCCATGTTTTATGAAACGCACCACAAGATGGGACAAATGATGCATGACCGCATCGAACGGCTGTATCCCGGCAAGATCCAGCGGGACGCGTTCGTTTATGGCAATGTCAAGCCCGATCTGCTGCGCAAGGGTGCGAAGGACCGGCACCTGCTGTCGGACACCCTGCCCTTCATCGAACTGACGGCCGGCTTCCTCTGCACGCCCTCCTATGATCCGGAGGAGGATGCCGTACTGCTCGGCATGGTCTGCCATCATGTCTGTGACGCGTTCTGCCGGTATCACCAGGAGCTGTCGCTGTATCGGGACTATCCCAGACATCTGGAGTATGAACTGGGGTTGAATGCCTATTTTCTGGAGTGCCTGCGGAATGGACTTTTTCTTTCGGACGAGGGGAAGCTGGTGGCCTCGCATGTGCCTGACGACCGGGTGAGTGCCGAATCCGCAGTGACCGTGTCCGCTGGCGGAGCCTGCATGGAAGTGGTGCCGGTGCAACAGGTGCATGCCGATGCCAAGCTTGTCGCCTGTGCTCCGGCGGCCGGGGAGGGCCGCCCCGATGCGGGCGAACCTGAAGCGGGCGAGCCCGAAGCGGACACGGCCCAGGCGGTCGTCCCCGGAAATCGCAGCGCGATCCAGGCCGTGATCCCCATGATGCTCCGGTTTCATGTCCGCCGCGCGGCATACGCCGACGAGCCGCCATCCTTTCTGCTGGATCTGCGGTCTGCGCTCGAAGCGTGCGCGGAACTGACGGACGCCATCCTCGCCAAGCGGTTTCTCCCGGTTGGATCGCCGCGTGCCTGAAATCGTCCATGTCCCCGGCAAAATCAACGCGTCCGTGGCGGGCATTTCCGGATCACAACCCGGAAATCTCCGCCACGGACGCGTTGCTCGGTGATGCTGCACAGCCGGATGACGGCGGCTGTTCCGGTTGGCCGCCTAGTTGTTGTTTTGGGCCTGGATGGCGCAGTCCACCGCGAGCGCGACGCACAGGCAGATCAGCTCGTCGGCACCCGGCGCGATGTCCATCACATAGCTGTCGCCCCAGGTGAACCACTCCTTGGAAAGCCGCATGACTGGGGCTCCGTTCTGCAGCAGCGTGTAGTCGTGCGCCCAGAAGTCGCCCGCAAGCTCGAGGTCCATGCCCTCCACCCGGTAATGCGGCTTGAGGAACGTGAATTCCTTGACCACGGCCGCGATCTCCATGCCATTGACCTCGATGAAGTAGCGGGGCATGAAGGACATGACCTTTTGCCGGAGCATGGCGCGTTCCGACCCGCCTGCGTCGAGAATGTGCAGTCGCTTGCCGAGTGAGAACACCTCCCCCTCGACATGCCATCGGTCACTTCCCTGCTCGTCCTTGATGGTGAACCGGTCGCTGAACGACCAGACCTTCTGTTTCATGAACAGCCGCATGATGCCTCCTTCCGTGACGGCGGGTTCCCTTGGGAAACCAGCATCCACAGCAGAATACGCGCGAACACCTCCCGGGTATGATGGGGCAATGTCCGTTTTGGCGCGCAAACGTCCCTCCGGTGCTCGCGGGGCATGTCATGGCGCACGTGTAGCCGGGCATCAAACGGCATCACTTTTCTCGCAGCAGCGGCAGGTACCGCCCATAGCCCTCCCGCTCCAGATCGGCGCGGGGGATGAAGCGCAAAGCGGCGCTGTTGATGCAAAAGCGCTTGCCGCCCCGATCCGCAGGCCCATCCTCGAACACGTGTCCCAGATGGGCGTCTCCGACGCGGCTGCGGACCTCGGTGCGGGACATGCCGTGGCTCGTGTCCGTGCGGTACGCGACAACCTGGGGATCCACCGGCTCCACGAAGCTGGGCCAGCCGCATCCGGAGTCGAACTTGTCCGCGGACAGAAACAGGGGCTCGCCGGTTGTCACATCCACATACAGGCCATCCTCGTGCCGGTTCCAGTATGCATTGTCGAAAGGCCGCTCCGTGGCAGCCTGCTGCGTCACCTGCCACTGCAGCGGGGTCAGCGTGGCCCGGAGCTGCTCGGGGCCGGGCTTGGCGTATGCGCCGGGATCCACCTGCACGAAGGCTTCGGACAGGGTGTCGAAATGCACGTGGCAGTATCCGTCCGGATGCTTCTCCAGATAATCCTGATGATAGTCCTCGGCGGGGAAAAAGTGCACAAGCGGCATGACTTCGGTGACGAGGGGTTGGGTGTGCTTTTTGGCCTCCTCCGCCATGACCGCGCGGATGACCGGCACGTCCGCCTCGAGGCGCCAGTAGATGCCGGTGCGGTATTGCGTGCCGTGGTCGCCGCCCTGCCGGTTCAGCGAGGTGGGATCGATGATGGCGAAGAAATGGCGCAGCAGCGTCTCGAGCGACACGCGGCCGGGATCGTAGCGCACATGGACGGTTTCGGCGTGACCCGTGCCGTTGTGGCAGACATCGTGATAGGTGGGGTGATCCGTATGGCCGTTCGCGTATCCGACCGTTGTATCGGCGACACCGAACACGCGGGCCAGATATGCTTCCGTTCCCCAGAAGCAGCCCCCGGCCAGCCAGATGTCGGCGAGATCGGTGCGGGTGTAATCGATGGCGGTGTTGGGATTGTCGGGCAATGCACCATGCAGCATGAGAAGCCTCCACTTGTTCGGACATGTCGGTTCCGGCTGTCTGTCGTGCTGTCGCCAGCCGGGTGGCATGTATCGGGTGAACCGGTATGCCTGACCATGCGATGACACCGACATTGGTGAGTCGAATGAGCGGAATACCTATCATAATGATACCTTGATTCGACGTGTCGCAAACAATGTCGGACGGCACGGTTCGTTGCCAGGCGTCCGATCACGTCCACCGGGCCGGGTCCACCACCAACTCACGAAAGGCGGGGATGCGCGCTGGCGTGAAACAGGCCAGCAGATCCTGCGGGCGTACGGCCTCGGGTCTGTCAATCAAACCGGCCAGATGGGCAAGTCGGCCGGTGATTCGCTCCGGCGTCAGTCCACTAGCCAGCATCTCTCCCAGGTCGAGTGCCCGCTGTCGCTTGGACAGCCGCACCCTGTCCGGATCCGCCAGCAGGGGGACATGGCAGTAGTGGGGTGCCGGACGGCCGAGCAGCCGCATGATGTACCGTTGCGGAAAGGATGAGGCAAGCAGGTCCGCACCACGCAGGACGAAATCGACACCCGTCAGCGCGTCGTCAACGGCGCAGGCAAGCTGGTAGGCATATTGGCCGTCCGCGCGTGCCACGATGAAATCTCCCCATTCGGTTGCCAGATTCATCTGTTGCGGCCCCTGGACACAATCGCAGAAACTGTCCTCCGCCAGCGGGGCTTCCGGCACGCGCAGTCGCCAGGCGGGCGGCTTGCCGGGGTTTCTGCCCGCACGCCCCTGGGATGTGCGGCATCGGCCGTCATAGACGACATGGCCGTCTTCGGCATGGGGCGCGGAGGACGCATGCAGATCCAGACGTGAACAGACGCAGGGATAGACAAGCCCCTGCGTCTGCCATTCCCGGATGATCGTCTCGTACAGTTCACTCCGGTCCTGCTGCCGGATGCGGGGGTGTGCCGGTGATTCGTCCCAGTCGAGGCCCATGAGGCGCAGATCCGCCAGCAGCTGGTCCGTGTATGCGGGGCGGCAGCGGGTGCGGTCGATGTCCTCGATGCGCAACAGCAGCGTGCCGTTATGGCTGCGGACTGCCAGCCAGTTGAGCAGCGCGGCCCACAGGTTGCCCAGGTGCATGCGGCCTGTGGGGCTGGGTGCGAAGCGGCCGGTCATGCCTCCTCCCGCGAAGGCGCACAGCCGATCGGCACATTCATGCTTTCGCGCTCCACCAGCTGGGTCGGCACGATGACATGGTCCTCGGGGATGCCGTTCTGTTCGAGCGTGTTGATCAGCAGCCTTGCGGCATGGTAGCCCAGCTGGCTCGCGTTGATGTCGACGGAGGCCAGCGCCGGCTGCTGGTAGACGCCCAGCCCCGTGTTGTTGAAGCCGATGACGGCGACATCGTTGCGTCCGCGCTCCCGCAGCGTCTGCAGCACACCGATGGCCTGCAGGTCGTCGGCGGTGATGACGGCGGTCGGTCGCGGTGTTCCGGGGTCCGGATTGTCGAGCATGGTGCGCATGCAGGCGCCCCCGAAGGTCTCCGTGAACGTGCCGTCCGTGAAGACGTGCGCCGGCACCGGATGCAGGCCGTGCACGGCCAGTGCGCGGCGGTAGCCGTCATAGCGGTCCTTGGTCATGTTCAGCTCTTCCGGGCCGCCGATGAAGGCGATGTGGCGGTGCCCGCGTCCGATGAGCTGGTCGGCGGCCTGATAGGTGGCCTGGAAGTTGTCGTTGTCCACCCAGAGGATGCCGCCCACGTTGTCGGGCCGGCCGATGACGGAAAAGGGGCACTTCTGCTTGAGCAGGTACTGGATGCACTTGTCACGCGTACGCGAGGTGAACAGGATGATGCCGTCCACGGCGCGGCTCGAGACGAAGCGTGTTGCGATCTCCAGCTCCTCGCGCTCCTTGGGGTTGAATGCGAACATGACATTGTAGTCATATGACTGCGCAAGCTGGCTGATTCCGGCCATGGCGCCGATGAAGAAGGGATTGCGGATGAACTGGTCCGCCTCGGCGTTCAGGATGAGGCCGATGGTTCTGCTGGAACTGTTCGCCAGGCTCCTTGCCGCGGAATGCGGCCTGTATCCGAGCGCCTCGACCGCTTCCATGACACGCTGCCGGGTCTCCGTGCTGATGCGCGGATGGTCGGAAAGGACGCGGGAAACCGTGGAAGCCGAGACATTGGCCGCCCGTGCCACATCCATGATGGTGCTGCCCATGAGGCCACCCCCCTCCTGAAAGTCCATTATATGTAGACTTCACCGGAACGTCAAATCGATCGTTTCGCAGCGGAATAACATGGGTATGAGTTTTGTTTTCCCGTGTAAGGAAGCATCGCTGCTGTATCAGACGACGCCATACAGCAGGGCGCCGCTCCTTCCCGCGACGCGGACCGTGATGCGGGAAGGCTGCTGGTGCAGCACCTCCGCACCCTCGAGGAAATCGCGCCACATGCCCCGGTCGGGGCACGCGGCGGGCAGGTCGATCGTGAGAACCTGTTCGTCCGCATGCGTGTTCATGACGGCGACCACGGCGCTGTCCGGCGTCATGCGGAGGAAGGCGTAGCTGTGTTCCGTCACCGAAAGCGTGCGGAATGAGCCGGTGCGTAGTGCGGCGAGCTCATGGCGCGCCGAGCCGAGCCGCCGGTAGAAGGCAAGGAAGTCGTTCTCCGCAGTGGTGCGCTCCCATTCCATGCAGCGACGGCAGTCCGGATCGTTTCCACCCTTCATGCCGATTTCCGCCCCGTAATAGACCAGCGGCGCACCGGGAAAGGCGAACTGCAGGAAGGCTGCCAATCGCGTTGCTCCGGCATCTTCACCCGTTGCGGTGAAGAACCTTTCGGTGTCGTGCGTGTCAAGCATGGTCCACAGCGCGTCCCGCACCGGATGCGCATACATGGCGGCGATGCGGTTGAGGCGCCGGTCCAGCTCGGGCAGACTCATGGTGCCGCGGGCGAGAAAATCCTTGACAGGAAAGGTGAAGGGGTAGTGCATGACGCTGTCGAACATGTCGCCGCCCAGCCACAGGTGCGAGTCGCCCCAGATCTCGCCGATGATGGCCGCATCGGGCTTTTCAGCCTTCACGGCTTCGCGGAACCGCCGCCAGAAGTTCGGATCCACTTCGTTGGCCACGTCGATGCGCCATCCATCGATGCCTGCCTCCCGAATCCAGAAGCGACCGACCTCACACAGATACGCCGCCACCTCCGGGTTCGCTGCGTTGAGCTTGGGCATGGTGGGCACGGAGGCAAAGGTCTTGTAGTTCCGGCGCTTCATGTCCACGGGGAAGTCCTCGATGTGGAACCAGTCGCGATACCGCGAGGATTCCCCTTGCGCGACCACGTCGCGGAATGCGAAGAAATCGGGGCTGGAATGGTTGAAGACGGCATCGAGGATCAGGCGCATGCCCGCGTCGTGCAGGGCGTCCGCGAGGTCGCGCAGCTCGCGCTTGGAGCCGAGCAGGGGGTCGATTTCGAAGTAGTCGTCCGTATCGTACCGATGGGCCGTCCTGGAGCGGAAAATGGGTGTGAGATACACGGTGTCGACACCCAGCGACGCAATGTAGGGAATCTGCGCCTCGATGCCCTTGAGGTTGCCACCGTACAATTCGTGTCCCTTGGGTATCGTGCCCCACCGTTTGAGCGGCTTTCCGTCAGGTGTGCGGTTCTGGCCCGGCAGCGCGGCGCGATGGAAGCGATCCGGGAATATCTGGTACAGCACCGTGCCTCGGAGCCATGCGGGCACCTGGTGGATGTCTCCTTCCTGAATGTAGGGGAAGTTGAAGAACTCGCTCCGGTTCTCAAGCGTGGGCTCGGCAAAGATGCCGCTTTCCTGCAGATACAGGATCTCGGGCCTGCTCCCCTGGCCTGTGAGGCGGAAATAATAAAACAGGCGCGGATCTTCCGGGGTGAAGGAGATCTCGAACCAGTCCGAGATGCCGTCGCACAGCTGACGGTCCATGGCCAGCGTGTGGCAGGAGGGAAGGCGTTTGGAGTCGTACCGGTTGCCATGGCAGATTTCCGCGCGGGCGAGGTTGCCGGCTGCCGCCTTCAGGCGGATGGTGACCTGTCCGTTGCCGGTGGCGTATCGAAATTCCTGGTTCGGCCGGTGGTATAGAGCGGCCTGCTGTATGGCCACCGCGGGGGTTTCGTTTGCTGCCTGCTGTCGCTTCATGGATTGCCTCCTGTCGCACCCACCAGGATCACGCTGCTTTGCGGCGCGAGGGTGAGCGATGTCGGTTGTGCGTCATGTGTCGCGGTTGTCCAGCCGGAGGTGCCGACAGCCTGCTCGAAGGCGAGGCGCCAGAGGTCCGCCCGGCCCGATCCGGCGGCCGCATCCGCCGCGGTGAGGGCAAGCGCGGCCGGATCAACCGTGATGGCCGTTTTGGAAAGGTTGTGCAGGACCAGGGCCTTCTGCTCGGGTGCGGTCATCGTCCAGGCGACGATGCCGGGATTGCCCGCCTTCACGGCGGCCAGGCGGCCCCGGTTGAGGGCGGGCAGCGCGGCGCGCAGCTGGACGAGTCGGCGGTAGTGTGTCTGGATGGATGCGGGATCCCCGAGCTGCGTCGTTGCCGGCACGACCTGCGTGTACCGCGACGTGCGCCAGCTTGTCTGGACGGCGTCGCCGCCCCACACGAACGGCAGGCGGATGTCCTCGTCCGGTTTGCTGCCGAACATGCCAAGCTCCTCCCCATAATAGATGAAGGGGATGCCTTCGGCAGTCAGGTAGAGCGAGGCGGCCAGCTTCATGTTTTCGGGCTTGCCGCCGAGCAGTCCGTAAATGCGGTTCTGGTCATGGTTCGAAAGAAAGGGGCAGTCGATGAACGCCGGATTCACTTCGCGGTATTGGCCGAGTTCCCGCGCAAGGAGTCCCGCCAGGTAGTCGTTCTTGCTGGAACCCGCCTTGACGGCGACCGTGATGGCTTCTCCCAGATCCACGTGGAAGACCGAGTCGAGCGAGGCCGTGAACGGCAGGCGCGTGGCCATGCGGTCCAGCACCTCGCCCACGATCATGACATCCGGATCCACGGATTCGCAGTATGCCTGGAACTCCTTCCACCAGGAAAGCGTGGGCTCGAGGCCCGTGCCATTGTCCGGCAGCTCGCCCGTGCCGTAGATGTGCGGCACCGCATCGAGCCGGAAGCCGTCCACCCCCTTGTCGAGCCAGAACTTCGCCACAGCCTTCATTTCCTTCCGGACGGCGGGTTCGTCGTAGTTCAGGTCCGGCATGCCGTCCCAGAAGATGGCGTAGTACAGCGAGGTGCCGCGCCGGTTCCAGACCTTGTGGCCCCAGACGCTCGCGTCAAGGTTGTACTCGTCCGTGCCGGGCTCGGCCCAGCGATACCAGCTGCGGTACGCCGGATTCTTCGCGGCGGACTGGACGAACCATGGATTCTCCGTGCTGGTGTGGTTGAGCACCAGGTCGATGATGACCGCGATGCCGCGCTCGTGCGCCGCCGCGAGAAAGGCGTCGAAGTCTTCCATGGTGCCGTAGTCCGGCTCGATGTCACGGTAGTTCGTCACGTCGTACCCGTGATAGCTGGGCGAGGGGTTGATGGGCATCAGCCACAGGCCGGTGACACCCAGATCGTCCGTGGTGTCATCGTTTCCATCGTTGAGGTAGTCGAGCTTCGCCGTCAGGCCACGGAGATCGCCGATGCCGTCTCCGTCTCCGTCCGCGAAGGCGCGGACGAAGACCTCATAATAGGTGCCCTGCTTCGGACCGGTGGCGGTCCGTTCCGCATCGGCGGGAAACAAGCCTTTCAGGGGATCATCGGTGAAAGGGGCGCTTGCGGTCGGAGCCTCGTTGGTCGGAAGCCCGGCATCCTGTGAGGGCGGAACGGTGGTCGACGGAGACGGGGACCCGTTCGGGCCCGGCTGCAGGGTCGTGCAGCCTGCCAGTGCAACGGAGAGGAAAAGGCATGCGCCAACCAGCGCCGCACGCCGTGTTGACCGGTGCACGTGCGCGGCGGGGCTCGTGCCGGAGCGTTTCGATGTCATGGGTTCATCCTTTCACGGCACCGGCCGACATGACCTTGATGAGATACTTCTGGTTGACCGCGAATATGATGACGAAGGGGACTGCGACAAGGATGGAGCCGGCCGCGAACATCGTGAAGTTGTCGTTCGAACGGCCGCGGATCATCTCGAACAGGCCCAGGGCCAGCGTCTTTTTTTCCTCGCTGCGCAGGATCAGGCGGGGGAAGATGAAGTCGAGCCACGGAGCCGTGAAGCTCGTAACACCCAGGAAGGTGACGATGGGCAGCGTGTTCGGCAGGATGATGCGCAGGAAGGTGGTCAGATGACCCGCGCCGTCGACGCGGGCCGCTTCGTCGATGCTCTTGGGGATGGTGTCGAAGTAGCCCTTGAGCAGCCAGGTGTTATAGGGAACCTGACCGGCCGAGTAGACAAGCACCAGGCCCAGATGGGAGTCGAGCATGCCCATGCGGTACAGCAGCACATAGATGGCCACCATGCCGACGAAGCCCGGGAACATCTGGAGCACGAGCATCGACATCAGTCCCGCCTTCTTGGCCTTGAAGGTGAAGCGCGAGAAGATGTAGGCCGAAATCAGTGTCAGCACGATCGAGAGGGCCGTGTTCGAAACGGCGATCTTGAAGGTGTTGGCGAACCACAACGGGTATTTCGTCTCCGTGAACAGGCGGTTGTAGTGCTCCAGCGTGAAGCCGCGCGGAATGGGCAGCACGGAGGTGGTCGCGAGCGACTTGCCGGCCGAGAAGCTGCCGGCCACCGTGAAGGCGATCGGGTAGATCACCATGATCGAGATGGCGATGAGCACCAGATACACGAGGGTGTAGCGGAGGATCTGCAGCACTTTGCCCATCACATTTCACCTTCCTTGAACGATTTCGTCTGGCTGAACTGGTAGATGGCGAACGGCGCGATCGCGAGGAAAACCAGGACGGCGACGACGGCGGCCTTGTTGTACATGCGCTGGTCGACCGTGAGCTTGTAGATCCAGGTCATGAGGGTGTCGGTTGCGCCTGCGAACGACTGGGTCGTGAGCTTGTCGCTCGGATTGCCCTGCGTGAGGAAGTAGACGCCGCCGAAGTTGTTCATGTTGTACGAGAAGCTCATGATCATGAGCGGCACCGTCTGGTAGATGAGCATGGGCAGCGTGATATACCGGAACTGCTGGGACTTGTTGGCCCCGTCGATGGTGGCCGCCTCATAGAGCTCCGGCGGCATCGAGGTCATCAGTCCCGTGATCAGCAGCATGAAATAGGGAAACCCGAGCCACAGGTTGACCACGATGAGCATGACACGGGCCATCGTGACGTCCGAGAGCCAGGGAATGTAGTCGATGGTGAGCAGCCCTGAGTTGTTCAGCCACTGGACGATGCCCAGCTCGCGCAGCATGCGCGTGAGGGGGCCGAACTGGCCGTTGAGGAGGTTGGCCCAGATCAGGAGGGAGATCATGCCGGGTACGGCGTAAGGCAGGATGAAGACGACGCGGAAGACCTTGGCCAGGCGGATCTTCTTGTCAAGGAGCGCAAGGGCCATGAACAGGCCGCCGAAGTACGTGGTGACAGTGGCTGCAAACGCCCAGATGAGTGTCCAGGAAGCGGTGCGGGCGAAGCCCTGCGAGTATTGCTTGAGGCTGGCCATCTGGCGGAAGGTCTCCAGGCCCACCCAGTCGACCGTATTGGCCGGGGGCAGGTTGCTCGGAGCGGTGTAGTTGGTGAAGGCGAGCAAGGCCGAGAACAGGAGGGGAATGACCACGAAGAAGGCGAGCATGACGATGGCGGGTGAAAGGCCGAGATAGGGGAAGGCCTTGTCGAACAGGTGGCCCAGATACTCGCGCGTTCCCTGCACCTCGCCGGTTTTTTCATATTCCAGGCCCGATTTGCGCGCGTCCCGGATGTTGTAGAGGTAGACGAGGAGGAACAGCGCGACGACAACAATGGCGATGAGCCCGTCGATCATCATGAAGATGGAATTGTCGCGCTGCATGACCGGCAGCGTGGGCTTGGGCTCGCCCAGCGTGATGAAGCCTGCAAGCGCCTTGAACAGGGTTCCCGCGTTCAGGAGGAACGCGATCTCCACCAGTGCGAGCACCACGCCCTTGGCGTACTGCCGCAGCACGGTGAAATGCCCGAGCCCCATGAACAGGGCCGATGCGATGGGTGCCGTCTTTCCGGCGTTCTGTCTCATGTTGTACAACCTCCTCGGCATATGTGGCCCGGGCGATGGACGATGCGTGTGAAAACGGCCGGGCGGTCCTTCACGAACCGCCCGGCCGCATGCTCCTCGGATGGTTCCCGGTTTCCCGTCATGGCGATTCGGGTGGAATCCGACGGCGGGAAAGGCATCCGCATCAGGCAACCGGGATAGTGATTACTGTGCGGCCTCGATGGCTGCGGCTGCCGCGTCGAGCTCGCTCTTCACATCCGCGCCGTTCCAGATGTTGGAATAGGCGGAGCCCATGGCCGGCCAGTACTGGCCCATGGCGGGGATGGAGGGCATCGGCTTGGCGAAGGCGGCCTGTGCCAGGATGCCGGCATTGTGCTCGTCGGTGATGGTGATGTCCTTGCGGGGCGGGATCTGGTTGGTGGTGGCGTACCGCTTCTCGAGCATGGCCTTGGAGATGCAGAACTCGGCGAACTTCTGGGCTTCCTCCGGGTACTTGGAGAACGCGGAGACGTACAGGGCGCGGATGCCGGAGAAGGAAGCCGGAGGATTCGCCTGTTCGGGGAACTTGGGCAGCGTGGCGACGCCGAAGTCGACGCCCGCATCCTTGTAGCCGGAGATGGACCACGGACCGGTGATGACCATGGCGATCTTGCCTTCCTGGAAGCCGGCGTTCATGAAGTCGCCGGTGAGGTCGGCCTGGGCGACATCGAGGATCTGCTTGCGCAGGCCCTGGAAGTACTGCATGCCCTTGAGGGCCGCATCGCTGTTGACCATGTGCTGGGCCTTGTCGGTTCCGTCGGGGCCAAAGAGGTCGGCGCCGAAGGAGGACAGGAAGATGTAGCTGAAGTAGGCGTTGCCGACGTCCCAGGAGATGCCGTACTTGCCGGCCTTGGGATCGTTGAAGGTCTTGCAGAACGCGATGACCTCATCCCAGGTCTGCGGCGGCGTGGCGACGAGTTTCTTGTTGTAGAACAGGGCGTAGGTTTCGACGCCGGTGGGGTAACCGTACACCTTGCCATCGTAGGTGACGCCCTTGACGGCGGGGTCCACGAAGCTGGACTTGATTTCATCGGCATTGGAGGCTTCCAGGATCAGACCCTGGGAGACCATTTCACCAAGCTTGTCGTGCGGAGCGGCGAACACGTCCGCACCAACGCCGGCCGGGCCGTCGAGGGTGAGCTTCTGGGCGGCGTCGGTGTGGCCGACGGGCTCATAGGTGAGGGTGACGTGCGGGTTGAGGGCCGTGTATTCCTTGGCGGCCTCTTCCATGAAGGTCTTTTCCGGACCGTCGGATTCCCACATCTTCAGGGTGACGGGTTCCTTGCTGGCTTCGGGTGTGGGTTCGGGGGTCGGTTCCGGTGTGGCGGAAGCGGTGGTGGAGGACGCGGCGGGTGTCGCGGAGTCGGAAGCGGCCGGGGCGGCGTTGCCGCATCCGGCGAGAACGGTCAGGACCATCAGGATGGCAAGGAGCAGGGCAGGGAGTTTGCGGTTCTTCATGATGAATGCCTCCTTGTGCGTGTGTGGTTTGCTTGCATGGTAAGCGTTTGTGCGATCGTTCCGAGAGAACGATGCAAGCGCTTGCATGAATGACAATGCAAATTATATCACTGCGGCACGGCAAGTCAATGCAAAACATACAAAAATTTTCTTGACGATTCGGAAAAATTGTCGATTCAGACGATCCGTTGAATGGTAAAGAAGCTTGTCATTGGATAGGTCCGCCGCCGAACTGAAGTGCGAATCGGAAAGATGCACGTGAACTCATGACTGATTTTGCACAAATGGTTGTCGATTGATCCACCATCCGGGAGGCGGTTTGCCCGGGACAGGGGTGACGGCATCGTCCCCCTGAGATAAGCCTCTGGCTGGGATTCTGACACATGGCAGAGATCGGGCCGGCCGGACCCGTCGTCGTTCGACAACCGCGGGAGCCTGCCGGCCCGATCTGCCGACGGTGCATGTTTGCATGAAGCCTCTC
>JAEXRM010000151.1 GCA_023440865.1 Bacillota bacterium
GGTCGGACTGCTGGCCCTTGGGGCCGGGTGTGGGGCCGGTGCCGCCCAAGGCGGCATCGACAGCGGGATCAAGGTGGCCGCCGATACGGGCGCGTCACAGCTGAGGCTGCCCCGCAAGGGCGACACGATCGCCATCATGAAGACCACGCTCGGTGAAATGCGGTTCCGCATGCTGCCCGATGATGCGCCCAAGGCGGTGGAGAACTTCACGACGCATGCGAAGAACGGGTATTATGACGGACTGGTCTTCCACCGCGTCATCAAGGATTTCATGATACAAGGCGGCGATCCGCTCGGCACGGGAACCGGCGGGGAGAGCATCTGGGGAACGCCGTTCGAGGATGAGTTCACGATGACGGCGTTCAATTTCCGCGGCGCGCTGAGCATGGCCAACTCGGGCAGCAACACCAATGGCAGCCAGTTCTTCGTCGTTCAGGCCGACGCGAAGACCCTCATGGAGTCCAACGGCATCGCGGACGCCAAGGCGCTCGAGGAGGCGCTGGGCAACGGCGGATGGCCGGCTGAGGCAGCCAAGGCGTACGGCACGGTCGGCGGCACCCCGCACCTGGACCAGAAGCATACGGTCTTCGGTCAGATCTACCAGGGACTCGACGTGCTCGACAAGATCGCCGGCGTGGAAACAGACGGCAGCGACAAGCCCAAGCGTGACGTGAAGATCGAGAAGCTCACCATCGCCACCTATGGCGAATGATGGCGGCCCGAATGACCGGCCGGTGCGATCGCCCGGTCGCCATACCGTTCGGCCTGGATGTGGGGAGCGGGCGGCCCGGAAGGTGACCGCGCAAGGCGGCACGGCAGGCCGGTCGCGAAGGACAGGCAACGGAGGAGCCGACATGGAGGCGCAACGACGGAAGAACGGGATGTCATTCCCGGTCACCAACATCCTGCTGTGTGTCGTCAGCCTGCTGCTGTGCGCACAATCGCTCGCCGCGCGTTCCGTTTCCGCCGGCTGGGACCTGGGGTTGCTGCTCCCTGCGCTGCTTGGCGTGCTCGGCCTTGCGCTGTGCGGGGTGCGTCTGCTGCTGGGGCGCCGGGTCCTGGTCCGCGGACCGTTGCGGCGCATCGTCATGGCGGTCTGCGCGGCAGGTCTGGGTGTGTTCCTGCTTGTACAGGGGCTGCTTGTGGCCGAACCGCTGCTGCACGGCGCCGGGCGCTACGAACCGGAGCCGGGCGGCATGGATTGGGTGATTGTGCTGGGGTGCGGCATCAAGCCGGACGCAACCCCGACATGGGCGCTTGCGAACCGGCTGGATGCGGCATTGGCATGGTATCGGGCGCATCCGGGAACCCGTCTGGTCGTCTCGGGCGGACAGGGGGCGAACGAACCGGAGCCCGAGGCGCTGACGATGGCGCGCTACCTGACGGAACGGGGAGTCCCCCCGGCCGACGTGCTTGTGGAGGACCGCTCGACCAGCACCATGGAGAACTTCGCCTATTCGATCGGCGTCATGCGCGCAGCCGGTTGGGAAGGGTCCGCCGTGCTTTTCGCGACGAACGACTTCCATCTCTTCCGCGCCCGCATGCTGGCCGCACGCAACGGGCTCGAGGCGTATGGCATCGCCGCGCCGACACCGCCTGTCATCCGGCTGAACGTGTACCTGCGCGAGTTCTTTGCGCTGGGCAAGTCGCTTGTCGTTGACTGGCCGGCGGGATGACACGGCCGTCGACGACCCGGATCACCCCGCAGGAGCCGGGTGGACCGGAGGACGCGGATCGTTCACACCCTGTCCGCTCCGTCATCGGCGGATGCCGCGTCCGTGGGTCTTTCGGTTCCGCTCCGTTCCGTGATGCTTTGGGCAAGCAGCAACGCGATGACCTGGGGATAGAGGGTGTTCGCGTTCTCGCGCCAGTTCCTGCAGATGGCGCGCGCGTCGTCGCGCGATCCGACGGAGAGGTGCGCCTCGAACAGGGGGAAGTCCGATTCGGAGATGCGCAGGTTGACCCGCCATTCGTCCTCGGTCAGCAGCACGGTATCGGCCGTGACGGCCGTTTCACGCATCAGGCCGGATCGGATTTCGGCGATGCCCGCCAGCAGGCGGTTGCGGATGCCTTCGGGTATGATGCTGCCGAACATGCCCAGAATGCGTGTCCCCTCGGGCGTGATGCTGAAAAAGTCCGTCCCCGAACGGTTCTCCACGGACAGGTATTGGTTCGATGCAAGCTCGTGCAGGCACTGCTGCATGTGGAAGTAGTTCATGAACCTGTGTTCAAGCATGATGCGCGTCAGCTGCATGCTGCTGACCGGCATGCGCACCTTGTCGGCGAAGAAAAGCAGGAGCACCTTGTTCTCCGCGTTCTCCCTCGTCTCCTCCATCATGTCCATGCGTATCCCCCTCCCGTGCGCTTTGTCCGCATCCCATTATACCCGACGCGATGCCTTCTGTCAGCGATCCGCCCCGTTCGGCATGCGGGCTCCGCCGGATTCGCCACGTGCGATCCGCCGGTTTCTGCCCGCGGCGGTCCCGGTCGGCGGCATGTGCAGGAAAAACAGGCAGATCGGCGGCTCGCCCTGCATATGCCGTTTTCATGCCGGGTATCCTTCATGTGGCCGGATCGCCCCAAAAGCCCCGTGTTTCCTTGACAATCCACCACCATTCCTTATAATGGGGAGTGCAGCCGCATCGCGGCATGTGGATACGTTTTCTGCAGGAAGAACAATTCTGTCCTGCACGATACCGTGGGATGAGCCGGGGAGGCAGCATGGCAGGAAACACCTTGACCGAAAAGATCCTCAGCGCGCACATCGTGGACGGCGCGCCCGTCCGCGGGTCCGAAATCGGCCTGCGCATCGACAATACCCTCACCCAGGACGCGACAGGCACCATGGCATACCTGCAGTTCGAGGCCATCGGCATCGAACGGGTGCAGACCGAGGCGTCCGTCAGCTTCGTGGACCACAACACCCTGCAGACCGATTTCCGCAACGCGGACGACCACCGGTTCCTGCAGAGCATCGCCGCCCGGTACGGCCTGCACTACTCGCGCCCGGGCAACGGCATTTGCCACCAGGTGTTCCTGGAGCGGTTCGCCAAACCGGGCAACACACTCATCGGATCGGACAGCCACACGCCCACCGCCGGCGGCATCGGCTGCTTCGCGATGGGCGCCGGCGGTCTCGACGTCGCCTGCGCGATGGCCGGCGCGCCGTTCCGCATCAAGTATCCCTCCGTTGTGGGTGTCCGGCTCACGGGCAGGCTGCAGCCATGGGTCTCGGCAAAGGATGTCATCCTCGAGCTGTTGCGTCGCGTCGATGTCAAGGGCAACGTGGGCAAGGTCTTCGAGTTCTGCGGCGAGGGCGTCGCCACCCTGGGGGTGCCGGATCGTGCGACCATCACGAACATGGGCACCGAGACCGGCGCCACCACCAGCATTTTCCCCTCCGACGACGTGACACGCGCCTTCCTTGAGGCGCAGGGGCGCGGTGGCGATTACCGGCCGCTCGCCGCCGACGCCGATGCCGTCTACGACGAGGAGATCCACATCGACCTGTCGGCCCTCGAGCCCATGGTCGCGCTGCCCCACAGCCCGGGCAACGTCACGACGGTCCGCGAGGCCGGTCCGCTGCCCGTGCAGCAGGTGGCCATCGGGTCGTGCACGAACTCCTCGCTGCGCGACCTCAAGGTCGTGGCGGAGGCGTTCAAGGGAAAGACCGTGTCGGACGACCTCCATGTCATCATCAGCCCCGGCTCACGCCAGGTGGTGGAGCACCTGGTCGAGGGCGGCGAGTACGTCCACCTCATCCGCGCGGGCGTCCGCATCGTCGAGAATGCCTGCGGCGCCTGTATCGGCATGGGTTCGGCCCCGCCCTCCGGAGCCAATTCCGTGCGCACGTTCAACCGCAACTTCGAGGGACGCAGCGGCACGAAGGACGCCAACGTATACCTAGTCAGCCCGGAAACCGCTGCCGCCACCGCGCTGACGGGACGGCTGACCGACCCGCGCACGCTGGGGGAGGCCCCGGCCATCGGGATGCCCGACAGGTTCCTGGTCAACGACAACATGATCCTGCCGCCGCTGCCGCCGGAACAGGCGCAGGCCGTGGAGATCCTGCGCGGCCCGAACATCGCGCCGCTGCCGTCGTTCCCGCCGCTGGCCGACACGCTGGAGGGGGAGGCGCTTCTGAAGGTGGGCGACAACATCACCACCGACCACATCATGCCGGCCGGTGCGAAGGTGCTGCCGTTGCGCAGCAACATTCCGCTCATCTCGAAGCATGTCTTCGAGGCGGTGGATCCGACCTTCCCCGATCGGGCGCTCGCAGCGGGTGGCGGCTTCGTCATCGGCGGAGAGAACTACGGCCAGGGATCGAGCCGCGAGCATGCGGCGCTGGCGCCGAAATACCTCGGCGTGAAGGCGGTCGTTGTCAAGAGCTTCGCCCGCATCCACCTCGCGAACCTCATCAATTTCGGCATCGTGCCGCTGCCCTTCGCCGATCCGGCGGACTACGACGGCATCGATGCCGGCGACCGGCTGTCGGTCGAAATCGGAGACCTGCGGGGTGAGCCGGTCATGAGGAATCTCACCAAGGGCACAACCATACCATTGCTGCACACCTTGTCGGAAGCGGACGCGGAAATCCTGAAGGCGGGCGGCAAGCTGCCCTGGATCCGTACGGCCATGGGCAAGTGAGTTCCCGAGAACGAGGCAAATCGGAAAAATCCGTCGGGTCCCGACACGGGTTCGGACGGGTCTCCGGATGAACGAAGACCCCCGGTGATCCGGGTTCAATGGCATCCTGCATGCAAACGGAGGCATGGAATATGGCGAAGATCGGCATGAAAACCCCGCTCGTCGAAATGGACGGCGATGAAATGACCCGCGTGCTGTGGCAGTGGATCAAGGACATCCTGATCCTGCCGTACGTGGACCTCAGGACCGAGTACTACGACCTGGGCCTCGCACACCGCGATGCCACCGACGACAAGGTGACCTTCGAGTCCGCAGAGGCCACGAAGCGGCTGGGCGTGGCCGTCAAGTGCGCCACGATCACACCGAATGCGGCCCGCATGCCCGAGTACAACCTCAAGCACATGTGGAAGAGTCCCAATGGCACCATCCGCGCCATCCTCGACGGCACCGTGTTCCGCGAACCCGTGCTTGTCGACGGCATCCGGCCGAACGTGTCCGTCTGGAAGAAGCCCATCGTGCTGGCGCGACATGCATACGGCGATGTCTACAAGAACACGGAAATCCGCGTGCCCGGCGCAGGGAAGGCGGAGCTGGTCTTCACGGGGGCGGACGGCCAGGTGATCCGCCAGACCATCCACGATTTCGACGGTCCCGGCATCCTGCAGGGCATCCACAACACCGACAAATCCATCGCCAGCTTCGCGCGCTCCTGCTTCCTGTACGCGCTCGACCGGAAAATGGACCTGTGGTTCGCCACGAAGGACACCATTTCCAAAATCTACGACCACCGGTTCAAGGACGTGTTCCAGGAGATTTACGACGCGGAGTTCAAGACGCGGTTCGAGGCGGCCGGCATCGAGTACTTCTACACCCTCATCGACGACGCCGTTGCGCGCGTGGTGCGCCACGAGGGCGGATTCCTGTGGGCCTGCAAGAACTACGACGGCGACGTCATGAGCGACATGGTGGCCTCCGCGTTCGGCTCGCTGGCCATGATGACCTCGGTGCTCGTTTCGCCGGAAGGCTTCTACGAGTACGAGGCCGCCCACGGCACCGTGCAGCGCCACTATTACCAGCACCTCGAGGGGAAGGAAACCAGCACGAACTCCATCGCCACGATCTTCGCCTGGACGGGCGCGCTGAGAAAACGCGGCGAGCTCGATGGCCTCGCGGCTCTCTCCACCTTCGCGGACAAGCTGGAGAAGGCGTCGCTGGCCACCATCGAGGAGGGTGTCATGACCAAGGATCTCGCCATCATGAGCACGCTCGAGGGCAAACGGGCGGTTTCTTCGAAGGTGTTCCTCGAGGAGATCCGTCTGCGCCTCGACCGGCTTCTGGCCATCGGGTGAGTGGGACTCCGGATGGCAGGCGGCCGACGGTAACCGCAAGGGCAATCGTCGGGCTGTCTTGGCCGGTGCCCCGCATTCGCCCGGGCACTTGCCTTTTTGATCCGCCAGGCTTATCATGAACGTCATGCGGCGCATGCACCACGGATCCGGGGGGCATGCGCCCGCTTGCGCCGGCGAAACGCGCGGGGCGGCGGATAGACCGTCTGCGGCGCCGAGGCGGCGGGAAGGAAGGATACGCATGTACATCATCGTCATCGGTTGCGGCAAGGTGGGTTCCGGTTTTGCGGAGGCCATGTCCCAGGAGGGGCACGATGTCGTCATTGTCGACAACGACGCCGCCGCACTGGAAAAGTTGTCCCCGTCATTCACCGGATTGAAGGTGACCGGCGTGCCCATCGACCAGGATGTCCTCAAGCGGGCCGGCATCGAGCGTGCGGACGCCTTCGCCGCCGTCACGCCCGACGACAACATCAACATCATGGCCTGCCAGATCGCCAAGGAGCTGTACAAGGTCAAACGGGTCATCGCGCGCATCTACAATCCCGAGCGCGAGTCGGTCTTCCACCAGTTCGGCCTTGACACGATCTGCCCCACGAACATCTCGGTGGATGTCATCCGCTCCATCATTCTCAACGAAACCCTGCCCGAGCGGTACACCGTCGGCAGCAACACCATCACGTTCCATCACCGGTCCGCCGGACCGGACCAGGGCCGGAAGGTCAGGGAACTCCCGTTGCGACCCAACGAACGGCTTTTCGGGATCCTGCGCCGAAACGATTTTCTGTTCTCCGCTCCCGATCTGGTCCTAGAAAAAGGCGACTCGCTGGTCATCTCGGCCAAGATCGATTGACGGAAGGGGGAGCTACGCCATGAACATCATCATCGTGGGCGGCGGCAAAATCGGCTATTACCTGGTGAAGACGCTCCGGCCCAACCGGCACCGCATCACCGTCATCGAGAAGGAGCCCTTCTACTGCAAGAAGATCGCCAACGAGCTCGATGTCGCCGTCGTGCACGGAGATGGAACGGACATCAGCGTGCTCGGCAACTGCGGCGTGATGAACGCCGACGTATTCATCGCCGTCACGGGCCAGGACGAGGACAACCTCATCTCCTGCCAGCTGGCGAAACGCAATTTCCGTGTCCGGAGGACGATCGCGCGCGTGAACAACCCCAAGAACATCGCGGTGTTCGAGAAGCTGGGTGTGGACCTCACCCTGTCGAGTAC
>JAEXRM010000203.1 GCA_023440865.1 Bacillota bacterium
CCTCGTCGGGCACCCTGAACTGCAGCGTCACCTGCCGGTTCTGCGCGTGCGCCAGCGATTCGACATGGCCCAGGTTCTCGGTGTCCAGCGCCAGGAACAGCGTGAAGTCGTTCGGGTCCACCCGTCCCCGGCTCCCCTTTCGCTTCATGACGTAGAGCTCCCCCTGGGCCGACTGGCCATTGAGCTGAACGGGTATCTGGACGAATGTGCTGTAGGAGGTGATCTGGTCGAACAGCCGCATCGCGCCTGCGGCATCCTGCACCATGGGGCGCAGGGTGGACGCGGTCTCGGCATCCATGCGCGCGAGCGCGTTCGAAGACCATTCGAGTTGTTCCTTCACGGTTTGCGCCATGCGGCCGACATCCAGGTCGCGTCCACCCGCAGCGCCATCCGCTGCCGGCCGTGCGACCGCCCGGTCGAATGCCGCCAGCACACGGGTTTTCACCTGTTCCGGGGTACCCCCGGCCTCCGCCGCCGCGCGGCGCACCACATCGTTCAAGCGCTCGAGCAGCCGCTGCAGGGTCTCCGCCGCCTTTTGCGGTAGCGCGCCGCCCATTGGCAAGGCATCCGGCGCCGCCTGCCCGCCGGCCGCCGTTCCCTGGCTGTCGGATTCCGCCCCCAGCGACAGCGCGCCTGCCGGACCTGGCTGGGAGGCCGTTCCCGCCGCCCCCGCCGTTGCCGTGCCCGCCTGCGGCTGGCCGGATGTCACCTGCACCGCGGCATCGCCTTGCGCATTTCCTGGACCCATTCCGACTGGTGCTGCCTGATTGGCCGAAACCGATGCCGTACCGGCCGGATTGCCTGCGGCTGCCACAGCAGCCCCATCCACAACAGGCCCCGCCATTCCCGACGCGTTGCCGGAAGCGGCCGTCTGGTCCGCACTTCCCTGTGACTGACCCAACAGCGCGGCCAACAGCGTCCTTCCGCCAGGAACATCCCCAAGCGCCGTCTGCAGCAGGCGCATCGCCTCCTGCGGCGTCGCCCCCTGGGCGCTGATGGCCTGCAGGGCTTCGCGCAGCGCCGTGCCCAGCGCCACCTGGTTGCGTGCCAGCAACGCGGCTCCCGGAGCGCCATCCCCCTGCGGGCCGGCTGTCCCCCCCTGTGCGATGGCTTCCCGTACAAGTCCGTCCGCGAGACCGCCTACGCCTTCAGACAGCGAAAGCGCCTGCATCAGCATATTTCGGGCACTCTCAGGCAGGTTGGAGACCGCATCGGCCATGTTGCCCGCCAACGTGTTCCAGTTGGAGGCGAAGCCGAACTGCCCGTCAAGGATGCGGCCGAGCATGCGTGCGGCGATTGCGTCCCCGTCCAGCGCGTTCGCGGTAAGGAAAGCCGCCTGACCGCCCTTCATGCCGGTGGACTGCGCCAGCTGCACCGCCCGATCCACCAGGGAGGGCATGAGTTTCTCCCCCAGATCGCGCAGCGCCTGGCCCACTTCTGACGCAAGTGCGCTCGTGCCGGTTGTTGCCCGAGGCGACGAACGGTCCATGACCTGCGCCGTCGGCAGCCCGTCGACCTTCTCCCCGATCTTCAGGCGCACGCTGGAACCCGTTTCGAGCCGGACGCCGTCGGCCACCCGCGCGTGCAGGGTGCTGCCGTCGGTGAGACGCACCTCCACACGGCCGCCCTCGCCTGCGACCACGCGGCCAGACACTACATCGCCCGCAGCCAGCGATTCTGCCCGATTTCCGGATGATGCCGGCACTTCCGGCCGGCCGCCGTCGATGCGCATGCTCATGGGCATTCGCCACCTTCCAGCAGATTCGTGATGAACGAACGACGGTGCAAGGGGGACGGTCCGTGCTGCCGCAGCGCCGCCACATGCTCCGCCGTGCCATAGCCTTTGTTCCTCAGAAAGCCGAATACCGGGTACTCGGCATCGTGCCGGTCCATGATGCGGTCACGGGTCACCTTCGCAAGCACCGATGCGGCTGAAACCGCAAGACAGTGCTCATCCGCCTTGGGCACGGCGACCTGGCGCAGCGGAAGCGGCAGGCGCACCGCATCGATGATGAGCGCGTCCGGAGCCTGCTTCATGGCTTCGACCGCCAGCATCATCGCCTTTTTTGTCGCATTGAGGATGTTGACCCGGTCGATGTATCCTGCATCGCAGATGCCGACGCCCCATGCGACGCACTTGCGGCGGATCTCGTCGAACAGGCGGTCCCGGGTGGCCGCGGAGAGCTTCTTCGAGTCATCGAGCCGTTCAAGCCAGACCGCTTCAGGCAGGATGACGCAGGCCGCGACAACAGGTCCTGCCAGAGGGCCCCGCCCTGCCTCATCGATGCCGCCGACGAGCCGGAACCCCTCCCGCCACAGGTCCGCTTCCATCTCCCGCATCGTCTGCAGTCGTGTGCGTTCCCGATTCAGTGCGTCCACCTTCTTCATCTGGTCGGCGATGGGTTTGTCCGCCTTGCCATCCGTTTCCGGCGCGACTTGCAGCAACCAGGCCAGTCCCGCTTCCGCGTCCATGCCTGCAACCTGCTCCATGAGGGCCTTCTGCGTCCATCCAGCCACGTTCAGACCTCCGTTCCGTCCTCCGGGGATGCCACGGCGGACAACGCGCCATCCTGCCGGTCACCCGTGCCGGCCGCCGCGTCTTCGGACAACGCGCCATCCTGCCGGTCTTCGATCCCGGCCACTGTTTCTCCGGTCGTGTGTCCCCTCACCTCAGATATCGGCATCATGCCGCCAACGGTTGCGACCGTTTTGGCAGGCACGGCACGGGGAGGCCGTTCCAGAGTCATGCGCCCCAGCTTCGCTCCGCGGAACTCGTCGAGCACGATGGCCGAGATGCGGTGGAAGTCCACCGCTCCGCCGGCGATGAGGCACCCGCGGCGACGGCCCGCCTCCGTCAGCAGCTCCATGCCGGTGCGGTTCGCCACATCCGTGAGCTTGTACCGTTCCGCGATGCGGGCCGGATACAGCAGGGCGAGGCGCGCCAGCAGCAGCGAGGCGAGTTCCGTCGTGTCCATGATGTCGTCCTTGACGGCACCGGTAAAAGCCAGGACAAGGCCCGTTTCCTGGTCCTCGAACTTCGGCCACAGGATGCCAGGCGTGTCGAGCAGCTGGATCTCCGGATGGATGCGCACCCACTGCTGCGAGCGGGTCACCCCCGGCTTGTCGCCTGTCTGCGCGATGGCCTTGCCGGCGATGCGGTTGATGAATGCGGATTTGCCCACATTGGGAATGCCGACGACCATCGTGCGGATGGGCCGCTGCAGGCGGCCGCGCCGCATGGCGGACTCGAGCTTCGAGGCCGTGAGTGCGCGCAGGCGCTTGTGGATCTCCTTGAGGCCCGCACCCGACAGGGCGTTCGTATAGATGACCTCGATGCCCTGCGCGCGGAAGTAGGTCTCCCATTGACGGCTGACGGCCTCGTCGGCCAGATCGCTCTTGTTCAGGGCCACGACGCGCGGCTTGTGCCCCACGAGCCAGTCGATGTCCGGATTGCGGCTTGACAGCGGAATACGCGCATCCAGCAGCTCGATGACCACATCCACCTGGCTGATGGTGTCCTGGATCTGCCGGCGCGTTTTGGTCATGTGGCCCGGAAACCATTGGATGTTCACTGTATCCCTTTCCTTTCACGATCCGCGATGGCAGGCGCTCTTTTTGGAAAAAGAACGGGGGACGCGCGTGACGTCCCCCGTTGCGGTTCCGTATGAGAGGTGGCGGACTTCAGTCCTTCGAGACGCCGATGTCTTCCTTGAGGCGGGCGCTCTTGCCGAGGCGGCTGCGCAGGTAGTACAGCTTCGCGCGGCGGGTCTTGCCGCGGCGGATGATCTGGATGCTGTCGACCTTCGGGGAGTGGACGGGGAACACGCGCTCCACGCCGATGCCGAAGGACAGGCGGCGGACCGTGATGGCCTTGCGGATGGCGGAGCCGTTCATGGCGATGATGGTGCCCTCAAAGGCCTGGATACGCTCGCGGGTGCCTTCAACGACCTTGACGTTGACCTTCACGTAGTCACCGATCTTCAGGTTCGGAAGGTTCGTCTTCAAGCCTTCCTGTTCAAGGATGTCAATGATGTTCATTCGGTTTCCTCCAATTCATAGGGCGTTCTTAACCGGGCCATGCATCGGCCGACGGACAGCGGACCGTCCCGTACTTGCGCCGTAACAGTATACCATGCAATCCGGCTTATTGCAACGCTGATTCCCGCTGCTCGCCCATACCCCCGGCAATGCCGCCGGAGGAGCCGATCGCGGGCAGCACGCCGCGCATGGCGTACTGATCCTGTCGAACCAGTCCGCCGAGCCGGTGGGCGATCGGATGCGCCAGGCCGGGACCGTCGAACACGAAGGTATGGTACTCGCCTTCCTCCCCGCAGGCATCCGCCCCGCAAGCCTCGATGGCCGCCACGGTCTCCCGGTCGAGCCGTCTGCCCACGAAATGCTCGGGCAGGCGCCCGGTGTCGACGGTTGTGATCACGGTGCGAAAGCCGGCATCCAGGAACTCGAACACGAGCTCCCTGCGATTCTCCCGCCACAGCGGGAAACAGGCTGACATGCCCGCCGCGACGCAGCGTTCCGTGCACCAGACGCGATGCGCCTCCAGATCGATGTCGCCGAACACGCAGAACGTCGCCCCCTCCGCGGCGGCCATCGCCAGCTGGCGCTCGAAGTTCGCGGTGTATGCCGGTCCTGATGTCTTCATGAGGGTGACCGGTATGCCCCATGCATCGGCCAGATCCGCCAGGATCGGCTCGGGCAGGCCATGAAACCAGGATCGGCCCGCATCGGTGTTCCAGGTCGTGATCAGGCGCATCGGCACCATGCCGGCCTGTCGGGCGCGATGCAGCGCAAGCGTCGAGTCCTTGCCGCCGGAAAAGGAGGCGACAAAGCGCTGTCCGGCCAGCGCGGCCAGGATGGTCCGGTTGTCTTGTTCCATCATGTCCTCCATGAGGATGCGGGGCGCACCCTACAGGCCTGATGCGTAGTTGCGGCTCGTGTAGGGCACCTCGTCCACACCATCGATTTCGTTGAGTTTGAGCGCCAGATGAAAGAAATAGCCCGACAACAGGTTGGCCAGATCGACCAGCGCCTCGGGCACCGTACGGCCACCGGCCATGTGGCGGTACAGCAGCCGCACGAGCTCCTTCCCGGCGACGCGCAGCACATGGGCGCGGCATCCGGATTCCGAACCCTGCGTCAGCACGAAACGTTCGCAGCGGCTGGCGGTTTCCAGACGCAACGCCTCCACCCGTTCACGGACCCAGCCGATTTCCTCCGCCGTCACGGTGAACCTTGTCCGGAGTGTCGGATTCATGTGATAGACAAGCTCGCACATACGGAGCAGCTCGGCCCGCAATGCGTCGTCGCGGACGCCTGCGCGCAGCAGGCCGATTTCGCTGGCCATGCGGTCGGTCGCGAGCTCGAAGTCGCACCGCAGGTCGTCCGGCGCATCCGAAAGAAAGGGGTAGGCCTCGTAGGGACTCCGATACGTGGCGGTTTCGCGATGCATGCGGTTCTCCTTGTTCCCGGGCAGCCCTGTGCGCCCGATTCGTCCCTGTAACCCCGTGGGCGGCGTGTTCCAGTCTGTCAGGTCCACAGGGCTAGCCATCGTCCACGCCTTGTCGATGTCATTGCGCGCACGCCCTTTCCGGCACCCGGCATCAGGACCACAGCCCCAGCACCTCGCGCATGTGATGGCGCACGTCCATGCCGTAGACCTCGTTGAGCCGGTCTTCGTCAAGCAGGTCGCGTGTGCGGCCGTCCGCCACGATCCGCCCCTCGCGCATCAGCACGAGCCGATCCGCCAGTTTCGCCGCCAGCCCGATGTCGTGGAGCACGCCCAGCACGCAGCGGCCATCCTGGGCGGACCAGCGGACGAGATGGTCCACCAGCTCGACCTGGTGCCGCAGGTCCAGATGATTTGTCGGCTCGTCCAGCAGGATGATGCGCGGCTCCTGCGCCAGCGTCCGCGCCAGGAAGACACGCTGCAGCTGGCCGCCGGAAAGGCTGTCGATGGGATGATCCGCCAGGTCGGCCATCTCCACGGCCTCCAGGCTTTCCATGACCTTTTCCCGGTCCGCCTTTCCCGGCGATTCGAAGAGGCCCTGCTTCATGCGGGCGTACCGGCCGAGCATCACCGTCTCGTAGACGCTGTAGGAAAAGTGCAGGGTGGTCAGCTGGCTGAGCATGGCGATCTGGCGGGCGATGTCACGCCGTTTCAGCCGCATGATGTCATGGCCGTCCAGCCGGATGGTGCCGCGCGAAAGCGGCAACAGGCCGCAGGCGGCGCGCAGCAGGGTTGTCTTGCCACATCCGTTGGGCCCCAGCAGGCACAGGTTCTCGCCCGCATGGACCGCGCAGGACACGCCCCGCACGACGTCCGGACCGCCGTAGCCGCACGAGACGTCCTCCATCGCCAGCAACGGGGTACCGACGCGCTTTTCCGGGTTGATCCACGCCACCATCACGCCACCCCCCTGCGACCGTTCCGGCCGCCCCGGAAAAACACCCAGGCGAAGAACGGTGCGCCAAGCAACGCGGTCACGGCGCCCACCGACAGCTCGGAAGGCGAGATGACCGTGCGGGCCGCCAGATCCGCCAGCACTAGGAACGCGCCGCCGAACAGCGCCGACATCGGCACCACGTACCGGTGCGATGCGCCGAACACCTTGCGCGTGAGATGCGGCGCCACCAGGTCGACGAACCCGATGACCCCGGAAAAGGCGACCGCGCAGCCCGTCAGCGCCGCCGAAACGCCCAGCAGCAGCCATTTCATGCGGCGCGTCTCCACGCCCATGGCCTGTGCCTGCTCCTCCCCGAACACGATGAGATCCAGCTCGCGGACGTGCCGCAGCAGCACCAGCAGGCCCGCCAGCATCACCGGCGCGAGGATGGCGATGTGCGTCCATTCCTTGAGGGCGAAGCTGCCAGCCTGCCATAATGCGATGCGCTGCATGTGCTCCTTCGAGAGGTTCGACAGAAGCGTGAGCATGGCGTTGATGAACAGCGAGAACACGAGGCCGGCCAGTACGATGGTGTTGCTGGAGAAGTTCCTGTCGATGCGCGCGGCGAAGCCGACCGACAGGAACACGGTCACCAGGCCCGCGGCAAGGCCGGCAGCCGGCAGGGTGAGTCCGCCCAGCAGCGGCAGCGTGACTCCCGTGACCATCACCAGGCCGGCGCCCAGCGCGGCACCGGCCGACACGCCAAGCGTATAGGACGACGCGAGGGGATTGCGCAGCACGGACTGCATCACGGTACCGCTCGCTCCCAGGCCCGCACCGACCAGGAACGCCAGCAGCACGCGCGGGACCCGCATCTTCCAGACCAGGGAAACGGTGATGTCCGCGACATGGTCCGGCAGCGCGACGCCGAACAGCTGGTGCGCCGCGATCGCCAGGATGTCGCCGGGTGCCACGGGCACGCTGCCGATGCCGGCGCCGGCAAGCAGGGCCAGAAAGGCGCAAAGACAGCACAGCAGCACGGCCACCGGCTTGCCAACCCGACCGCTTGCATGCGTGGATTCCCTGTGATCCCTCATGGACACCTCTCCTTGCGGCGCAGGACGCCGGCGTATGGCATGCGGACCGGCGCCAATGCCGTACGCGTCCATCGCTCGGGCGACAAGCGGACCGGGCCCCCGTGCTGTCGTTGCACCGGTCCGCCCGCCCGTGATCAATACAGGTCCGGGTATACGGCCTCCGCCATCTGACGGAGCGCCTTGACGATGTTGTGATCGGGCAGGGAGCTTGCCATGTTGTCGATCTGGTACACCTGACCGTCCTTCACGGCCTTCATGGCTGACCAGCCGGCGCGGGCCTTGATCTCGCCGACCGGATCCGGGAGGTAGCTCACGTTGGTGAGAATGACGTCGGGATCTGCAGCCACGGCCACCTCGTCGGTGACGGCGATCCAACTCTTCTGGTCCGCCATCACGTTCCTCGCGCCGATCAGCTCGATCATCTCGTTGAGGAACACGCCGGAACCGAAGCTGTAGATCGAGGGGGCCGCGGCGATCTCAAAATATACGGACTTCTTCTCGGTGATGGTCTTGCCGATGGCGGAAATGGCATCGATCTCGGACTTCATGCCGTCCACCAGCTTTTGTGCGGCTTCCGGCACGCCCGCGACGGCGCCGACGAAGGCCAGGTCGTCCATGATGCCCTGGATGCTGTCGGAGGAAGGCACATACACGACGCAGATGCCGGCATCCCGAAGGGGCTTGAAGGGATCCTCGCCGCCACCGGTGGACATGGGCGAGGCGAACAGCACATCGGGCTTGAGTGCGAGCAGCTTCTCGGTGTCGGGTGCCATCATGTCGAATACGGGCCACTCCGCCTTCACACCCACAAGTGCGGCCGCGTTCTGTTCGATGGCTACGATGCGGTCCGCAAGACCCATGGCGATGAGCATCTCCGTGAAGGAGGGCGCGAGGGAAACGATCGTCTTCACCTCAGCCGGCACCGAGATGGCATTGCCGGCACGATCCTTGCCGGGCTTGGCAATCGGGGTGGCCTCCGGCGTTGCGGCGGGAGTGGCTTCCGGGGTCGCCTCCGGCGTTGTGGCGGATTCCGTGGAGGTGGCCTGGCTGGACGCGGTGTCCGCGGAAGCGGACGCCCCCCCCGGCTGTGCCTGACCGCACGCGGCGATGGCGGTCGTGAGGATCAGGACAAGCAGCAGGGCGATCAGTCGGTTCCCGTTACGGGCAATGCGTTGCATCATGTTCATTCATGCTCCTTTGCGTCTATCGGCTTCGTTGGCGCGTTCCGGCCATGAAGCCGGCCGCCCTTTCCGCCGATCGCGCGCCGATCGACAAAAAAAGCCCCGATCTTCACGATCGGAGCGCATGTATTGCCAGAACGTCGTACCGGTTGTCGGTCCTTCCGCTCCCTGCAACCACGCCTCCATTCACTGTGAAGGCATCGTGCCGCCTGCTCGATGGCAGGCACGCGGCTGGCAGGTCTTCCGGCTCGGACATCCACGCGCTGTTCCGCCTTCCCGGGTTTGAACCCAGTGGCCGGGAAGCCATGCTTCCCATGAAACGCGCCCGTCCTTACGGCGGCAGGACCGCTCGGGTTTTGCACCCGATTCCCTATTCTCGCGCAGGCCTTGCGGCTGCGCGCACCAGCGGCGTTGATGAAGTTGTCATCAAGGGTTCCAAGGGAACCCCTCTGACATGCAGTGTACCACGCACCCCGAGGAGCGTCAAACCGGCCGGGCCCGGCCTCCGGCAGGTCAGAACCCTTATCCGAAGCCCATTTCGTACCTCACCGCGGGTGTCAGGCCAAAAAACGTGCCACAACCGGTAAAAAACTTTTGACGTTCGCTTGCATCGGTGATACCTTTCCCTTATAATATGGATACTCGATGTACATGAATCAAGCACATTTGTGCGCCCTACAAGGACACGAAAGGAGACATCCATGTCAAACAAGTTGAAGGTCAGCATCGTCGGTGGCACCGGCATGGTCGGTCAGCGTTTTGTCGCCCTGCTGGAGCATCATCCCTGGTTTGAAGTGACCGGCATCGCCGCTTCCGCGGGATCCGCCGGCAAAACATATGCCGAGGCTGTATCCGGCCGCTGGAAAATGGCCACGCCACTGCCCGCTTCCGTCGCGGGCATCGTGGTGAAGAACGCAGCCGACGTCGAGGCTGTCGCTTCGGACGTCGACTTCATCTTCTGCGCCGTCGACATGAAGAAGGATGAGATCAGGGCGCTGGAGGAAGCGTACGCGAAGACCGGCACACCGGTCGTCTCGAACAACTCCGCCCACCGCTGGACACCGGATGTCCCCATGGTCGTGCCCGAACTCAACCCAGAGCACAACGCGGTCATCGAGCTGCAGCGCAAGCGCCTTGGCACAACACGCGGCTTTATCACCGTCAAGCCGAACTGTTCGATCCAGAGCTATGTGCCCGCCCTCACGCCGCTTCGCGACTTCGGCATTTCGAAGATCGTGGCTTGCACATACCAGGCCATATCCGGCGCCGGCAAGAACTTCACGGACTGGCCGGAAATGATCGACAATGTCATCCCCTACATCGGCGGCGAGGA
>JAEXRM010000223.1 GCA_023440865.1 Bacillota bacterium
CGTGGAGGCATTCCGCATTTCCGGCAACCGTCCCGAGTGGATGGTCATGGATGTGCTGCCTGTTCTGCCGCCTGACCTGCGCCCCATGGTCCAGCTGGATGGCGGCCGTTTCGCCACCTCCGACCTGAATGACCTGTACCGCCGCGTCATCAACCGCAACAACCGCCTCAAGCGCCTGCTCGACCTCGGCGCGCCGGAGATCATCGTGCGCAACGAGAAGCGCATGCTGCAGGAAGCCGTCGACGCCCTCATCGACAACGGCCGCCGCGGCCGCCCGGTCACGGGTCCCGGCAACCGGCCGCTCAAGTCCCTGTCCGACATGCTCAAGGGCAAGCAGGGACGTTTCCGCCAGAACCTGCTCGGCAAGCGCGTCGACTACTCCGGCCGTTCGGTCATCGTCGTCGGCCCCGAGCTCAAGCTCTACCAGTGCGGCCTGCCCAAGGAAATGGCGCTCGAGCTGTTCAAGCCGTTCGTCATGAAGAAGCTGGTCGAGCACGGCCAGGTCCACAACATCAAGAGCGCCAAGCGCATGGTCGAACGTGTGCGCGGCGAGGTGTGGGACATCCTCGAGGAAGTCATCAAGGAGCACCCCGTGCTCCTCAACCGCGCCCCCACGCTGCACCGCCTCGGCATCCAGGCCTTCGAGCCCATCCTCGTCGAGGGGCGCGCCATCAAGCTGCACCCGCTGGTCTGCACCGCCTACAACGCCGACTTCGACGGCGACCAGATGGCCGTGCACGTCCCGCTGTCCGCCGAGGCGCAGGCCGAGGCCCGCTTCCTGATGCTGTCCGCCAACAACCTGTTGAAGCCCCAGGACGGCAAGCCGGTCACCGTGCCCACGCAGGACATGGTGCTGGGCTCGTACTTCCTGACCATCGAGAAGGAGTCGATCAAGGACGCCGAAGGGAATGTCGTCAAGGAGGAGAAGGGCGAGGGTTCCGTCTTCCGCAATCCCGACGAGGCCCTCATGGCCTACGCCACCGGCGCGGCCACGCTCCACGCCCGCATCCGGGTGCGCGTCACCAGGACGATCGACGGCGTGGAACGGACAAAGGTCATCCCGACCACCATCGGCAAGATCATCTTCAACCAGGCCATCCCGCAGAACCTTGGCTTTGTCGACCGCTCGAACCCCGAGACCGCCTTCGACTATGAAATCAACTTCATCGTCGGCAAGAAGGAACTGGGCAGGATCATCGACAAGTGCATCAAGGTCAACGGTCCGAACAAGACCGCCGAGGTGCTCGACCTCATCAAGGCGCAGGGCTTCAAGTACTCCACCCGCGGCGCCATCACCGTCGGCATCTCGGACATGGTCATTCCGGAAGTCAAGCAGCGCTACCTCGAGGAGACCGACCGCAAGGTGGACGAGATCGAGAAGCACTACCGCAACGGCCTGTACAACAAGGACGAGCGCAAGCGCGCCATCATCACCGCCTGGTCGAAGACGACGGAGGACATCAAGAACGCCCTCATCAACTCGCTCGACAAGTTCAACCCGGTGTACATGATGTCCACGTCCGGCGCCCGAGGCAACATCAACCAGATCCGTCAGCTCGCCGGCATGCGCGGCCTCATGGCCGACACCTCCGGTGAGACGATCGAGATTCCGATCCGTTCGAACTTCCGCGAAGGCCTGAACGTTCTGGAGTACTTCATCTCCACGCACGGCGCCCGCAAGGGTCTGGCCGACACGGCGCTCCGTACGGCCGACTCCGGCTACCTCACCCGCCGTCTGGTCGACGTGTCGCAGGACGTCATTGTCCGGCACGAGGATTGCGGCACCACCGAAGGCATCCGCATCAAGCCCGTCATGGCAAGCGGCAAGGTCATCGAGGGTGTGGCGGAACGTCTCACCGGCCGATATGCGGCGGAAGACCTCATCCACCCGAAGACGGGCGAGCTGCTCGTCAAGGCGGGCGAGCTGATGAACGAGGCGACCGCCGAGCGCGTCGAAAAGTCCGGCCTCGACCGCATCGTCATCCGCTCGGCCCTCACCTGCCGCGCGCGGATCGGCATCTGTGCCAAGTGCTACGGCATCGACCTGGCGCTCGGCGAGCCCTGCAACGTCGGCGAGGCGGTCGGCTTCATCGCCGCCCAGTCCATCGGCGAGCCGGGTACGCAGCTGACGATGCGTACGTTCCATACGGGCGGCGTCGCCGGTGATGACATCACCCAGGGTCTGCCCCGCGTCGAGGAGCTCTTCGAGGCGCGCAAGCCCAAGGGCCTGGCGATCATCTCCGAAATCGCCGGCACCGTGCAGGTCAAGGAAACCAAGAAGAAGCGCGAAATCGTCGTGACCGACAACGAGCGCGGCGACGCCCGCACCTACCTCATTCCGTACGGATCTTCCATCAAGGTGTCCGACGGCGATGTGATCGAGGCCGGCGACGAGTTGACCGAAGGCTCCGTCAACCCGCAGGACATCCTCAAGATCAAGGGCATCCTGGCCGTGCAGAACTACCTGCTGCAGGAAGTGCAGAAGGTGTACCGCCTCCAGGGCGTCGACATCAACGACAAGCACATCGAGGTCATCGTCCGTCAGATGCTCCGCAAGGTGAAGATCGACGAGTGCGGGGATACCGACATGCTGCCGGGTGCGCTGGTGGACATGTTCGAGTTCGAGGAGAAGAACCTGACGGCGGAAGAGCAGGGCCTGCGTCCCGCAACCGGCAAGCGTGCGCTGCTGGGCATCACGAAGGCGTCGTTGGCCACGGAATCCTTCCTGTCCGCCGCGTCCTTCCAGGAAACCACCCGCGTGCTCACCGAGGCGGCCATCAAGGGCAAGATCGATCCGCTGCTCGGCCTGAAGGAAAACATCATCATCGGCAAGCTCATCCCCGCCGGCACCGGCATGCCCAAGTACCGCGACATCGAGCTCGACATCGAGGGCGGCGTCCAGTACAGCACGCCGGCCGCTCCGGTCCAGACGATGGTGATCGACGACGAGGGCTTCGCCGACCGCGAGGACGATGAGGAGTGAACCTCGCCAGACGCATGGGCCGGCTCGCATGATCTGGTCCAGTCACGTGCCATGACAGAGACGGAGGCTGCCCGCAAGGGAGCCTCCGTTTTTGTTCTGGCGCCATGTCCACGCAACGGTTCGTCATCACGGCAAACGGAGGGGCGCAGGCGATCGCCCCTGCGTTGTGATCCCCCTGCTTCTTGGGTATAATAGGACCACATGCATGTGACGGGCATGAACCGGTTCAGGCCGCATGAAACGCCTGTTTCGCATGAAGAGGCGCCTGATGCCTCCATGGTGCCGACCATGGTGAAGGCAGTTGCGTCCGTCAAGCCGACATATCATCGAGGGACCACGCGAGGTGTCTATGCCGAAGATTTTCCGGATCCGCTACATACCCGCCGAAACAGTCGACATCTCGGGTGACCGCCTGCTGTACCGCGACGGCGAGCATCTTGTGACGGCCTGGAAACCCATCCGCCCGCGGACCGACATCGACCACGGCATGTCCTGTGTCTTTCTCAAGGAAGGCGTGAAGATCAGCCGTTTCATGGATGCCTGCGACAACACCCTGTACTGGTACGTGGATCTCGTCGACATCCGGTATGATGCCCCGGCCGACACCTACCGCCTGCACGACCTGCTGGCGGATGTCAAGATCCATCCCGATGGCCGGGTGGAGATCATCGATCTCGACGAACTCGCCGACGCCATCGAACGCCGGCTCATCACCCCAGAACAGGGCATCCTTGCCCTGCGAATCCTCGACAGGCTGCTTGCGGACATCCGGTCCGGAATCCAGCCGGCGCGTGCGGCGGAATGGATGAGCAGGACACAGGCCGGCGCCGTGGACGGGCACACGCCCTGAAACGCAACGCAGGCACCCGGTGCCGGATACCCGGCGCCGCTCGTACAACCGACGGAGGCAAACCGACATCCGGCCCGCTGGAAACACCGGGCCCAAGAAGGCGGGGGAAGACAAGATGGCAAGGGAGTTGACGGAATACATCGCCGCGAAGCGAAGCGGCCAGAAGGAATACGCCAGCTATATCTCGCAGGGGCGCAATGGCTATCTGCCCTTTCTCGACGGCGTGCTCAAGAACATCGACATCGTGTCCGAGGTGAGCCTTGGCGTCGTCGAGATTCCGCTCGACAAGGTCAAGGGTACCTACACCTACCTGCGCAGCATCTGTTTTGCACGTAATTTCGCACCGCTGATGGGCGAGAACACCGAGTTCGCGGAGAAATGGCAAAAGGTGCATGACATCCAGATGGAGGAGGGGCTGCGTGATCCCGTCAAGGTGTACGAGTACCTCAACTGGTTCTATGTCGTCGAGGGCAACAAACGCGTCTCGGTGCTTCGATACCTGGGCGTGGAGTACTTCCCTGCGGAAGTGACGCGCCTCATCCCCAAATATGACGAGAACGACCGCGACATCCGGCTGTATTACCAGTTCCTCGACTTCTACAAGCAAACCGGCATCAATGAGATCTGGATGACACGCGAGGAAGGTTTCGCCGAGCTGGGCGCCCTCATCCGCGACTATACGCCCAAAAGTCGCCTGCTCGACCAAAAGGACCGGTACCGCTACTTCCTCAACGCGGTCTACCGTGCGTTCCGGCGGGTTTTTCTCGAGCTGGGCGGCGCGAAGCTGCCGATCAGCACGGGAGACGCCCTGCTCGACTTCCTCAAGATCAATGGCGTGCCCGACGCATACGATATCGACGAACTGCGGCCACTGCTCAGACGCTTCCTCATGGAGGTCGAATCCCATGCGACCGACGAGGCGGTCGTGCAGACCGCGCCGGCACCCCGGCAGGAACCCACGTTCCTCACCCGGCTGACCATGCGTCCGCGAACCGACCGCATCCGTGTCGGCTTTGCCTACGCCAACGACAACCGCACCTCCAGCTGGGCGTATTCTCACGAACTGGGCCGGATGCATGTCGAAAGCGTCCTGCAGGACCAGGTGCAGACGCTGACAATCCACGGACTGCCGGAGAACGCCGATGCGTCCACCCGCATCCGGGAGCTGGTGGACGCGGGCTGCGAGGTCATCTTCACAACCAGCCCGCCGCTTTTGAACGCCACGCTGAGGATGGCCATGGAACATCCGGGTGTCACGTTCATGAACTGTTCGGGCTGGCATTCCTTCAAGCATGTGAACACCTACTTCGGACGCATTCACGAACCCCGTTTCCTGTGCGGCATTGTGGCGGGTGTCATGTCGCGCTCGAATCTCATCGGCTATGTAGGCACCTTCCCGACGCCCGACGTGCTGTGCGGCATCAACGCGTTCGCCCTGGGCGCCCGCATGGTGCGGCCATCCGCGCTTGTCTCCGTGGAGTGGACCCGCAAATGGGACACCGCGCGCGGCGTCAGCCAGGAATCAATGGAACGGCTCGCAACCCAGGGGGCCGACATCATCTGCCACCACAATACCCTTGCCAACCGCAACTTCGCGCCGGAGTACGGGGTGTTCACCGTCACGCGCGACCCGGGCGGCGCGATTGTGCCCGACCGCTATCTCGCGGTTCCTGTTTGGAACTGGGGCATCTTTTACGAGAAAGTCCTGCGTTCCATCCTGTCCGGCACGATGCGCATCGGAGCGGATGCCGCATCCGCCAGTCCCATCCGCAACTACTGGTGGGGCATGGATTCGGGCCTGCTCGATTTCTTCTATGCCCGCAACATCATTCCGCGCGACACGCAAAAGCTGCTGGAGGCATTGAAGAACGCGATCGTCTCGAACGCGTTCACTCCCTTCTCCGGACCGGTCTATGACCGGGAGGGCATGCTGCGGGTCGAGGACGGAGAAACGGCAACGCATGACGAAATCGTGTCCATGGACTGGATGGTGGAAGGGGTGCTCGGTGACCTGCCGGACATCACGGACTTGCGCAACATGTCCGATCTGGCAACGGGGAAGATCGGATGAAAAACATGGCCTGTCGTCCCGGCTGCGGCGCCTGCTGCATTGAGATCTCCATTTCATCGCCGGTGCCCGGACTCCCCGGGGGCAAGCCTGCCGGCATGCGATGTCCCCACCTGACCGCTGCGAATCTCTGCGCCCTGTTTGGGTCCCCCGACCGGCCGCCGGTGTGCGGTGCGCTGCGTCCCTCGATCGAGATGTGCGGCGCGAGCACCGCCGAGGCGGCCGCCTACCTTGCCTGGCTTGAACGGGAAACCGCGCCAGCCACAACCTGACCCGACCGGCCGTTGACTGGCCCTGACCCGACCGGCCGTTGAACGCTTCTTTGCTGTTGCATGCCTTGACAGGGACGCGTGCCGCAGCCGGGTGCGGCCGACATCATTTGCCAATCACCGGCACCTATGGTATCATGTTGTCCATCACGCACATATGTTCTTCTCGAGCGGACACTGACGTGCCGTCGGGCGGAACGGAGGATGAAATGGATCGATCGCAAACCTATTTCCTGGTTGCCGCGTCCGTACTGCCGGAAGTGTTCCCCAAAGTCATCGAAGTGAAGCGGATCCTGAGCATCGATCCGAAGAAGCCCGTCAACGAGGCCGCGCGCGAGGCGGGGCTGAGCCGCAGCGCCTACTACAAGTACAAAGACCATGTGTTCCCGTTTTATGAAACATCCCGCGGCAAGGTCATCACGCTGCTGTTTGTCGTGGAGGACTTCTCCGGCATCCTCTCGAACATCATCCAGCAGATCGCGGACTGCCACGCGAACATCCTGACCATCAACCAGAACATTCCGATCAACGGGTTGGCGGACATCACGATTTCAGTGGAGACCGACAACATGACCCAACCCATCCGCACCATGATGGATGCGATCGCACGCATCGAGGGTGTGCGGCGTCAGGAGATCCTGGCCCGGGAATGAACGGCCGTCCGATCCGGAACCGGATCATATCTCCAGCACATGGTATTCGAAGGCGTCGTAGATTCGTGTCTCGCCGTGCCGCACGTACCGGCTGCCCCTGCCGAAGCCCATGTGCATGTGTCCATGGATCATGAGCGCCGGCTTCCAGCGGTCGAGGAGCGAACGGAGGCACCTGAAGCCGGTGTGGCACAGGTCGGCGCCGTCGCAGATGCCATGCGCGGGCGAGTGGGTCACCAGCACATCGAATCCGCGGCTCCGCCACAGGCGGAAACGCAGTTTCCGGATGCGTCGGGCCATGTGTTGTTCCGTGTACTGGTACGGAGGTTGGGTGGACGACTTGTCACCGCCGTACCGCATGCTGCCGCCAAGGCCCAAAAATCGCAGGCCGCCAAACACCACGATGCGGTCCTCGATCGACTCGCAGCCTTCGGGCGGATTGCGCGCATACTCCGTGTCATGGTTGCCGTGCACGTAAAAGAGCGGTTTGTTGATCATCGTGACAACGAATTTGAGATAATCGCTCTTGAGATCGCCGCAGGAGATGATCAGGTCTATGTCGGCAAAGCGGGATGCATCGAAGTGATCCCAGATGTATTTGCTTTCATGGTCGGCGATCAGCAGGATCTTCATGGATGCCTCCGGAAGGCGTTGCGGCCGGAGACCGGTGCCAGATGACGCCTCGTGTCATTCCGGCCGCCCGGCCGGTGAAAAGGGGACGGGTATTCCCCATTATACTGGATCAAGCCTGCCGGAAGCAACCGCAGGTCAAGGAGGAGTGCATGGCAACCATCCGGATCGGCCTGTTTGGCCTGGGGAACATCGGCAGCGGCCTGTACCGGCTGCTGTCGGAAAATGGTAGCCTGCTGCGTGAACGCGAGCAGGCGGATATCGATGTGGCACGCGTGCTTGTGCGCGACCCCGGCAAAGCCCGTCAGGCGGCCGTGCCGCCGGAGCGCCTCACCACGCGGGCCGAGGACATCCTTGATGATCCGGACATTTCGATTGTCGTCGAGATGATGGGCGGCGCGGAGCCTGCGAGAACGCTCATCCTCGAGGCGATCCGACGCGGCAAGAGCGTCGTGACGGCCAACAAGGAGGTCGTCGCCACCCATTGGGACGAGTTGCAGGATGCGGCGCGCGCTCACGGTGTCGGCTTCCATTTCGAGGCCAGTGTGGCCGGCGGCATCCCCATCATCCGCGCCATACGCCAGAGCCTGCAGGGCAACCGCATCGAGCGGGTGATGGGCATCATCAACGGCACCACCAATTTCATCCTCACCCGCATGAGCGACGCGCAGGAGGAGTTTGGCGACGCACTGGCGCAGGCGCAGCGCATGGGCTACGCGGAACCCGATCCGACGGCGGACATCGAGGGCCACGACGCGCGGTTCAAGCTGGCCATACTCGCCTCGCTGTGCTTCGGGCGGACGGTGCGCGTGCAGGACATCCATTGCGAAGGCATCACGCGCATATCGGCCGATGACATCGCCTGTGGCCGGCAGCTCGGCTTCGCTGTCAAGCTGCTCGCCATCGCCAGGCAGACGGAGCAGGGCATCGAGGCGCGCGTCCATCCGGCCTTCCTGCCGCTGACCCATCCCCTGGCGGCGGTGCGCGACGCGAACAATGCCATCTTCATCCATGGCAACGCTGTCGGGGACCTCATGTTCTACGGTCGGGGCGCCGGCGACCTGCCGACGGCTTCGGCGCTTGTTTCGGATGTGCTTGTCTGTGCCCGTGAAGCAGGCTGTCACGGCGCAGCCTGTCCGCTGCCGTTGCCGGGTGCAGGCCGGGGAGCGGTGCAGGATGACTGGTTGTGCTCGTACTACGCGCATTTGACCGTCGACGATCATCCCGGCGTGCTGGCTGCCATCGCGGGCATATTCGGCCGGCACGGCGTAAGTCTGGAGTCCGTGCTGCAACAGGGGCGAAGCGGTGGCGTCGCGCCCCTTGTGTTCGTGACCCATCCGGCGGGCGAACGGGCCATCCGGTCCGCGATGGATGAGATCGCCGCGCAGGCGGTTGTCCAGAGGGTGGACAACCTCATCCGGGTCGAGCGATAATGGAAGGCGGCCGCCACCGCCGGTTCACCGGCGGCATCATGCCATGAAAGGATGATTGCATGACAGATCGCGAACACGAAACGTTGTCGGACCGGATCCGCTGGAACGAAGCGGGACTGGTGCCTGTCATCGCACAGGACGCGGACAGTGGCGATGTGCTGATGATGGCCTGGATGAACCGCGAGGCGTTGCGACTCACGCTCGAGGGGGACCGGGCCGTCTATTTCAGCCGCAGCCGCAATACGCTGTGGCGCAAGGGCGATACCTCCGGCCACTGGCAGACGGTCGTGGCATTGAAGGTCGACTGCGATGCGGACTGTCTGCTGATGAGGGTACGGCAAACCGGCGCCGCCTGCCATACGGGCGAGCGGAGCTGCTTTTATCGACGCATCGACAAGGAAGGGGATTTCATCCATGAGTGACAAGGCATCCGTGCTGCAGGAAGTGTACGACGTGATCGTCGACCGCCGGGCCAATCCCAAGGAAGGCTCCTACACGAACTACCTGTTCGACAAGGGCCTGGACAAGATCTGCAAGAAGGTCGGTGAAGAGGCGGCTGAAGTCATCATCGCCGCCAAGAACAATTCCGGATCCGAGATCCGCTACGAGATCTCCGACCTGCTGTATCACATGATGGTGCTCATGGTCGATCAGGGTGTCACCTGGGAGCAGGTGTTCACCGAGCTGGAAGGCCGCCGCTGAGCAGCCGCGCTGCGTGCGGGCAGGTGCGGGCCGAGCCGTTCGTCAAGCCGCGAAAAGGACCGTCTCCCTTGTCCGATGCCTGCATCCGGTGGGGGGCGGTCCTTTCAGGCGCTGAGGGGCTCGTGTCGTCGCAGGGTCATCCGCCAACGATGCCGAAGGGCCAGCTCATGATGCCGCCGAGGTCGCTGACATCGGCATAGCCCAGCTGTGCCAGAAAACGGGCCGCCTGGGCGCTGCGGGCGCCACTCGCGCAGTAGACGACAATGCGGGCATTCCTGTCCGGCAGGACGGTTTCAGCCCGCGCCGGGAGCTGGTCAAGCGGCAGCAGGGTGCTGCCCGGGATATGTCCCCCCGCATGCTCGGCATGGGTGCGGACATCGAGGAGCACGAAAGGAACGCGGTTGGCGAGCATGTCCTGTACCTGAGCCGGTTTGATGCGGTTTGTGGCGCTTTTGGTGAAAAACATCGGCATCTTCCTTTCCCGGAGCATTGCGTCCGGAACCCTGACGTATCTTGCATCCTCATTGTACGATGCGCGACAGGCCGGCTCCGTGATGGAGTCACATTTGGCGAAGGGCGCGGAGCGCGGTATAATCGAATCGGATGCCTGATCCGGCCGGAACGGGTCCGGGCGGGAACGACGGAGGACGCATGTTGGATTTGAAGCAGGTTCTGTCGGAGCGTGGGTTCCGCATGACATCGCAACGCGAGGCGGTGCTTCGGACAGTCGAGGCGTGCGAGGGAGAACACCTCACCGTCGAGGAAATCTATGACCGCACGCGCGCCAGCGCACCCGAAATCGGTATCGCAACGGTCTATCGCACGTTGCAGCTGCTGACCGAGATCGGATACCTCACGCGCGACTACCTGGGGGACAGCACCGTCCGGTATGAAATCTGCCATGCGGAAGAGCACCATGCCCACCACCATCTTGTATGCCTGTCCTGCGGCGCCATCATCGAAGCGAAGGAAGACCTGATGAACGCCATCGAGGCGATGCTGCAGCAGCAGTACGGGTTCGAGATCGTCGACCACCGCATCCAGTTTCTTGGACACTGTGCCGCCTGCCGCAAGGCGAAGGCGGAGCGTGTGGCGCCCTGAGCGCATCCGCCCGCTTCCGGGACAAGTGGAAAAACTGCCTGTCATGCGGACTCCACGCATGCATCACAGGGGCGGCGCATGTGGCTGATCGTTCACAGCGCCCTTTCAAGGCCCATCTTCGTGGTTACCATATCGCAAAGCGGCATGGGGAAAAGACTTCATTTGAAAAATCCACCAAGCTCCCTGTTAGTGACGGATTTGCCGGGGTATGAAGAAAATGGGCACCGGAAGGGTGCGTTGCATGACGAAAGGAGTGAAACCATGAACAAGGCCGATCTCATCGATCTGATCTCGAAAAAGGCCGAACTGACCAAGAAGGACGCCGGCATCGCGCTCGACGCCATGGTGGAGAGCATTTCGGGGTCGCTCATCAAGGGCGAGAAAGTCACGCTTGTCGGCTTCGGCACCTTCGATGTCCGCGAACGCAAGGCCCGTACGGGCGTGAATCCGCAGACGAAGGCGAAGATCAAGATCCCCGCATCCAAGGCGCCCGTTTTCAAGGCCGGCAAGGAGCTCAAGGGCAAGATCGCCGTCCAGGCAGCCAAGGCGACCAAGAAGAAGGCATCGAAATAGGCAGGTCACAATCGCACCGGCTTGTGTGCGGGGCGGGGAACCGGTTTCGACCGGTACCCGCCCTTTTCAGCGCCGAAAAACGGTACTGGTGGCGCCGTTCACATTTGTGTAGACTGGAATGGAGGTCATCGGAGGAAGGGAGCGTCTGACGGATGGTAGCACGCATGCGTTTCACACGTACCGAAAAGAGCTGGGTCCTGTATGATGCCGGCAATTCAGCCTTCACCATGCTTGTCTCGTCCGTGATTCCCATTTATTTCAACAGCTTGACGGCCGCCGGCGGGGTCTCCCCGACACGGTCGGCCGCCTGGTGGGGCCTGATCACCTCGCTCAGCACGCTCATCCTGGCCGTGTTGTCACCGCTTCTGGGGCCGCTGGCGGATTTCAGGGGCATGAAGATCCGCCTGTTCACCATATCGATGGGCGTCGGCCTGGCGACGGGTGTCGCCATGGGGCTGGTCAACGGCTGGATTGCCTTTGTGGTGCTGTTCGTCATCGCCAAGCTCGGCTACAATCTTTCGCTGGTTTTCTACGATTCGATGCTCACGGACGTCAGCACGGACGACCGCATGGACACCGTCTCGTCAATGGGGTACGGCATCGGCTACATCGCAAGCTGCGTGCCCTTCATCCTGTGCATCGGCCTGATTCTGACCGCCGACGCAACCGGGCTTGGCAAGACGGCCGCCACGCGGCTTTCGTTCATCCTGACCTGCGTGTGGTGGGGTCTTTTCTCGATGCCGCTGTTGCGCGACTACCGGCAGACCTGGTTTGTCGAACGCAAGGCACATGCCCTGACCGCTTCGCTGTCGACACTGGCCGGCACCCTGCGGCGCCTGGGCAAGGAAAGGCGCATCCTGCTGTTCATGCTTGCGTTCTTCTGCTACATCGACGGTGTCTACACCATCATCGGCATGGCGGCCTCCTACGGCAGCGCGGTCGGCATCGACAGCACGCAGATGATCCTTGCGCTGCTGCTGACACAGATCATCGCATTCCCGTGCGCGATCCTGTTCGGCCGACTCGCCCGGCGGTTCAACACCCGCAGGCTCATCGAGGCCTGCATCATCGGTTACGCCGGCATCGCGCTGTTCGCGCTGCAGCTCGACCGCGCGTGGGAATTCTGGTTCCTCGCCGTGTGCGTCGCCATGTTCCAGGGTGGCATCCAGTCCCTCTCCCGGTCGTACTTCGCGCGCATCATCCCCAAGGAGCACTCGAACGAGTACTTCGGGTTGTTCAACATCTTCGGCAAGGGCGCCGACTTCCTCGGCCCCCTGCTGATGAGCCTGACCATGCTGGTGACCGGTCGTGCGAATCTTGGCGTGGTACCCATCATCATGCTGTTCGTCATTGGATATGCGCTGATGCGGCTGTTGCCGCCGGACCCCGCGGATCCTGCCGGGGAGGAGGCGGGGGCTGCCTCGTCCATTTGACGGACGCATGCGTCAGATCGGATATGGGACCATCGTCCCATTGTCAAATTGCATTGACATCTGGTATGATGATAATGCAAATTGTCAATAACGCGCATGGCGGGCGGGAGGCACATATCGGTGTCGCTGCCCCCTGTGCGCGTCCGGGAGGCGAAATGATGGGCCGATTGCTGATCGATGACTTGTCCGAGGGAGAACGGCTGGCGTTTCTTGCCTGCCTTTTCATGCAAGGGGATCTGTCGTCGGATGAATACATTCATCAGGTGCGTGCCGTCGTGCCGGGCGAGGAGCCGTATGAGCACGTCATCGAGCAGCGTACGGATTGGGACTGCCTCAACCGCATGATGGGCCGTCACCCGGTGTTGCCTTCCTGAAGGCACGCGGTGACAGGCCCCGCGTCTTGCGGAATATCTTGGAGAACAACAGCGGATCGTCATACCCGACGCTTCGCGCCACATCCCCGATCGAGAGGCCTGCGTTCCCGAGGAACTGACAGGCCTTTTCCATGCGCAGACCGATGAGAAAGTCGCGCGGTGAAAACCCCGTCTCGTCATGGAAGATCTCGGAGAAATAGCTGCGGTCGAGCCCCACCCGTGCGGCGGCATCGGCCACGCCGATGGGACGGGCGTAGTTCATGCGAAAGAACTCGATGGCCTTTGCCACATAGGCCTTGCGCCGTCCCTGGCCGCCATCCGCGTTTTCCTGTCCCGCCGTGTCGGCCAGTGCGGCAAGGAACAGGTACAGCTGCCCCAGCAGGCGCAGCTCGCGACCGCGATCCATCTCGAAGGATCGGTTCATCTCGCGGACGCAGCCGGCTATGGCGCCGAACCGGTCATGAAACACGGGGTGCTCCGCCGTCACCCCCCCCTGCGCCAGCAGGAAGGGCGCTCGCGAGCCCCAGAAGCCGATCCAGCTGTAATGCCATGGATCCGTGCCATCCGCATCATAGTAGGTCACCTGGTCGGGGCAGATCAGGAAGCCGTCACCCGGTCCGAGTTCCCAGACCCGTCCGGCGGAGTGGAAATGCCCCCGCCCCGCATGCACGAAATGTACAAGCCAGTGGTCCCGCACGGCGGGGCCGTAGCTGTGCCCGGGAAGACAGTCTTCCTGGCCGTACTGCACCATTTCCAGGTCCGGCAGGTTCCGGCGGACGGTCTGCCACAGGGCGGGCGGCTTCGCGGATGTTCTTCTGGCGGGCATGTCTTGCTCCTGTTCTCGCTGGTTCGCGTGCACCATTCCAACATTATGCCATATTCGGCCCGCATTCCGCCATGGCAACACGCCGAGCCATCCCATACAATGGTCTCGTGCCGGTCGCCCGCGGTGGCGGTCGGAAGTGCACCCGACAGCAGGATCATGGAGGAACCAGGCATGAAGAAGATCGCATTCATCGGAGCCGGCAGCTTCGGCTTCACCCGCGGGCTGGTCAAGGACATCCTTTCGTTTCCGGCATTCCGCGACTGCACCATCGCGTTGATGGACATCAACGCCGATCGGCTTGCCTATATCAAACGGGGCGTGGAGAAGATCATCGAGGCCGGCAAGTATCCGGCGACCGTAATCGCCACGATGGATCGCGCCGAGGCCCTCAGGGGCGCCGACGGCGTGCTCTGCACCATCCTGTCGGGCGGCGTCCAGGTGTGGCGTCACGATGTGGAGATTCCCAAGAAGTACGGCGTGGACATCAATGTCGGCGACACGCGCGGACCGGCCGGCATCTTCCGCGCCCTGCGCACCATTCCCGAGATGATCGCGATCGTGAAGGACATCGAGACGTACTGTCCGAACGCCATCTTCCTCAACTACACCAATCCCATGGCCATGCTGTGCCGCGCGATGCAGGGCGTCTCGGACGTTGCGATCTCCGGCCTGTGCCACAGCGTGCAGGGCACCGCCGAGATGCTCGCCCGCTGGATCGGCGCCCCCATGTCGGAGGTCACCTACCGCTGCGCCGGCATCAACCACCAGGCGTTCTATCTCGACTACAAGTGGAACGGCAGGGACGCCTACCCGCTCATCCGTGAGGCGATGAAGCGGCCCGAGGTGTACAACGAGGAGCTCGTGCGCAACGAGATGTTCCTGCACCTGGACTACTACGTCACCGAGTCGAGCGGGCACAACTCCGAGTACAACGCCTGGTTCCGCAAGCGCCCCGACCTCATCGAGAAGTACTGCACGACCGGAACCGGCTGGAACCCCGGCGTGTACGCCTACATCCTCGACGAGTACCTCAAGCGCGAGGACAACTGGCGCGAGGAGTACGACAAGTGGCTGGCCGAGGACAAGATCGACCTGACCCGCGGCCACGAGTATGCCGCATCCATTTTCAACGCCTGCTTCGGCGACGGCACGCTGTTCGAGTTCAACGGCAACGTCCGCAACTTCGGCCTGATCGACAACCTGCCCGAGGGCTGCTGCGTCGAGGTGCCCGTGCTGGCGTCGCCCCGCGGGCTCGATCCCATCCATGTCGGCAGTCTGCCCGCCCCGCTGGCCGTGCTCGTCAATACGAGCGCCCGTTGCGAGGAGCTGGCGGTCGAGGGGGCGCTCGAAGGCGACCCGCGCAAGATCTTCCACGCCATCGCGTTTGATCCGCTGACCTCCGCCGTGCTGAGCCTCGCGGAGATCCGCAAGATGGTGGATGAGATGTTCCAGGCGAACCAGGCCTGGCTGCCGCAGTTCAAGCACCTGCGCTGACCTTTCGGGTCGCGTGCCGATCCGCACGGAAACGAGATTCCGGCTTGAACGCAGACCCTTTGGAAGCACACCCGCGGCGGATGCCGCGCGAAGACCGCCCGTCCATGCCACGGGACATCGGCTTCGCGCGGCATCCGTTTTTTGTCACATTCCACGAAATTCAGGCGCGATCTTCTGGCACACCGAAACCGGAAGATGTGACATAATGATAGACAGTCCGAACGGGTCCCGCATTCGGCCGAAGCCTCCCGTACGCGGTGTCTGCCGGCGCAGGAGACGGCGTCGTCGATGACATTCGCCGACTCAACCGTCACTCTTCCGACGGTTGCGTCCGATATGCTGGCATCTCGCGGACGGCGATGATACGATGGGCGCATGCGCTTGGGCGGAAGTGCGGGGAATCCGGCAACCGGATCCCCCCCGCGTGTGCGGTCCTGGAAGGGTATCGGCGCGAACCGCGGCGCTGTCGGACAAACCCCTGGTCCGGACGGGATGGCGTGGCAAGCGTCCGACAGGCGAACGCATGTGGACAGCGGATGAAGACGTTCCGCAGGAACCGATGAAAACGAGGTGCGACGAGATGAACCCGAAGATCCCTTTCCGTACCGATGCCGCGAAGAAATGCGGCATGCGCGCCCTGATGGCTGCGACAGCCCTGTCGATGCTGCTGGCTTCCGGCTGCACGATGATGCCCCAGGAGGAGGAGGCGCTCGCGCCGCCGCTGAAGGTGCCGGAAAAGGTCACCTATGAGACGCTCGAGGTCAAGAAGGGCATCATTGAGCGCAAGCTGCGCGCGACAGGCCGGTTCATGTCCGTCGCCCAGGCGAATGTGCAATTCACCGAACAGGGTGGCCGACTCGAGACCATTCATGTGAAGATCGGCCAGAAGGTCAAGAAGGGTGACGTCCTGGCCACCCTCGACACGCAGGCGCTCGGCGATGACACGCGACTGCAGGAGATCGCGCTCGAACGGGCACAGCTGGGCTATGACAAGCTCAATGCGCAATATGAGGCGACACGCACCTCGACCGACCCCACCGCCGCACCCGCCGAGCAGAAGAACCGCCTGCTGCAGGCCAAGTTCGATCTCGATCTGGCCCGACTCGACGTGGAATCCGCCCGCATCCGGCTGGAGTCCCTCCGCCGCGCGCTGGCGGAGTCCCAACTGCTTTCCCCCATCGACGGCGACGTGACCTACGTCACGAACCTGAAGACCGGTGACCATGTGGAAACCTACGCCACGGTCGTCACGGTTGCCGATCCGACCAAGCTGCAGCTGCGCTATGCGGATGACCGCGTGGGCGATTTCTCGACCGGCATGCAGGTGACGGTGACCGTTGACCGTGTCGACTACAGGGGCGAGGTTGTCATGACGCCCGTCGATCTGCCCGTGGATGCGAAGGAGGAGCTCAAGGAAACCGTTCTCATCGCCGTCGAAGGGCTGCCCGAGGGCATCCGCATCGGTCAGGACGCCCAGATCCTCGCCATCCTCGAGCGCCGCGAGGATACCGTCGTCCTGCCCAAGTACGCGCTGAACAAGAACTTCGGGCGCACCTACGTCAATGTGCTGAAAAACAACATCCGGGAAGAACGCGATGTCGAAGTCGGCATCCAGTCGGAAACGGAGTTCGAGGTCATCAAGGGGCTCGAGCTCGGAGAGTCCGTCATCGTGCGATAACGGACTGACAGGGCGGGCCGGCGTTCCCCGGAACGTGCCCGCCGCACCTGCATTCCTCGGAATGCGCGCATACTTCCTGAGTTGGCTAACAGCATGACGCGCACCTTGTCAGGCTTGTCAACTCGCCAACACAGACAGGAGGACCCATCGTGTTTCGCTTGGTACTGCGGCGGATGTCCAGCAACCTATGGATGATCATCTGCCTGCTCCTTGGCACCATACTCGCCACCTCGCTCGTGTGCAGCATCCCGCTGTACACGGATGGCATCATGCAGCGCATGCTGACCAAGGACCTGGAGAACCACCAGGTCGAGAAGGGCGAATTTCCGGGCTCCTTTTCGGTCAAGGCGGTCCTCAACTACGCCTATGAGGGCAAGGACCGCTCCAACGCCCTGCGCTGGTTCCGCAACCGCATCTGGAACGTCATGGGTGAGGCATACAACGTGCCGTACCTGACCAAGGTGGAGGAGGTCCGCGTCAGCCACTCGGTCGTCGTGTCCGATCCGCCGGACATCAAGCGCCCGGAGGGGTACTATGCCGAGCTTGCCTACCGCTCGGGCCTGCCGGAGCACGTGAAGGTCACGAACGGTCGGATGTACGCGGACAAGACGGTCGATGGCGTGACCGAGGTCGTGGTGGGCGCGCAGACACTCAAGGAGATGAACCTGCTGCTCGATGGCGAGTACACCGTCAACAGCAAGCTCTCGAAGGAGACGGCATCGCTCAAGGTCCGCATCGTGGGCGTCGTGGAGCCGGCGGACCCGTCAGACCCGTACTGGACCCGGAGGCTCTCCGAGGGCACAAACGCCCTCTACATGTCCGAATCGATCTTCAAACCCGCCTATGTGGAGGGTGACTGCCCCTTTCTGCGCGAGGGTTTCTGGTTTTACGCCTTCGACTACCACAAGATCAAGGTGGACGACCTCACAGGCATCATCGATACCTGGAACAGCCAGCGCGAGCTCGTGAAGAAGTATCGCGGCGTGCTCGAGTCGGAAATGCCGGCGATCGACATCATTTCCTCCTACCACGACCGTGCGGCGCAGCTGACCACGACGCTGTGGGTGCTGGCGGTGCCGGTCCTGCTGATGCTCGTGTTCTATATTTTCATGGTCTCCCAGCTGATCGTGGGCAACGACGAGAACGGCATCGCCGTCCTCAAGAGCCGCGGCGCGAGCAAGTCGCAGATATTCCGCAGCTACCTGCTCGAGAGCGTGCTGCTGGGCCTGGTCGGGCTTGCCTCGGGTCCGCCGCTGGGTCTGCTGCTGTGCCAGGTTCTCGGATCTTCCAACGGCTTCCTCGAGTTTGTCGGCCGCACCGCCCTGCCGCTGTCGATGGGCATCAAGGCCTACCTGTACGCTGGAGCGGCTTTCCTGTCGATCGTGTTCACCATGCTGGTACCCGTGCTGATGCAATCGCGCACCACGATCGTCAAGGTCAAGCAGGGAAAGTCGCGCGCCCGCAAAGCCTTCTGGCGGAAGTATTTCCTTGATGTCATCATCCTGGGCGTCGCCTTCTACGGCCTGTATCAGTTCCAGCGCCAGCAGAGCATCCTGGCGACCACCGGAGTCAACGCGGGCGCGATCACCGTTGACCCCATCCTGTTCCTGACATCCACACTGTTTGTCCTGGGTGCCGGCTTGCTGTTCCTGCGCGTGTATCCCTACATCATCCGCTTCGTCTACTGGCTGGGGCGCCGCGTCTGGTCCCCGGTCATGTACATCTCGCTGGTCCAGGTCGGGCGTTCGCGCGGCCAGGAACAGTTCCTGATGCTTTTCATCATCCTGTCGATCTCCATCGGCCTGTTCAACGCCAACTCGGCCCGCACGACCAACCGCAACGTCGAGGACAAGACGCGGTACCAGGTCGGCGCCGATGTCGTCGTCGATCCGGTCTGGAAGACGAACGATGTCCCAACCGCATCAAGCGCGCTCATTCCCGATGGCGCGCCCGCGGCGGCGGCTTCATCGAGCTCATCGAAGGATGCGATCAAGTACATCGAGCCTGATTACGCCTCCTTCGCCGGACTCGCAGGAGTCGAGGCGGCCACGAAGGTGCTCCGGGTGAGCGATGTGCGGGCGCGGGGCTTTGAGACCGAGGCTTCCGGCGTGCAGCTGATGGCGATCAAACCGGCGGAGTTCGGCAAGATCGCATGGTTTCGCTCCGGTCTGCTCTCCCATCACATCAACGAGTACCTCAACCTGCTGACGGATGCGCCCAAAGCGGCGCTGCTCTCCACCAGCCTGATGGACCAGCTCAAGGTGAAGCCCGGCGACAGCATCACCCTTTCCTGGCGGGGCAACAATACCATCGAAGTGACCGTGTACGCCTTTGTCGACTACTGGCCCACGTTCAATCCCAATCCCCGGGTCGACCCAAC